>JBBRXO010000185.1:0-1754 GCA_038248345.1 Armatimonadota bacterium | reverse complement strand
CGTAGTCATGGTCGCATTCGGGGTCGGGTTGCTCGTGGTTGTGGGTGGGGGGTATGATGCCGTCGCGGCAGGCGCAGATGGTGGCTATCGCCTCCACGCTGCCCGCTGCCGCCATCATATGCCCGGTGGCGGGTTTGATACTGCTCATGGGTATCTGGTAGGCGCGCGCGCCGAGGACGGTCTTCACTGCCTTGGTCTCAGTGACGTCGAAGTAGGCGGTGCCGGTGCAGTGGGCGTTCACGTAGTCTACCTCTTCGGGTGCCACATCAGCGTCAAGCAACGCGGCACGCAGCGCGGCGACTATCCCCGCGCCCTCTTTGTCGGGGGCGGTCAGGTGGTAGCTTGTGTTGTTCACCGCGTAGCCCAGCACCTCGCCGTAGATGGTAGCGCCGCGTGCCTGCGCGTGCTCATATTCCTCCAGCAAGAGCGCCCCGGCTCCCTCGCCGAAGATGGTACCGCTGCGGCGGGTATCGAAGGGGCGTAGCATATCGGCGGTGATGGTGCGCAGGATAGATAGCCCCGCCATACTGCTGTATGCCAGGCTGTCATGCCCCTCGCAGAGCACCGCGTCGGCCGCGCCCAGGCGGATCATATCCAGCCCCTGCCCCAGCGTGGCGGTGCCGCTGCTGCAACTGAGCGAGAGCGTGCGTGCTGGGCCAGTGAGGCCGTTGTCGGCGCGCATAACGTCTGTGGCGGTGGCAAAGAGCGACTCATGGAAGAATTCAGCGGTCTCCGCGTCGATCTCCCCTTCGTTTATGCAGGCTAGGTACTGGTCCCACATCGTGGCTCCGCCGAAGTTGGTGCTGGCGGCTATCCCCACGCCGTCACCCTTCACCCCCGCCATTGCCTGCCGGGCCGCGTGGCGAGCGAACTGCGTCGCCTCGTCATGCTCATCTTCCCAGGGGAAGTCTTTCACCTGACCCATATTCACATTGCGCAGCCCCGTCGGGTCCCAGCGGGTCATCGGTACAATGCCGCTCTTCCCCGCCAGCAACGCCGCCCAAAACGTCTCTACATCATTACCCAGGCAGGAGACCACGCCCATACCTGTCACCACCACACGCTTCATCCTGTTACCTCTGTGTTATTATACACCACGAAGGCACGAAGACGCGAAGAGATATAATATAAACACAGAGGGCACGGAGGACACAGAGAGAGTGGGGGAAATGGATAAGAGCCATCTATCCATAAGGGGCAACCTACAAACCTCAGGAGTATCGTATTTAGTGATAAGTCGTTCTCCCTCGCCTGGCCGTGAAGGACTGGGCGAAACGGACGGGCACTAAAAACGATACTCCTGTACTGGGCTATATTCCGTCACCACTTCGTGGTGTCCTATGTTACAATATATGCACTATGGCCAAACAACGTAGAGCAGACACCGGCATCCGCGTCCTCGCTGCCGTCACTCGTGATGAGGTGGCGGCGGAGCTGGTGCGTGTGGGTAGCTCGGCGGCGGGCGTGGAGATAATGCTGCCCAAGGGGCTGTTCCGGCTGGTGCGGCTGGAGCAGGTGCCCGCGACGGCGGCGAATATCATCAAGCAGGAGATGCTCGCGCTGGGCGGCGACGCGGTGGTGCACTGGAAGACGGTGGCGCACGCTATTGAGCGTACCGACATCGTTTTACTCGGCACCGAGCGGCAACTGCTGCGCCTGGCGGAGAAGCTGCAAGCCAACCCCTTCGGCTTACCCGGCACCGGGGAAGCGTTGCGTGCGGTGTTACAGAATATGCACGCGCAGCGCGCGCCGTT
>JBBRXO010000184.1:0-1995 GCA_038248345.1 Armatimonadota bacterium | reverse complement strand
GATCGACAACTGATGTACATGACGGACTTCCAGTCTACCGCCCTTGTCTCCACGCCATCGTATGCGGCGCATCTGGCGGAGGAAGCCAAGACACGCGGGCTGAAACTGGGCGAGGACATCGTACTGAAGTGGGGTCTCTTCGGCGCGGAGCCGTGGACGGAAGGGATGCGCACGCGTATCCAGGAGAGTTTCGGCCTGTCTGCGACCGACAACTATGGCATGAGCGAGTTGGGCGGCCCGGGCTTCTGCGGGGAGTGCGAGATCGCCAAAGATGGGATGCACATCGCCGAGGACAAGTATATCTGGGAGATCATCGACCCGATCACGGGCGTGCCGATGCCCGAAGGCGAGATCGGCGAGCTGGTGGTCACCCCGCTGTGGAAAGAAGCCTTGCCGGTTATCCGCTACCGCACGCGTGACCTCACTTCCGTCACCACGATGGTGTGCAAGTGTGGACGTACCAGCGCACGCATGAGCCGGGTGAAAGGGCGCACGGATGATATGCTTATCATCCGTGGCGTCAACGTCTTCCCCACGCAGGTTGAGCATGTGCTGATGGAGACCGACGGCACCAGCCCGCATTACCTGCTGGTGATCACTCGTGAAGGCTCGCTGGATACCCTGGAAGTATGGGTAGAGGTATCCGAGAAACTCTTCAGCGAAGGGATGAGTCGTATCGGCAGAATGACAGAATTGCAGCAACTACTCTCCAAAAAGATACACAACACCCTCGGCATTTCTGTTAGAGTAAAGCTGGTAGAGCCCCAAACATTGGAACGCAGTATGGGCAAAGCGAAACGGGTATTGGATAAACGGAATATTGAGTAAGATCAGTTCCGCTGGTCAAATAGAAGAGAGATGTTTTCAACGGACTGATTTGAGATATAATTAATTATGCCGCTTACAATAGCAGAAGAATATCGTTATAGCCGTCACCTGGTGCTTCCAGGCGTGGGGGTTGCTGGCCAGGAGAAGATAAAAAAAGCGCGTATCCTGCTGGTTGGGGTCGGTGGTTTGGGCTCCAGTGCCGCGTTGTATCTGGCCGCCGCTGGCGTCGGGACGTTGGGTATTGCCGATGATGATGTGGTGGATGAGAGTAATTTGCAACGGCAAGTGATTCACCGCACCAGCACTATAGGGCAATTGAAAGTTGATTCTGCGGCCAGCGCTATTAATGAGATAAATCCACTGGTGAAAGTGATCACTATTCCGCAGCGATTGACGAATGATAATGCGCTGGAATTGGCTGGCGGTTATGATGTCATCATCGACGGTACGGATAATTTTCCCACGCGTTACCTGCTCAATGATGTTTGTGTTATGCTGCATAAGCCACTGGTGTTCGGCAGTATTTATCAATTTGAAGGTCAGGTAAGCGTTTTCGATGTTGATAATGGCCCCTGCTACCGTTGTCTCTTTCCCAAACCACCGCAACCGTCGACTGTCCCCAGTTGTGCCGAGGGTGGTGTACTTGGAGTGCTCCCTGGTTTGATCGGGGTACTGCAGGCCACAGAGGCACTGAAATTGATCCTCGGCACTGGGGAACCACTTCGCGGCCGCCTCTTGCGTGTCAATGCCGGAGCCATGCGATTCCAGGAATTACGAATAAATAAGAACCCGGATTGTCCAATATGTGGAAACAACAAGAGTATTACCGAGCTGCAGGATTATCAGGAGTTTTGCGGCATGGCCCTTACGACCGGGAAAGATACACCAATAGAAATTAGCGCAGAAGAAGCATTGGCGAAGATAGCGAAAGGTGAATTGACGCTGTTAGACGTGCGCGATTCGGTAGAACTGGACGAGAATCCATCACTCGCGGGAGCAATTCATGTGCCATACAGTACCTTCATCCGCCAAATGCTACGTTATAATTCCGTAGAGAATATATTGATCTACTGCTCCACTGGCATTCGCAGTTGGCAAGCCGTCACCCTGCTCCGTCGTTCCGGCTTCACGCGCTGCTGGAGCGTGAAGGGTGGCCTGCAAGCGCTT
>JBBRXO010000183.1:0-2002 GCA_038248345.1 Armatimonadota bacterium | reverse complement strand
CCGACCATACGATCACGCAGATCATGGGTGAGAGCTTCAAACTGCACGCGGGACAGGTTTACGTTTAGATGCACGGGGTTGCCGTCTTTCGCCGCCAGGAAGGGTAGGCTGATGGTTGTATTAAGCTCATCAGATAGCTGAATCTTCGCCGCCTCCGCTGCCTGCTTCAGCCGCTGCAGCGCCAGTCGGTCATGGGCGAGGTCGATCCCCTCCTGCTCGTGAAAGAGATTGATGAAGTAATTCATCAGGCGGCCGTCCCAGTCGTCGCCGCCCAGGCGGGTGTCGCCGTTGGTGGCCAGCACCTGGCATAGTCCTTCACCAATCTCCAATATGGAGACGTCGAAGGTGCCGCCGCCCAGATCCCATACCAGCACTCGATGCGGCTGGTGGTGGTCTTCCCCGTAGGCCAGCGCGGCGGCGGTGGGCTCATTGACGATACGCACCACCTCCAGCCCGGCGATGCGCCCGGCATCCTTGGTGGCCTGCCGTTGGGCGTCGCTGAAGTACGCAGGCACGGTGATGACGGCCTTGTTCACCGTCATCCCCAGGTAATCCTCTACATCCTGCCGCAACTTGCGCAGAATAAAGGCCGAAATCTCCTGCGGGGTGTACACGCGCCCATCTACCGTGAAGGTGAAGCTGGAGCCCATATGGCGCTTCACCGAAGCAAGGGTACGCGCCGGATGCGTGAGGAGCTGCCGTTTGGCGATCTCCCCCACCACGCACTCGCCCGAGGGGGTGAAGCCCACCACGCTGGGGCACAAGTTATTCCCCTCGGCAGTAGGAATCACCCGCGCCTCACCACCCTCCAGCACCGCCGCGACGGAGTTAGTAGTCCCCAGGTCTATGCCGATAATAATATCATTCATATGCTACCCTTCTGGAACAATCAACGCACCACAATAAGCGAGTAAATCCTTTATTATTAAATTCACCACGCACAGCGTGGTGAATTGCGGAAGATCGTAACAAAGCATAGAAAGAAATATCATCTGACCTTGATTTCCGACGCAGTGAGTCGGAAATTAAGGTCAGAATATGCATTTTTATCATGTACAAGCACTTCCGCCATTCGCCCAGCCGTGAACGACTGGGCTAGAGGGCTACGCCAATCGTCCTTCGGACGGGTGCGCTCACCTTCGACCATCCCACCCGAAGGGTGATTGGCCGAAGGCCTGCCAGCCTGGTCGTTCACGGCCAGGCTAAGGCTAACCGTGAAATGCAAACGCAGATAGTGCCCTCAAACGAAAGTCCTCTCGAGGTAATTGAATAACCTCATTATCCTACCGGAATTTCAATCCCCGCGAGAAATAGGTTTTGCAACTATCTTCTATTCTCCCGTCTTTTCTTCCGGACTCACCGCCACCGCTACTTTGGCGTGGCGGAAGATGTCGCCACCTTTCATGTAGCCGCGCAGGACTTCGCCGATGATGCTGTGCTCGGGTGCCTCGTTGGTGGGTACACTGGCGGCGGCATCATGAAATTTGGGGTCGAACTGTTGCCCCACCACCACCATCGGGGTGATGTCGTAGCGCTTGAGCATCGCCAGCAGTTGCCGATAGATCAGCTCAATCCCCTGGCGGAAGGGGGTGTCAGTATCGTCGGCATTCAGCGCACGCTCGAAGTCATCCACCACCGGCAGAATATCGGTGAGCACACGGTCGCGGCCACGTACCGCTTCCAGGTCACGCTCGGAACGCATACGGCGACGGTGGTTCTCATAGTCCGCCTGGGCGCGCAACATGGTGTTGCGTGTTTCCGTCAATTCGGCATTCAGGGTCTCCAACGCCGCCTGCAACTCTTCGATAGTCGCGGGCGCTTGGGCCGCTTCGGTCTCTTCAACCGGTTTTTTGTGTCTTCGGTCAGTCATCAAAATTCTCCATTATCGTCCCGCACTGGCGGTTTTTATGCAAAATATGCCCATTTTCCACCCGTAGCATTGACAAAATGTACGCTCGTCGCGTAAATTATCATTGCCCCTGCGGAGGGGTGGCCGAGCGGT
>JBBRXO010000182.1:0-2306 GCA_038248345.1 Armatimonadota bacterium | reverse complement strand
CTCATCCCGCAACACCGTTGGGGCTACCCGGAAGATATCGGCAAAGCCGTTGTCGGCCTCGCCAAAGGGTACTTCGCTTACTCTACCGGTGCCATCATCGAGATCGGCGGCGGCATGGGGATTCCGCGGTTATAGTAGCGGGGCCTGACATCGTAGCATGGGCGACCCGCCCATGAGCGCGTGGTTGTGATTCCTGTATTTTAATTTCAATACAGAGTACACAGAGAGCACAGAGAAGATAAATGGGGATTGTTCCATTTACCAACCACCGCGAAGCGGTGCCGGAATATAGCCCAGGGCGCAAGCCCTGGGAATATCATTACGTTAGGTATTTCACCCCGAAGGGGTGCCGGAAAATCTATCCACTACCCGTTCAGGGTGGGAATATTGAAAACGATTCAGACCCGGCGCTGACGCACCGGGCTATATTCCGTCACCGCTTCGCGGTGGATAATTAGCTCAGAACCCCACCACATTCACACCCACGGCGGCGTCCACAGCGGCGGTTACCTCGGCTTTCACGGCGTCGCCCTTTTTGCCCAGCAGCGCGAACATGTTCTTTTTGTAGGCTTCTACACCCTCCTGATCGAAGGGGTTGACGCCCAGCAGGTAGCCGCTGATGCCGCAGGCTTTCTGGAAGAAGTAGAGCAGCTCGCCCAGGTTGAAGGCGTCGAGTTTGGCCAGCGTGATCGTCATGCTGGGTACACCGCCGCTGCGGTGCGCCAGCGCGGTGCCCTGGAAGGCGCTGT
Source organism: Armatimonadota bacterium (assembly GCA_038248345.1). Taxonomy (GTDB): domain Bacteria; phylum Armatimonadota; class Hebobacteria; order CAIYQO01; family CAIYQO01; genus CAIYQO01. The sequence goes on along the minus strand of JBBRXO010000182.1, from coordinate 1,557 downwards.
AGTTGACGCTGTTGATGTCGGTGCCCACTAGGTAGTTCAGTTCGTCCAGATTCTCCGCATCGCTGGGCAGGTGTACGATGGGCTGCCCGCCGTCGAGATTGATGAAGGTCTCGAAGATGGCGCGGCGGCCGTCCTGGATCCACTGGCCCATGCTGTGCAGGTCGGTGGTGAACTCCACGCTGGCGGGGAAGATCCCCTTGCCGTCTTTGCCCTCGCTTTCGCCGTACAGCTGTTTCCACCATTCGGCCAGGTAGTGCAGGCGCGGCTCGAAGTTCGCCATCAGTTCGATATCTTTGCCCTGCTCCAGCAGGATATTACGCGCGGCGGCGTAGACATAGGCGGGGTTCACCGTTAGATCAGGATTTTTGCAGGCTTCCGCGCAGGCGACAGCCCCGGTGATGAGCGCATCGACATCAATGCCGGCGTAGGCGAAGGGCACCATGCCCACCGCGGTGAAGACGCTGTAGCGCCCGCCGACGTTGGCAGGGATGGGGAAGTCGGTGTAGCCCTTATTCTGCACCGAGGTGCGTAGCGCGCCTTTATCCGGGTCGGTGCTGGCGATAATACGCGTGGTGGCGATATCCTCGCCCACTTCGCTGATAAGCAGGTCGCGCAGCAGGCGGAAGGCGATGGCCGGCTCGGTGGTAGTGCCGGATTTGCTCACCACGTTAATGCAGAAGCGTTTCCCCACCAGGTAGTCCAGCAGCCAGGCGGTGTAGTCGGCGGAGAGCGTCTGCCCGGCGTAGAGCACCTGCTTGCCGCTGGCGGGGGCCAATGCCTCAATGACGGTGCGTGCGCCCAGATAGGAGCCACCTATGCCCACCACCACCATGATATCGGTCTCTTCCCGCAGCTTCGCGGTCACCGCTTTGATCTTCACCAACTGCGTGGCGTCCATAATCGCCGCCGGATCGAGCCAGCCGAGGAAATCATTCCCCGCGCCGGTGCCCTCATGCAGCATATTATGCGCCAACTTCACCGCCCCCTGCGTCGCCGCAATATTCGCCGGTGATACTTCCGGTGACAGATACGAGTAATCCAATTTTATCATGCGATGCTCCTCTACAAAAAAAAGCCGTTCCCCCGGCGATATGTGCTAATTTTAGCATATTTGCGGGGGAAGGTGGGAGGGAGTACAAATGAATGAAAATGGATAGGGTATCCCTGGGAGCGCAGGCGTCACCACCCATGAGAACGGGGAAAACCACGAAGGCACGAAGACACAAAGAGAGAAAAGGGCAGGCGAGACGCCTATGCTAAAAGCCTATTTCCTATATTTCCACTGGGATTGAAATCCCGGCTGCTGGGCATTAAAATGCCGATCGTCCGCCTTCGCGGACTTTTCTGGCCCTTCGACTGTAGCCCGCGCCCGCCGTGGCGCGTATTTGCTAACACTAAACGCGCCACGGGAAAAGAGGTTTCTGTTCAGGAGAAACTAAAGATGCTCTATGAGCTTCAAACCGTTGCATCAGAGATAGATAAGATCAACACCTTACGCGGGGAACTTCCTTTGGAGGTTCAGGATCTCGAAGATGAAATTATCGGATTAAAAACCCG
>JBBRXO010000181.1:0-2308 GCA_038248345.1 Armatimonadota bacterium | reverse complement strand
GAGTATCCTCGATTCTATTCCGCAGGAGTTGCTGGATGAAGAGACTCGGTTTACGATGCTGGCAGAGAAGGTGATGAAAGTCTCCATTTCGGAAGCCGAAATGACTGAATGGTATGTAAATAAACCCAAAATCATCATCCGCCCCCGGATGGTGAAGCTAACCGCCATCATCACAAAGAATTACGCTGAAGCAAAAAGCGCCTGTAATCGTCTGGAAAAACATGATCCGTTGGATACCGCGCAGATGATCTCTGTTGAATTGTCTAATGATGAGAATTTGAAGAAAGTAAAAGGTGATGTAGGCTGGTGGACGAAAGAAACCATGCAAATACAGACTTTCTCCGACGCTATTTTTAACGCGCGTAACGGCCAGGGTTTGAAAGCCGGGCAGTACACCACCCCGCTTTCCTATACTGACAAGACTACGGGTATCTCGGATTTTCGTGTGTTTTATGTCGAAGAGATAAAAGACGAGTGGGTGCCAGCAATAGCAGAGATCAAACCGGCGTTGCGCTTCCTGACGCGTATGGATAAGATTCGCGCTGCTCAACCCAAATGGCTAGAGGACAAGCAAAAAATGCTCCCCTGGATGCGGGTAACCAACCTTCGCGATCCAAATGGTAAGGTAGTATTGATGGAATTACCATAAAGCGCATTCAGGAGGAAACGTGGCAGAAGTCAATTACGATTTGTTAGTCATCGGCGGGGGCACTGCTGGGTTAAGCGCGGCCCGTACGGCAGTGGCGCGTGGACAGAAGGTGGCGTTGGTCGACTCCACGCGTCTGGGCGGTGACTGCCTCTGGTGGACGTGCCTGCCGACTAAGGCGTTGCTGGTGGCGGCGCAGGCACGCTATGCCGCCCTGCAGGCCGGGGAACTGGGTATCGACATCCCCACAGTGGATGTTGACTTCTCGCGTGTGCAACAGCGCAAAGCGGATGTACTCGCTTCGCTGGCCGTACCTGACTCTGCAGCTGCTGTTGCCGCCGAAGGTATTGATGTCTACAAAGGCCGGGCTTCTTTCATGGACGCACATCGCGTGCGCGTCCACGGTACCGATATTATTGCTGCGCAGATCGTGCTGGCTACCGGGGCTTTCCCCTGGTTACCACCGATCCCCGGCTTAGCCGAGATAAAATATCTTACCTACATGCGCGCCGTGGGGTTGCCGACCTTACCGAAGAGCATGATCATCATCGGCGGGGGTGCTGTGGGGTGCGAGTTCGCCCAGCTCTTTTCCCGCCTGGGGGTACAGGTGACGCTAGTGGAGACATGCGAACGCCTGCTGCTAAATGACGAGCCGGAATCCTCGGCGCTGGCTGCGCTGGCATTGCGAGGCGATGGGATTACCGTCTATCTGAATGCGAAGATATCCCAGGTAACGCAGACCGACGCCGGGAAGTTGTTGCTGACGGAAGTAGACGGCGAGACACTGACACTGACTGCCGACGAAGTGCTGGTGGCAACAGGGCGCAAACCGCAATTGGATGGCCTCAACCCCGAAGCCGCTGGGCTGACGGTGGAGCGTGGGTGTTTATCAGTGGGCGCGACACTGCAGACGAACGTGCCGCATATCTGGGCCTGTGGCGATGTCGCCGGGGGGGCGCAATTTCGCCCGCTGGCGGAGGCGCAGGGCGCACATGTGGGGGCGAATGCTGGTATTGCTGTACCGCCACTCTTCACCATGTTACCGCTGGCGCATACTACATTCATCGACCCGGAGATCGCCGGCGTTGGTCTGACGGAGGACCAGGCGTGCACCAACGGAGCGGACGTAGTCATCGGCTACAGCTCATTCAGTGCCTGCGACCGCGCCGTCATCGCCGGCCACGCCACCGGCTTCGTCAAGCTGGTGGTGGATCGGAAAGATGGCACTCTCCTCGGCGCGCACATCGCGGGTCACAACGCCGGTGAGCTGATCCACGAGCTGGCGCTGGCGCTGGCGGCCAAAGTCCCCGTGCAGACCATCGCCGCCCTCCCCCGCGTCTACCCCAGCCTTAGCACGGCAGTGCAGCAAGCGGCTGTGGATGCGGTGCGGAAGATGGGGTGAAATGTGCTAGAATAGGTCAGTAATTGAAAAATGGAAGGTTTTACGAATGTCGAAACAACCACTTGCTGAAGTATTCGGTTTTCCGCTTAGCAATCAATCTGATACTGCTACTCGCTACCGTTTGAATAAACTGTGTCCATTCAATAATAAAGTACCTAATTGCACCAAGGATAAAGCTAAGGATCCACTTGGTGTTTGTAGCATGTTTGATAGTAGCGGAAAATCACCAAACATTATCTGCCCAATTAGATTTCGCGAGG
>JBBRXO010000180.1:0-2370 GCA_038248345.1 Armatimonadota bacterium | reverse complement strand
GGCATTATCCGCCACGGTATAACGCTCGTCATAACGTTGCATAAAATTAGCCGCCATGCGTGAATTGTCGGGGAACAAAATACCCATATTCCGGGCGAAGGCCTGCTTCATGTCGCCGGTGATTTCCTGATGATCAGAAAATTCGACTTCACCGGACGGCATCAAAAGCGCGACGTGTCCATCGGCGGTCATAACGCCGATCTTCTGGTCATAGGAGACTTTGTCGGCATGAAGCAAATAATCGCCGTGCACTAGCTCAACCTTGCCTGTCGCTGTCACGACATGCGTTACGCTGTCGGAATTCATTTGTTCGGCGGTAATCAGCGTTTCTCCACGGTGATCGCTCTGGGCATCGGCGGCGGTAGAAGCGCGTGGACCTTGGGGACGAGGTACCGGCCCAAGATAACCCAGTGGCGGAACACCCTCAGCTCGAAGCTCCGGCGCGGGACCAGCGTCTTTCAAAGACGGCGGTGCGAAATCTGAGTCCGTGCGCGCCACGGGGCCTATATATCCTAAAGGGGGGCTATCGGCCAGACATGGCGATGCCAAGGGCAACATCATAAGACATGCCGCGCTCCATGCGAATCGTTTGTGGAAAAGTCGGAAGCCCATACACTTAGAATTGCCAGAGGCGCTGCCTCGGGGCAAGAATAATTGTAACACCGGCAAAAGGGCGGGCGAGATTTTAACGAAGCATTAAAGAAGATCTGAATCTCTCATGTTCATAGTCAAGGGTTTAGTACAAGTTTTTCCGCATGCCCCACTTTTTATTGAAAAGACATTTAGAAATGCTTAGTCTGGCAAACAAGGTGAAGAGATCAGGTGCAAAGCGTCGTCTGATCAATCTCTCATACGCGGGCTTATGAATTTACCGCATTACCATTGGTCGTCGCGGGTTTAACTCAGTCTATAATCGGGCACCGATCTTGCGGATCTGCCCATAGATTCATCGAGTTCTACCCAAACGGAACCTGATCTCTTCGCTGTGTTTGCCAGAATGTGTTTCACGGATAGTTGGTTGTCAGGTTGTAATTGGCACGATCTGCCCCATTTCCCAGATAAAGGTTGCAAGTTCCCGAGCAACCGCTGCACAGACGATCGGAGCTCTTTTGCCGAGGGCGATCAAGCGTCGATAGCGGCTGCAGAGCCTGAGCTGCGCGCGCCAGGCCACATCGCGGATACAGGCTTCAGTTGCTGAAAGTTTTGGCTCTTTCTGCGTGGTTACCCGTGCTGGAAATCGGTAACACCAGGCGCCCTGTATCAGGACCCGACGGGCTTCGCTATTACCGGCTTTGGTCAGGCCGCCCCGCTTGACGTTACTGCCGCTCGAATACTCGGCAACGGCAAGGCCAAAATAGGCGCTGAGTTGCGTAGGCGTTGGAAACCGCCGCAAATCCCCAGTCACGGATAGAATGGTTGCAGCTGCCACCAGATTGATGCCCTTCATCAGGCAAAGGGCCTCAACCAAGGGTCTCATTGTCCAGTGTGGCAAGAGTTCTTCAATCTGCTTGGTCAACTGACCCTCGCGCTTGCTGGTATTATGGACAGCGTTGATATAATCTTGGAAGACGATCTGATGCGCTGGATGCTCGAACTTCTGGTCGGCAAGCCATCCATAATGTGCACGTGTCCAGCTGGTCAGGCCGTTGTAAATCCTCCCATGCCGTAGCAAAAAGGACTGCAGCTGTTGCTTGCATGCCTTCAGTTGGTTCATGGCATCGCCACGGGAGCGCACCAGATCCCGCATCGCCTCGTGGGCCGCATCTGGCACCCATACGGCGTCAAGTTCACCAGCCCGATGAAGTCGAGCCAGTTTGATGGCATCGAGGCGATCGGTCTTCACATGGTCGCCGGGTTTGCTGGGAATCCGGCTTGGTGCCACCACAGTGCAGAGATGCCCGGCAGAAACAATCTGCCGCTGCAGCCCATAGCCACAGCAGCCAGCCTCGTAGCAAAAATGGAGTTCAGTCTCTGGTTTTGTAAGCCGCTTGATCAGCTTGTCTACATTTGCTGGCGTATTCTCGATGGTGCCGTGGGAACGAACCTCGCCAGTCCGTCCATCTTCGGCAACCGCCACAACAATCGTCTTTTTATGCGCGTCCAATCCGATATACAGCATGTTCATGGTCATCTCCATATCCCAGAGGGTTGCTCCATCCTTTCGCGGCGCAGCTGTCTTTAACTATAGACTGCTTGCCGCAAAAGCTGGAGATGACTATGAACATACGGTCTATGGGGGCATGACGAATCGGCGACCAGATATCGACGCGCTAGCCTTTGAGGACCTGAAGCGGTTGGTGCTTGGGGTGATGGAAGAGAATGCGCGGCTGCGGGCCGAGAATGCGGCATTGCGCGAGGAGATTGCGCGAT
>JBBRXO010000179.1:0-2532 GCA_038248345.1 Armatimonadota bacterium | reverse complement strand
TGGCGAAATGATATGGGGATGCTGGATATTAAAATGTACCCGAAAACATCTGCAACCGCGATCCCCGCAACGGCGACGCTAGAGAGAAATGGGAATTACCGTTATCAGACAACGATGACCGACCCGAAAGAAGTTATTTATCGAGGAGGCTCTAGCACCTTTTGGAATATAGAATTTGACAAGTATTTCCCTAATGTGCCGATAAGCGATAAGAACCTCCTTGCATATTATTCCGCATTTGCGAAGGAATCTGGAAGAAGACTGCATGATAAGAGCCTCCTTGGTCTAGATAGCGACGGCATTAGAATTGATTATTCGACCGATACCTACCAGTTGGCTAATGCGTTACAGAAGACGATTGCAATAGTAGAGAAAAAGAAGCTAATATTCGACTTCAAGGATTACCCGGTTTTCGATACCGCCATCACCGCTGCAATTACCGGTGATATGGGGCTAGATTATCCCTCGATGCAAGACTATTTTGTTGTCGGAATGATGCCTATATTGAAAATAGGCAACGAGAGTGTGCGCACATCAATATTTGGATACATCGATACTGGTTTGCGCCGCCTCCATGATAACAGTAAAGATAAAGACGTCCAGATATTTGATTTGTATATGGTAGATACGCTGAAAAAGTTCAGAGAGACGAAAATGCCGGAATTGATGGCCTATGCTGACAAATTGGAAGCGGAGTACCCTGTTAAAAAGTAATTGTGGGTTATTAACAGCTAGTATTACTTGATAAGGCAGGAGGGCATAGCCTACTGCATGGTAAAATCCGAGGTTAGGCGTTGCCGCGCCGACGCCCAACCAGGTATCCCCCTATCGCACCACCAACGCCACCGCCACGGCGCCGATGAGGCGGTATAGGTAGGGCACGGCCGCGGGCCACTACAATCTACGAAAAGATGCCAATTAAGGTACCAACTTCCACGTAATCGCTCGTGCGCGAGTTTAACATGGATTGTTATCATCCGGCAGGTTTAAGTACGGTGAGGTGGCGCTGGGAGCATGGCATCTATTTTTTGCCCTGTCTCCGATTTTTTGAGGCTATAAAGACAGCAACTGTACCGCTATTGACTGACTGATTAGAGTGGGATATTATGTCTGTGGTAAATCTCATTTCGATGGTTTTACCGAATAGTTACCTATACGTTAACGCGCCGACTCGCTTGGTGAGAGGTAAGTGTTGACAGTACCGTTGAAAGGACTATTTATGACTGAAATATCTCTGTTGCACCGCTTCTCGTTTCTTCGAGCATCCTGGTGTTTGGTTGTCCTCCTGTGTATCATTCTAGTCGTGCCGGCGCGTGCTGTGGATACGCCGTTCACCACGCCGCTCACCGCGGAGCTTCTCGACAACGCCGTCACCGCCGAGTGGGTGGGAGACGTTGCGACATCGCGACAGGACTTCCTGACCGGGGACACCAAGCTGCACTTCCCGAACCAACTCACTTGGGTCGTCGCCACCTCCAATTCGCGCATGGGATGGGGCGGTATCACCTTTGGCGCCACGGATAACGCCGGACCCCGGCATTTGCGCATTGGTCTGTTGAAGCCCGTCCCGGTAGGCACGCTGCTCACCCGGGGGAGATTGACCGGGGTGTCCGTGTTGCGACCTACCGCAGCTTATCCTGGTGATATGGCGGATGATACCCAATGGATTCCCGCACAAAGTGTACGCCAATCTGAAATCAGCACGTGGATTCTCCCTCCCGGTACTACGACGCGCGCCGTGCGTTTAACATACGACAGCAGCGCCAATGACCGCCAACATGCTGGCTCGCTGCAGGGCATGTATCTGTTGACCGAACGCTTCGAGAATATCGCCCCCGATGCGGTTCCGCTGGTCAGTCGCAATAGCGTAGAGGCATCGCGATTGATTGACGGGGCCAGTGGGGCGTATGGCACCAGCGATGGCTGGTCGAACGCGGGGAACATGCCACGAACTTTACCCATCACGCCAGAGGAACCAGAATGGGTGATGCTGGTCTGGCCGCAGGCGATCACCTTGCGCGGCCTCTGCGCAGTTTGGGCACTTGCGGGGCAGGTGGATGTGCAGATGTATGCCGGTCCGACGGATCAGCATCCACGTGAGGCCACCGAGGCGGATTGGAAACCGGTGATCACCGGGACGTGTGCTCATCGTGCGCCGGAATCCTTTAACCTCAACTGGCTGGATTTCGGTCGCGATGTCACTACGCGTGCGGTACGTCTTCGCATCCTATCCCCAGCAGTGGAAAACAATTATGTCCAGGGACAAACGAAAAACGGCAGCCGCTGCATGTTGGGTGAGTTGATGGCGATGAGCCCGCTCGGACAAGCTCCCATTCAAGCCGCAGGAGGACAAGCCGCTGCTGCAGGGCACCCACCTATCCCTGTCACCTTTACTGTGGCAGAGGACGGCTACGTCACCCTGGCTATCGACGATGCGCAAGGCCAGCGGGTCAAGAACTTGATCGGCGAGACCTTCTTTAAGGCCGGCGCTCATACAGTGTATTGGGATGGGCTGGACGAGAGCGGCAGCAT
>JBBRXO010000178.1:0-2650 GCA_038248345.1 Armatimonadota bacterium | reverse complement strand
TCGGCAACCGGACAGCTCAGGAAGAGCTGCTGGAAGTCGGTGACGGATTGTTGAAAATGCGCGCGGCCTTGGGCCAGGGTGATCGTCTCCTTCATGACAGTGCGGGGGCGGAACAATTGACGGACTTCATCGACGGCGGCGCACCAGACGGCCGCACAGTCGAATGACTTGAACCCGAGTGTAGGACCATACCGTCGCTTGATGCCGCGGTGGTCTTGCTCGATGCGGTTGTTCAGATACTTACTGGTGCGGTGGATGACCTTCCGACCGCATGATTTGCGGATGGCTTTGCGGTACGAGGCCAATTTGTCCGTGGTCACGCACGTCGGCTTGACCCCAGTGGTCTGGATGGCCTGGGTAAAGAAACGGATGGCCGCCTTTTTACTCCGCGTCGCGCTCAACATGGTGTCGACCAGGTTCCCGTCTCGATCAATGGCGCGATAGAGGTAGACCCACTGGCCTTTGACCTTGACGTACGTTTCGTCGACATGCCAGCGACTGGAGCACTTCCCTGTGCGTCGTTTCTTCAGTTGGCTGGTGAGATACGGCGCGAAGCGCTACTCCCAATCGCGGACGGTTTCATGGGTCAGTTATACGTCTCGCAGGCTCAACGCATAGCGCAGGCGTCAGAGCACCACCAGCATGACCAGGTCGGTCGGGAATTCCAGGAAGTTGAACGGCGTTGCCGTCCGATCATTATAGGTCCGCCGACACGTCCGGCATTGAAACCGGCGATACCCAGCTCGGTCAGCGTTTTCAGTCGTGTGATCCGATTGGATTGGTAGTGCGGACAACGTATGGTATCATGAGTCTGGTCAGGCATAACACCGTCAGCTTACCGGGTTTTGCCGGGCATGACAACCCCGGGAGAGGGCTGACGACTCAATTCTGACAGAACCAGCTTGGAGGTACTGGTGTTATTGCAGACGATGATAAAGCAGGGGGGTACCTTAAGGCCGCACTCCTGCCAGAGATTGAAGGTTTTCTCATAGTGCCCATACAATGCTTCCAGGGCGGTCGGCAACTCCACGGGGATACTCAATGGATCAAGGGCGTTTCCTTTCCCACGGCCTTTCTTTGGCATACGGGCACGAATATGCTTCCAGAGTTCGCGGAAACGTGGCATCTCACTGCCGGGGATATTATCCGCCACCGGCACACGCGGCAACTTCACAATGCCGCACTCGATGGCATCCATCAGCGAGGAGTCGCTCATAGTCCAGGGGAACAAAGTGCCCTCGGCATAACCAGAGCCACTGAGGAAAAATGGCGTGGCGGAGAGATCCATCACACGCGTTAATCCGATCTTTCGATTAACTGCTTCCAGCCCGTTGATCCAGAGGCGGGCGGCCTTGGTATTCTCCTCTGCTTCCTTCTTTTCATCGCCTTTCAGCTCTTCCTCAACAATAGCATTGGGCTTGGTGCGGTAACAGTGGTGCGCCTCATCATTTATCACCATGATATTCTTCATGCCCATCAAGTCGGGCATCACCCGCTGCAGCATCTGCCCCTCGGATTCGAGGGTGATAACTGGCGCGCCAGTCCTGCCCTGCAGCAGCAAGCGGCCGCCTTTCGACAACTCCATGCGCTCGCGCAGCTTGAAGGAGTGATAATTGGTAATGATAATTTTGGCGCGTGCGATATCTGCCAGCATATCACTGGGCACCAGCTCGCGGCTGGCGTAGTAGCTATCCGGGTCGTTCGGCTGGAGCACCCGTAAGCGGTCGCGAATGGTCAATCCGGGGGTAACGACGAGGAATCCACGGGTAAATCTGCTACTGGTGGGGCGACGCACTTCGTTCACGGTTTGCCAGGCGATTATCATAGCCATCACCGTTGTTTTGCCAGCGCCAGTGGCCAGCTTCAACGCCAACCGCATCAAATCTGGGTTGGCATCCTGGTTGGACTCATCCAGACGCTTAAGAAAATCCTCCCCGACTCTTGTGTGTGGCGCTACCTCTGTTAACCAGATAGCGGTCTCTACTGCTTCTAGCTGACAAAAGAATGGCCGAATACCACTGAATTGATGGGTGCGCCAATGCTGCAGCAAGCGTGCGGTCTCCGGCGTTACATTCCACTTACTGGAATCAGGGATATGCCGCCACCTGTCAACATGAATACGCAACGCATTAATGGCCGGCGTAGGATCATACTGCTGCTCTGTCGTGGATAGCCCTTTGCCTTCATCAAGCACCAACGCCGCCTGCTTTTGCTTCTTTGGCTTGGGAATAGGCGTGATATACTCCGCGCTACGCCGCCGCTCAATGATCTGCTGCGTGGGTTGCCCCTGCGCATCAAGTTCCCAGTGTCGTACCGGGTATTCGTACGGAGAGTTCAGGATCGGTTTCTCAAAGAATCTGTCATCCATTATTCATGATCTCCTGATAAGTCGATGCTTCGAAGAGCAACTATATTGTAACATAACCCCGTAGAACTTGTCTCACAACTATTATCGCACACCCCACGTATACAAATCCGTCACTTTACATCCGAATCACATGTTTTTCCATAAAACCGCATCAACCACCCACCTCAAATACATATTATGACTATGAGTGCGTGCTTAACAAATCTGTATAGAGAGGAGGTGAGGGCTTTTGGATTTTTTGAAAATTGCCAAGGTTATCGTCGCGATTGCGTCGGTGATCCT
>JBBRXO010000177.1:0-2904 GCA_038248345.1 Armatimonadota bacterium | reverse complement strand
GTGGTAAATAGTTGTTACTCATAGTATCCTCCTTTGTCGCTAAGCATACCATAACGGGGGATATGGGGGGAAGATAGCAAATGTTTACACCCCGCGCTAAGTGGCGTACGGCTGTAGGAAAACCACGAAGGTACGGAGAACACAGAGAAAATTTTCCTCTTCGTGCCTTCGTGTCTTCGTGGTTCTCCCCGCAAGCCCGACAAATATTGCCCGTACCGAACGTATGTGTTACACTTCATTTGATGGATAATGCGAGTTTGAATTCGCTGAAGCTGGCGCATTTTTGGGGGCAGTTGCGCAAACCGCTGGAGCTGGAGATGGAGCGGGGCTGCCCGAATAACACTATTGTCGGCGCTGGCATCGGCCAATATGCCCGTCTGTGGGCGGGGAGATACCCGAGCACGGCCGCTGGGCAAGATTCTGCCGATGGGCTGGCGGAGCTTTTGCGTGGCTACGACGGTGCGGATACCGACGCACGCCTGCATATGGCGATGGCGGCAATTGCCCATCTGCGCGACTTGGAGATAGGTGCGCCCGTCACTGTCATCACGCCAGCGGTGATGAAACCCGCACCCGCACCGAAACCGCGGGCAAAGAAAACGCCAAAACCTACTGAACCAGAGGCCCCGAAACTACCCGCCGGCGGGGCGATGTTGGATTTACCGATTGAAACGCTGGCCCCGCGGGCACAGTGGCCACGGCTACTCTCCTCAAAGCTGAACCTGACCACGGTGCGTGATCTCCTCTACCATATCCCCCGCGACTGGGTTGAGGTGCGTCCGGTGAGTGAATTACCTGACGCCCAGCGGGTGGCTGTGGTGGGCACGGTGAAATGGCGGGAATCGGAGCGGGTAAAATCGCGCACTAGCCCGCATCCACTCTACAAATATACCCTAGGCATTGCGGACGAGACCGGTGAAGCGTGGGTGATCAGCATGTCCATGGAGCCAGCGCGCCCCAAAGGCGGCACCCCAACGTGGTCACCCGCTAAATTGCTCTTCAACCCCGGCGATACGGTCTTCGTTATCGGCAATTGTGACCGCACCGGGCAACTGGTGCAGATAACGTTGGAGGAGATATTTACGGTATCGCCGCTGGAGTTGCGCGAGCTGCAAGTCGGCGCGCAAGTCCCGATATATCCGCTTTGCAATGGGGTCTTCCAAAGTCAGGTACACCGTGCGGTGTTGCGCGTGATGGATGCGCTGGGCAGTAGCGCCTCTACCAATGCCACCATCGACCCTATTCCACTAGCTATCCGCACGCAATTTGAGCTGTTGCCGATCATTGATGCGCTACAGGAGATGCATTTCCGCCATAACCCGGCGATGCACGAGGAAGCGCGGCGGCGGTTGGCCTTTGAAGAGTTCCTGGTGCCACAGCTCTATATGGCGCAACGGCATCACCATCATCACCACGATGAGCTGGCGCGGTCCCTGGCGGCTGATATCGCTATCCCTGATATTATCGCTAAAATCGCCTCCTTTGCACCTACTCCGGCGCAAGTACGCGTGTTGAGTGAGATTGAGGGCGACTTGCGGAGCACACGCCCGATGAATCGCATGTTGCAGGGGGACGTAGGCAGTGGCAAAACGCTGGTGGCGGCCGGGGCGTTAGCCTTCACGGTGTTGAGCGGGGCACAGGCGGCGATGATGGCTCCGACAGAGCTTTTAGCCGGTCAGCTGCACCTGGTACTCACCCACCTGCTGGCCCCATTGGGCATTATTCCGGTGCTGGTCACCGGTTCGCTGGGGTCACCGGAGCGTCGCGCTGCAGAGTTGCTGCTGGCTTCCGGCGACGGCCGCATCGCCGTGGGCACGCACGCGCTCATCTCCGAGAGCATCAGCTTCAATGATCTGGGGTTAATCATTATTGATGAGCAGCACCGCTTCGGCGTGGTGCAACGTGCCACACTGCGCGGCAAGGGGCTACTGCCGAATGTGTTGGTGATGTCGGCCACGCCTATCCCGCGTACGCTTTCGCTCACTGTCTTCGGAGATTTGGATATCTCGGTACTGGATGACATGCCGCCCGGACGTACACCAGTAGAGACACGCTGGGCCAGCAACGCCAGCCTGCCAGAGGTGTATGACTTCATCCGCGCGGAAGTCGCCGCCGGGCGGCAGGCCTACGTCCTCTGCCCGATGGTGGAGGCCAGTGACCTGCTGCAGGTGGACGCCGCCGAGGAGATGGCCAAAGATTTGCGGGAGCATATCTTCCCTGAATTGAAGATCGGTCTGTTACACGGTAGGCTGAAGCCGGACGTGAAGGACGCTGCCATGGAGGCCTTCCGGACCGGGCAGACGCAGATTCTCGCCTGCACCACGGTGGTAGAGGTGGGGGTGGACGTGCCCAACGCTAGCGTGATGCTCATCCATAACGCCGAGCGCTTCGGGCTAGCGCAATTGCATCAGCTACGCGGACGCGTGGGGCGTAGCAGCCATAAATCGGTATGCTTTCTGGTCACCCACCCACGTTTTAACCCGGCGGTTACAAGCGGCGAGCCATTGCCCGCGCGCGAACGGCTACGGACGATGCTTGCCGAGAGCGACGGCTTCAAAATTGCCGAGTTCGACCTGCAACTGCGCGGCCCCGGTGACTACCTGGGCACGCGGCAGAGCGGGCTTTTTGACTTCAAAATCGGCAATCTGCTGCAGGATAGCCAAAGCTTGGTGCAAGCACGCCAGGCGGCACAGGAGATAATCAGCGAAGATTCCGACCTCACCGCACCCGGACACACTGAGTTGCGCCGCCGCCTGCTGAATCTAGGAGCCAAGGTGGATCATTACCGCGAGTGAGCAGAGCTGGTAAGTTGATGACAAACAAACGCCTCTCGGTTTCGCCCAGCCGTGAACGACTGGGCTAGAAGGCTACGCCGATCGTCTGTGGGACGGGAACGCTTGCCCT
>JBBRXO010000176.1:0-3031 GCA_038248345.1 Armatimonadota bacterium | reverse complement strand
CGTAGCGCCCTGCAGCCGGGATTTCAATCCCAGCGGAAACATGAGGCCCTGAATCGCAGCCCCGTTCTCATGATCTTCGAGACGCCCATGCCACGATGTGTGTAATATATACAACATTTTCCCCAGAAACTCTTGACAACGCCGAAATACCTGCTAATATATTAGCAGTAGATGTCATTGGTAGGAGATTATCATCATGACGGAAGAGGCGATGACAGAGCTGGGACGGCGGGAGCGGCAGATTATGGACGTGGTCTACCAGCTTCGGAAGGCCACGGTTACCGAGGTGCGGGGTGCGCTGGATGACGCACCGAGTTACTCTGCCGTACGCACTTTCATGAATATCCTTGAGGAAAAGGGGTACCTGACACACGAACAGGTGAAGAATTGCTACGTCTATCGCCCCACGCATCCGCGCCACGCTGCCGGGAAGGCGGCGTTGCAACGGGTGCTGCAGACTTTCTACGAAGGCTCAATCGCCAATTCGGTGGCGGCGTTGCTCGATGCCAGGTCACTCTCGGTAGCGGAGATTGACGAACTAACGCGCCTCATCGACGGTGCGCGGAAGGAGGGGCGGTAATCATGTTCACCCACCTGACAGTCCTGGAGAGCGCCGTCTGGCTCCCATGGCTACTCGACATCATGCTGAAGAACGGCATCTTGTTGGCGCTGGCCGGGGTGGTGACGCTGGCCTGCTGGCGTGCCTCCGCATCTTTGCGGCATCTCATCTGGCTGCTGGCAGTTATTGGCGTGCTGCTGTTGCCGGTTTTGTCGGCCTTCCTCCCTGCCGGGCACACCGTTTACCTGCCGGAGTGGAAAATGCCTTCCCTCCCAAGCGTTACACCAGCGCCGATCCCAGCTTCTCCAGCATTAACGGCAACACAGCCTGAAGCGGCGGAAACAGCGCCGACGGCTGCTATGGATGCTCCTGTTATTCCAACAGCGCCTGTTGCTACCAGGCCAGCGACTCATCGCAACCATGCTACCCAGGCACCTGCCGTTCCATGGTACCTATGGTTGATGTTAATCTGGGCAGCGGGCAGTTTTGCGGTACTCGCACGGCTGCTGTACGGGTATGCCATCACCCGGAAAATCCTAAAACGCGCCCGCCCCGCACCTGCGGAATGGAGTACGGAGGAGATACCGGCCCATGTGCACCTGCTGCTGAGCGCGGATATCGCGGTACCGGTGGTGGTGGGCATCATCGCCCCGGCTGCGCTACTCCCGGTGCAAGCTGCCGAATGGTCGCCTGAGTGCCGGCGTGCGGTGCTGCTGCATGAGTTGGCCCATATCCGGCGGCATGATCTGCTGGCGCACACGCTCGCCCAGCTCGCCTGCGTCTGTTACTGGATGAACCCGCTCATCTGGCTTGCCGCCTACCGCATGCGCGTCGAGCGTGAAACCGCCTGCGATAACGCGGTACTTATCGCCGAGGTAAAAGCGTCAGCATACGCCGCCCATCTACTGGCTGTTGCCGGGGCCGCACGTGGGCAGCGCCGTGCCCCCATAGCGGGCATCGCCATAGCCAATTCGTCGGAAGTCGGCACGCGAATCAAAGGAGTGTTAGCAATGGATAAAAACCGCAAAACCGTCACCACATGGGCAATAGCGCTCACCGTCACAGCTATGCTGCTGCTAGTCGTCACCATGGCAATTACCCGCCGGGGCGGTGGGAAGGTGGTTGCTTCAGGATCGTCATCTTCTGCTGTGCAGGCGAAAGTAGCAGAGGTTACGCCAATAGTCACACCGGAGGTGCTGCAGACCTCGCCATTGTTTGATACGCCGTTTCTGAATAATCAATTACTTTATGGCGACCCAGTTCCTAGTCCGGATGGACGCTACCTTGCATATTCCTATAAACAGGCAAAAGGTGGGTCTGGGATATGGATCGGTGACTTACAAACAGGAAAATGGCAAAAGGTATGGGATTTGCAGGGAGATATCGAATGGCTCCCAGGAGGAAAAGAGTTCATTGTGGTTACAGGTAGTGAATATTACTACCGAAATAATGATGGGGCAATGCCGCACTGCACCTTTTTCCGCGTTTCAATAGACAGAACGATGTCTGAAAATGTCACAAAACTAACAGAAATTACTGAACTATGTGATTGGATATTAATCCCAGATGGGAGTGGTATTGTAGCAACTAGAATTGCGGAGCGAAGACAAAAACTAACAAAACATGGCGAGGAGCCCGAAGTGCGTAGGGAGACGCTTGTTTACTCGTTCGCTAATAATAAATGGGTCACAAAACATCTGTCTCCATTTACTTCATATTATGAAGGTGTTGGTTCTGGTAATGTGAAGATAAGAAAAAACAACGATAACTGGGTGATCAGTTTGGATTATTATGAGGGTGAGCAATGGATTAATCTGACTACTGGTCAGAATATGGTAGTAAAAGTAAACGAAGAGTGCAGATATTCGCCAGATGGGCAGTATGCCATTTTTGACCAAAGCCTCTACAGCGTCCGTTCATGGCCTATACTCCCGAAAGTAATAGAAAGCTATGACGAAGTACGAATAAACAAGATTCATGACATGCCGTTTGTCCAAGGCAATCTTAGATGGGCACCAGACGGGCTACATATTGCAAATGGAGCAGATGCGACATATCCAGAATTAATCGTTTATGATATTAATGGTACTAAGGTATTCAAAACGGCAGGTGAAGACTTCAGTTGGGTGGACAATTCACACATTCTCGCTCATGCCAATAGCATGTACGTCCTCTACGACATCACCAATGGCACCGGTAAAAAGGTGATCAGTTATGTTGAGGCTACCACCCCCTGAAGGAGGTGGCTACTAACGGCAAGCACGCTAAAGCGCGCTATCATTCGGTTCAGAAAAGTCCGCGAAGGCGGACGACCGGCATTTTAACGCCCTGCAGCCGGGATTTCAATCCCAGTGGAAACTTTCGATCGAGGGGACGGGCCAATGTGGAGATTGGCGTTCCCAGGGATTGTAGCCCGCGCCCGCCGTGGCGCGTATTTGTAACTCCGTAGCCCGCGCCCGCCGTGGCGCGTTT
>JBBRXO010000175.1:0-3286 GCA_038248345.1 Armatimonadota bacterium | reverse complement strand
CTCTCGATGCCGGTACGGTAGGAAGCGACGCCTTCCTGGCCCATGCTTTGTGCATCTTTGCCGCCATCCTCGAATAATTGGTACGCAATTCTCCCAACCAATATATAGACATCGCTATAGGTTGGCTCGATAGAACTAGCCAACTTCAACTCGGTGATTGCCTCACGCTTCTTCCCCGCCATCTGCAGATAGCGCGAATACAGCACGTGGGCTTCGGCACTGTGCGGTTCATAGGTACGGAGCGCCGAAGTTATTTGTTCAGTTCTAACTAGATCATTGCCACTTAAAAGATCAATGGCATAGAAACGTAAAGCAAAACGGTCGCGTGGTTCAATGGCCAAAACTTCCTCGTTGGCTTTCACGTAAGCGCTGTGAACGTCCTTATATATCCTCGCGTTGGCAGATTCCTGCTGATTCAGCCGACTGGCCGCGATATTCTTTGTGCGATATGCGCTCAATTTTGATTCCCGGATGGCGAGGTCGCCCATACCCATCATGCTATCTTGTGCCTGTTGTAAAAGCTTCAACCCCTCATCACAATCAGCAATTGCTTTCGGGGCTAATGGCGCCGTGATCGATTCCTCATCAGGGATTTTCAGTACCCCGCTATGCGTCAAAATTGAAGCATTTACGTTCATATTCACATAGAATAACATGCCTGCCGCCAAGATAACTGCGACTGCCTGCATCGCCCCACTGCTCTCCCGAGTCAGGCGCAGGGCGGTGTGCTCATGCGCGCTGAGTGCTGCCAACAACCCCAAGCCTACCCAAAAGAGCGACATGGTAACTGCGTTATCGAAGGTGGCCAGGTTGTTGAGGATATACGCGGTGAGCAACCCGAAGAGCGCCCACGCGAGGCGATCGCGCGCCGGGCTGTAGCGCATCTCGCGCCAGGCTGTCACGAACATCATTATAACAATGAGAAAAGCCGGGATGAGCCCCACCAGCCCCATCTCCGCCGCCGTCTGCATGGGTAAGTTATGCGGGAGCGCGGTGCAATAGCCGCGGTCGATGGGCATCCCATTCTCCATCGCCCCATTCCCCGCCGGGCGATATTGCGGCATGACAATGCGGAACCGCCCGGAACCCCACCCGGTGACCGGGCGGGCGCGGAACATATTCCAGGCCCCGGTCATATAGATTATCCGCGTCTTCACCGTCGCATTCTCGCTGGAACCCAACCCGGCTACCGAGGTAACACGACTCCGCACCGAAGGGATAGCGAAGATGACGCCGATAAGCAGTGCCAGCGTCACCAGCCCGGTGATAACCAAACTTTTCCGCTGCTGTGCCGGCATTTCCCCACGTTGCAAACGGGTGAAGAAGATGACCGACATGATGAACATCAGCAGAAAGAGCGCCAGCCAGGCGCTGCGGGCTCCAGTAAGCAGCAAGGCGGGCAACAGGAAGATAGTGACACCTAGCATCACCTTACGCAGTGTGCCCACCATGGCAAAAGATAGCCCGAGCGCCAGGGGAATGATCATGGATATGTAACCTCCGGTGATCATCGGGTTGCCCATCGTCCCCACTAGCCGGCTGCTGGAAAAACCGCTATTGAGCAAAATCGGAAAGCTGGGCAGCTTCCCCTGCGCCAGCAGCGCGTTGCCGATATGATCGACATACCCCACCGCTACCATCACGGCACACGCGACTACCAGTGCACACGCCCCACGCAGGATCTCCTCACGCGTGCGCAGGAATTCCTTCACACAGAAGTAGAGCAAGACGCCGATTACGATGAGCTGAACGCTATCATTTGCCCAGAGTGGATTGAGGAATGACTGCCCCGGTTGATCACTGAAGGCGCTGCTGATCACGCCACCAGCGGCAAAAAGCAGCACCGGTATGTCAAGGATATGCCAGCGCCAGACGATACGCTTGCGCGCCGCCATCGCCCAGGCGAGCATCGCCAGCAAGAGCCCGCCGACCAGCAGCAGCGCCAAGCGACGTGGAGCATCTATCGGCGGCGAATCCGGCGGCTGATAAAAAGAGCTGTTGTGGGAGAAATAGATGAATGGGGTGATGAGCAACAGCAGATAAATCACCGTCTGCCCCACCCCGCGCAACCCCAGCCCCATCGGCAGATTGCGCTGACGCGCCCTGGTACTATTTGTGTTCATGGTATTCCGTTCCTGTATTACTATCGTTGGCAAGCACCGCCGGCTCCACCGCATCCACGGCGAAAAGCTGCGTGAGGCGATGCGAGAGAATTGCAAGCGACTCGGCCAGGTCTTCATTGTGTACTATTGTGGGAGCGGGCAATTTGAGCGTGTGGCCGCTGAAGTTCCAAAAGGCGAGGATGCCCGCCTCCGCGAGAACCTCGGCCACCTCCTGCGCGACCGACGCGGGCACGGTGAGGATGGCGATGCGCACATTCAACCGGCGCGCCAGCTCCGGTGCCTTCACCAGCGGCAACACCTCACACGCATGCACTAGCTGACCAATCTTCTTCGGATCATTATCAAAAAGAGCGGTAATGCGCAAACCGTACTTCTCAAACCCCGGATAATCCGCCAGTGCCTGCCCCAGCCGCCCGGCACCGATAAGAAAAGCTTCCTTACTGTTGTGCAACCCCAAATACTCCTCCAGGTGCGCCAACAACAGCGCGACATCAAAGCCCACGCGCGGCTTACCGCTGAAACCGATGCCCGACAGATCCTTCCGCACCAGCGTCTCATCCAGCTTCAACTCCCGCGCCAACTCCGCACTCGTCACATTCCGCTGCCCGGCATCCAGCAACCGCCCCAGTACCTTAATATACTGCGGCAACCGATGCAAGCAGGCACTGGATATAGTAATCGACAAAAATCATCCCCCAAATCTCTACCAGCTGCCAATACTATAACAGTAGCAAGGCTATTTCGTATAGGTTAGGGGGCGATGATGGGGGTAGTGTAAATATTTATTTTTCATATTCCGCTGTTTATCGTAAATAGATGACAAAAAACCATTGACATAGCAGTAATTCGGGTGTATCTTAATTATGCAAGTGGTGCTTAGATCACATGGAGGTTGCCGTTTAGACGGTATTCTCTGTGTCCCACCTGTGTATTACCATTGAGCTATCTTGAGCTAAAAAGGATGGACAAGTATGAGTAATTCACTGAAAGGCAGGTCTTTGGCACAGCTTCTCCTCGTCTCCTTGGCGCTGTTTCTGTTGCTTCCCACTGCTTCGTGGGCGACTGATTCCACCATTTCCTCCTTCACCCCGACCAATTGGACGGGTACCACCACTACGATCACGGGAACTAATCTGACTGGTACTACCGCGGTGAAATTTAAT
>JBBRXO010000174.1:0-3508 GCA_038248345.1 Armatimonadota bacterium | reverse complement strand
CGGCAGGCCACCAAGGATGCCGGGCGCATCGCCGGGCTGGAGGTGGTGCGTATTGTCAATGAACCCACTGCCGCCGCGCTGGCCTATGGCGAAGACCATCACCAGCCGCATCGTGTGCTGGTATGGGATCTGGGTGGCGGCACCTTTGACGTCTCCATACTGGAGATCGGCGAAGGGCTATGCCAGGTGCTGGCCACCAACGGCGACACCCGCCTGGGCGGCGACGACTGGGATGGACGCCTGATGAATTACTTCATCAATATCTTCCAGGAGCAAGAAGGCATCAACCTCGCACATGACCGGCTGGCGCTGCAACGGCTGAAGCAGGCAGCGGAGACGGCGAAGATTCAGCTCTCTGATGAGCTTAGCGCCACTATCAGCTTACCCTTCCTGGCGGCGAAAGACGGCAAACCCGTGCATCTTAACGCTAATCTCTCCCGCGTGCAGTTTGAAGCTCTCACCCATGATCTGCGTGATCGTATGGTCGGCCCCACGCTGTATGCATTGGAAGATGCCCGCCTTTCTATTAATCAGGTAGATCAGGTATTGCTGGTGGGCGGCAGCACCCGCATGCCCGCAGTGCGTCGCATGGTCAAGGAGATGCTGCATAATGATCCGGTGACGGGCGTCAACCCGGACGAGGTGGTGGCGCTGGGCGCGGCTATCCAGGGCGGCATTGTTAACGGTATATTGAGCCAGATATTACTGCTCGATGTCACCCCGCTGTCGCTGGGCATCGAGACGGCTAACGGTATTTTTACGCGCATTATCCCGCGCAATAGCACTATCCCCACCAGCGAGACGAAGTTATTCACCACCTCGGCGGATAACCAGGAGGCGGTGGATATCCACGTGCTGCAAGGCGAGCGCGACCTGGCTGTCTACAATAAATCACTTGGGCGTTTCACCCTGCATGGTGTGCCGCCCGCGCCCAAGGGTTACCCGCGCATAGGGGTCACCTTCGATATCGATGAGAACGGTATTGCGCATATTAATGCCGTCGAGCGCTCCACCGGCGTGCAACAGCAGATCATCCTCACGCCCGGCTCCGCGGAGCATGATGTGGAAGTGCAGCGCATGATGGCCGACGCCGAACTCTTCGCCAGTATCGACCGGGAAGTAATCGAGCTGACTGAGTTGCAACGCAAGGGTGAGGATGTCATCGATAACATCAATAAAAAACTGGACGCCCTGGGTGATCTGGTTCCCATCCCCGAGCTGGCGCGTTTCGACAGCGCCCTCCTCCGCATGCGCGCCGCCCTGGAAAGCGAGAGCGCCCCCGAGCTTCGCGCCGCCCTCGACGCCTGCCAGGATTTATATCGAGGAATGGTGGCGTTTGAGATTGAATCGCAAAAAGGTCTTTAGGTCTGTAGGCTCGTGGTATGGGTGTTACCGCCCATGAGAACGGGCAGATAGAGGAAGATATCATCGAATCTAATAATAGCGCCGTTTTCTGTTGATCTGTAGGTTCACAGTCATAGAGACCGGTTGTAGAAGAATGGTACGCCGGGAGGGACTTGAACCCCCGACCCTCAGATCCGAAGTCTGATGCTCTATCCACTGAGCTACCGGCGCACGCTTGATTATGATAACAGATTAATGCGGCGACGACAATCTTATTGGTAAGGTACGTCGTGCAAATCTTCGCGCCACCAGGGGTCGTTGACGTTTGCTTCCAACTCTTCATAGGTGTTCGCCGTGCGGGCAGCGTCGCTCTGTTCGCGGCTAATCTCGCCAAAGAACGCTTTGGTGCCGTCGCTAGTGTAGCCGCGTACTTTCACGCCTTCAGTTAGTGTGTCGCCCAATAATGCGGTACGAGCGATATGGGTGGCGGCATAGAGCAGGCCGCGTTTATTCTCCAGTGGCCCGCCCATATCGGGGATAGAGAAATCAATATCAGCATTATCGTTATTGTTATCATAGACCACGCGTTTGATCACCACTTGCGGCAGGAAACTCCCCTGACCCCCTAAAGTGTTCAGGGCGCCGCGGATAGCGGTAACGCGCTTGCCCGGCGAGTCGCCCCCACCCGGCACGGTCGCCGGGCCAACGGCATTGAGTGGCTGTTTAGGCGGATCTATTGGATATATCGGTGCCTGGGCAACCTTTGGTACGTTGATTGGGCCGGTTGCCGTGGCTGTATTAGTAGCGGAAATGGGGGCTTTGGCGCTAAGGCCCAACTTGTTGGGGGTAGCACCTATCTCCACAATGTCTGATGAAGGCGGACTCATAGTCACTGATGAGGCATACTGCCCTGGAGCCACTCCCACGTTATTACCCGGGTTCGCGGGGTATTGGCTGCTGGGTATGATGGGCGCTTTGGTGTCGCGCGCCCCGGTGCTATGGCGCAGCGCCAGCACGATAAAGACCGTGATCATCGTCAATACTGAGATAAAGATCACCACGTGGATCGGTTGCAGCTTCAGGATAAGCTGGCGTAACCGGTCAGTGCCGGTCTTTTCACTGACGACAGGGGCGGAGTAGTCATCGCCTGTAAATGAGTCGTAGGGTGAGGCCTCGTCATCCTGCCCGGCCTTGAAGACTCGGTCAATCATATCATCGAGTTTTTTGCGGTCGGACAGATTGGCGGGGTTCATCTGCACGGCCAGTTTGTACCAGCCCAGCGCTTCGCGGTCGTTGCCTTCCGCGTGGTAGATGTCACCCAGCAACGAATGGGCCCCCGCATCTGCTGGATCAAGTCCCAGAATACGCATACAATCGCCGATAGCTTCATCGTATTGCCCGCGTAGACGCAACAGATTAGCCTCGGTCAATAACCGTCTAATTTCCTCTGATTGATCATTTAATGGTAGTGGCAAAGTTGTTCCCCATCAATTCTCACGTTCCTGTTTTCTTCGCTACACACAATTATACTTTTTACCCGTGAAATGTGAAAGCGAAACTTCGATAGAGGCAATGTCGTGATAGTTCCTCTACTTCATTTGTTGGAGAGCTGCACTCTGGTAATTATGATTGGTAACTGGCACAAAAATGGCGGAATTTATGGTATAATCCTGCCAATTATCGCGCATAAGGAGAAGTAAATGTCAAATCTTTTACGTTACACCTTCACTCTCATGGTAGTACTACTATGGGGAATTGTTGCCGGGGCAGTTGGCGTCCCCGTTACCTTTCACTTGCCTACTGATGCCCCGCTGCCGCACACCTATCGCGTCACGCTGGCTATCGTCGACAAGGATAATCCCGATTGGATTATCAGTCAGTTTGTCTCCGGGGGTGTACGCACGGTAACGGCGGAGAACAATGGCGCTTTCACCGAGAGCTGGGACGGGTTGGATGACAACTTTATGCCGGTTCCGCCAGGCGCTTATGCGGTCAAGGGTATTTACATGCCCGCAGAGAAATGGCAAGTGGACGGGGAATATCATAGCGTAACTCCGCTCTTCAACAGCGGAGTTTCGGCCTGGTTGCCCACTCCCGCACAGTGGAACAAGCCAGAACCCTTCGGCGGCGACCCCGTTGGATCACCGCTGGGAGATATAGATGT
>JBBRXO010000173.1:0-3550 GCA_038248345.1 Armatimonadota bacterium | reverse complement strand
GAGTAATATGAAATTTTCAATACTTGTATTGATGATAGCATCGATGCTTTTCGTTATTGGCACCGCTGCCTTCGCAGCAGAACAGACGGGCAAAGCCGGGAAATATACCGTCACATTCATGACTACCCCCGATCCACCGGTAGCTGCTGACAACGTATTTACTATCACCGTCAAAGATGGCGATAAGCCGTTGGTGGGTGGCGTGGTGGGTATTCGCGCCGACATGCCCGCCATGACGATGCCCTCTGTATACAAGACGACGCCCGGCACAAAACCCGGCGAATACATCTGTCAGCAGGCATACCTGGGCATGGAAGATGCGTGGATTATTACCATAAAAGTACAGCAGAAAGAAGGCGCAGTCTCGGAGGGTGACGGGCAGGTAGATTTCCCAATAATGGCAAAATTGATCACTGAAGCAATCCCACCACCGCCACGCCCCAAGCCGGTGCAACCTGCATCAGCAAATAATATCTTATATATCGCTGGCGGGGCCGCATTGTTGCTGATTATTGTTATACTAGGGTTTGTACTCAGCAAAAAAGACAATAAAAAATAATGGATGCGCAGAATGGAAGTAAAATGAAGCACCTGTCACTCATAATTGCTGTAGTAGTAACGATTTTGTTCGCTTTTTCCGCCACTGCCCAGACAGTAGCTAATGCCGGGAAGTATCGAATCACAGTGACAACTCGCCCCACCCCACCGGCGCAGGGGGAGAATCAGTTTCTGCTCACGGTCATGGATGGCGACAAACCACTTTCCGGAGCGGCGGTAGACATCCACATGGACATGACCGCTATGGCCATGCCGGCAGACTTCAAGGCTACTCCCGGCGCTAATCCCGGTGAATATGTTGCACGCGTCTTCTTCAGCATGGCCGGCGAGTGGAAAGTTGATATAAATGTAACACAAATGGCGGGAATGAAGATGGACGGTGATGGCACCGCGCGTCTCATGGTAGATACCGGAAAAAGTATCATCGCTAAAAATCCTGGCAATATCCCCTGGTCGCTCATTGGCATTATCCTGCTGGTGGTGGCGGTGCTCGCAACGGCAATCCTCTACCGTGTCATTCCGGTTAAACCTCGCGGGTATATCGTGGGTATACTCACGCTGGTGGTCGTGCTGGTAGGCACCATATTCATTGTACGCAAATATCGCGACCCGAAGCAATCCACGCTGCTCGCCTCCGCTAATATGGACATGAGCGGATTCGCAGCGCCGGGCACGCAGGCGGTGAATACCGAGACCGCGCACTACACCGATTTTACCTCCACTGCCGGCTACACCGGCACCGTGGTAGCCGATCAGGAAGAGGAGATCTTCCCGCGCGTCACCGGGCAATTAATTGAGATGTCGCTCTACCCCGGCGATAAGGTCACGCCCGGGCAATTAGTCGCAAAGTTGGACTCCCGTGAGCTTGCTGCCAAACAGAATCAAGCATCATATGGCAGCAATGCTGCGTCCCTGGGGATCACCGCAGCGCGTGCGGAGTTGGATACCGCCCACGCCAATATGACCAAGGCGCAACGTGCGCGTGACGCTGCCAACGCACAACTAACTCAGGCCAGAATTGCCAAAGCCACTACCGACAATAGTGTGATCAATAACAAAATCCAGGCGGCAGAAGCAGTTGCCAATGCCTATGCCGAGAAGAATGGGGTACAAACAGAAACGCAATACTGGAGAGTACAGTTACAACGCAAGACCTTGCTCTTTGATCAAGGGGCAATCTCGCAAACAGATTTAGATGTCACAAATGATGAATATAACAACGCGGTAATGCGCGTAAACCAGGCAAATTCAGCGCTACGAGCGGCAGAAGCGGCACAGAAACGTGTGCTGAATGATGTGCAGAATGAGCTGGATATTGCTACCTCGAAGATTACCGAAGCCCAGGCATCTTTAGATGGCGCTGAAGCCGAAATCAAGGCAGCGCAGTCAGCAATTGATGGCGCTATGGCACGTATGAACGCCGCCACCTCCACCGCCAACCAGGCAGGCGCGCAACTTGATGAGGCCGCCACCATCAAAGGATATACAGATATTCGCGCCAATGTCGGCGGCATCGTTATTGCGCGCAATGTCGCCCCCGGCACGCTGGTGCAACCCGGAACATCGATCATGAAGATCGCGAAGATCGATGTGGTACGCTTGCAGGTGAGTATTTCAGAAGCCGATCTCACCCGCGTAAGAGTAGGCCAACGTATCACCGCCCACACCGTTGATGCCCCAAATGAACCGATCACCACGCTGATCTCGGCCATCTTCCCGGCCAGCGACGCCTCATCCCGCACCGCCATTGTGGAAGCGCGCATCCCCAACCCGAACATGCGCCTGCGCCCCGGCCAATACCTGGCGGTGGATATGAGCCTGGGCAATGCCGACTCAAAGGCGCTCTCCGTTCCCACCAACGCACTCATTGCCCGCGACGGAATGAACAGCGTTTTCCTGGCGGTAGACAATGGCATGAGCAAGGTAGCCAAACGCGTGACGGTAACCACCGGCAGGCTGGGCAGTGGCCGCATAGAAATCCTCGACGGGGTGAAGGAGGGCGACCAGGTGATTACCTCCGGCATCGCCAACCTGCGCGACGGCGATGTGATAACGGTGCTGAAAAACGAAGTACAAACTGAAAGTAGCGTCACTACTGCTCAGCCGATCAAACCGGTAACTGATAAGAATGGCGTCAAATACCAGCCCCACGGAGCCAGTACCCCGCCGATAGAATCGCCGATGCCGGTACCGGAAAAGATGACGCCGCAAACGGTAACGCCGGTAGCGCCAGTAGCGCTCACCTGGTACCATTGTCCGATGCACTTTGAGGTGGAGAGTAACAGCCCAGGGCATTGCCCGAAGTGCGGCATGGAGCTGGTGAAATTCATCAAATCATGAGCTAACCCGGAGTGAGAAATAGCATGGAAGAAAAAGAACCAGGCCGGGTCGTCAACGCAGCACGCGATTCGGTCTTCAATATCTCTAAATGGAGCATAGACCACCCATATCCGGTGATAGCATTTTATGTCGGCGTGGTAATCCTCGCCATTATCGCCATCAGCGGATATATGCCGCGCCGCATGATGCCCTATGTTGAAAGCCCGCTGGTAGGCGTCGTCACCATGATGCCGGGCCTCTCGGCGGAGGAGATGGAGACCTTCATCTCTAAACCGATTGAGGAGCAGATGGTGAACATCAAGGGACTTCGCTACCTGCGTTCGGTGTCGCAGGACGGACTATCCATCGTCTCGCTGGAGTTCCCCTACGGCACCGACATGAAGAAGGCGCTCTTCGACACTCAATCATTGATGAACGTCGCCCAGGCGAACCTGCCTGTCACCGGAGCCAACCTGAAACCCAGCTGGGTGCTGGCCATAGACCCACTAAATATCCCGGTACTGGCGCTGGCCCTTACCGGTGACGAAAGCTGGACACCGGAAAAACTGCGTGAACTGGCCGATAATGAAATTGTGAATAGCGTAAAAACCGTACCTAACGTTTATTCCGTAGTACCTTTTGGCGGATATCGGCGACAATTGCAGGTGATAGT
>JBBRXO010000172.1:0-3646 GCA_038248345.1 Armatimonadota bacterium | reverse complement strand
ATGTTACTTCCATCTCCGGTCGGCTTTTTGCCTTCGCGCAGAGTGGCCTCTTCCTCTGGGCATATCCCAACTTGCGCGCGCCCGGTCTGGCTCCGGCCAGCGGTTCGCCGGTCATAGATGCTGCCGGTGACATATACTTCACCTGTGAGGACGGCGCCGCTGTGCGGGTGACCCCGGATGGTGTGGGCTATATCTTCAGACCTACTGCTATTATAAACGAGTCCTTCATCAATGTTGGCGGCCCGGCGTTATTTACCGCTTACGGTACCCAACGGTTGGTCTACGGCGCGCGCCGTAGTAACGGTAGCGTTCAATCGGGCGTCATCTTCACCGTAAAAACTGCCGATATGACCGCCGCCTGGAGCTACAACACCGCCGGACCAGTCAATGCCTCCCCGGTGGTTGGCACGGACGGCACCGTCTATGTTGGCGATACCATCGGCAATGTTTACGCCGTATATGAGACGCCCGCTGGCGCAGGGGCCAGTCGCTGGCTCAACGGTGCAGTGGATTACGCTTTCCCGGTGAGTGGCGCGGCGGCAATTGATGTCGCAGGCGCATTGGCCGGGGATACGCTCTATGTTGGTGATCGCTCCGGCACCATTCACGCCATCAGCGGCGGCCCCGATAAAATCGCGCTGTTAGAAAGTAGCTTCACCCTCGATGGCCCGGTCACTGGCCCGCTGACGCTAGATGCTGCGGGCAATCTGCTGGTAAGTACCGGTGCGGGCAGCGTCTATAATCTGGGGCGGGCGGATAGCTGGCCTACCACCGCGCGCAGCTACCCTGGGATCATCGCTACTTTGCTGGCGGCAACGAAAGAAGGCGTACTGGCACCGGCTACCTCCACCGCGCCCGTCTATAATATCGCCGGGGGAACAATAACCATCAGCGGAAAGATATTCCCCCGCTTCGTCAATGATGTGGGCGCACCCCTGGCTACTTTCGCGGGTGGCGCGGCGCAGGAAGCACGCTTCGGCCTGCAGGATGATACGCTGTTTAACCCTGGCGACGCCACCAGCCACGCTTATTTCTATTTATATGTCACCGATGATGGTAAGCTGAGTATGCGGCACTATGTCCACGGGGCTAGCGCCACTAACCTTGACCCGACGGTAATTGTCCCGATGATTCTCCCGGTGAATTACGCACTAGCTAACGGCATTGAACTGCAACTGGTGCTCACCACTACGACTGCCACAGGTTATTATCGCTTGGCAGATGCTGACGGCATCTTCAAAGGCACATATACCAAAATCGGCGATTACGCGCTTGCAACTGCCGCTGCTTCGTTATCCCCAATGTTGCAGGGAGCGGATTTGTCGGTTGGCGCAGCTTCCCAGCAGGGTTTCGCCATAACATCCTCCGGTATCACGCTTTATCAGGGGAATACCCCAGGTGGTGTACCAGGGATGAGCAGCCCGGCGATGAATTGGGTGTGGAATGTGCGCACAGACGGCGGAATGCCGGTGGCCAAGCCCTTCCATACAGCCCCCACACTATATCAAGGGGCGGCAGTGATTGTGGGCGGCGATGATGGTACCGTCTATGCAATAGGCCCGGATGGCAGCGCCGGGGCCACTGCCCCGCAACCGGATCTGCAGATAGCGCAGCCGGGGACGATGTGGCCGTTCTTCCATCGTGACGGCTATCGCGAGGGCAATCTGGCTACCGTTAACCCGGCGGCTCCCGGCCCCCAGCAACCCACCCAGCGCTGGTTCGCCGATACCCACGTCCGGCTTTCCAGTTCACCGGTAGTCACTGTCAACACCCCGGATCGTGTGGCGCGTATCTATCAGGGGGCCGAGAATGGTCACCTGTACGGCTACAATGCCAGTACTGGCGCAGCAGTGTGGGATGCCCTGATGCCCTATAAGGGTGGCATCCAGGCGACACCGGCAGTGGGAGCTGATGGCAGTATCGCCGTCGGCGCTTTAGATGGCCGGCTGTATCTCTATAGCGCTGAAGCGGCGCTGTTGCTCCCCCCCGCGCTTTCAGCGGTAGTGTTGCCAGATACAACTGCAACCATTACGCGCACTATGGCTACGAAGATGTACGTTCATTCAGTGGTATTGCAGACCAATGATCCGGGTACCTTCAGTATCGTCGACGCGGCGGGCAAATCTCGCGCCATCCAGACTTACAACATGCCAAATGCGGGCATCTTCACCATAATCGTCGATGAGATCGTTAGTTCCCTCACGTGGACTCCGGCGGGAGCCACGCCGTCGCTGGCTTTATTTGATGTATACGGCAACTTGCGCTGGGATAGCTGGACGGCCAATGCCACCGCTGACGCCGCCGGGCAATTGACATTACAACAGTATATTAAGGCAGATGACACCGTCTTCGCACCGCAGACCGCCCCCTATACTGATACGAAAGTCATCGCCCGCTTCACCACGCCGACCTTCGTCGGCTCCGTCAACTTCACCACTGCCGACGCCGGGACAATAAGCGTGCGCGGAGCAGATGATAAGATCAAGACCCTGCTCACCGTAGCAAAGAACACCGTCGCCCGCGATTACACTTTACTGGTGAATCGGCAGGCGAAGGAGATTATCTGGGAAGCGGCGGTGGCGAGTACACTGACGAAATTCGAGCTATTTGCTCCCTTCACCCCAGGCAATTTTATCGCTTCGCCCGTGCGCGGCAGTGACGGCACTGTTTACGCCGCCACCACCGATGCCTTGCATCGAGTTACGCTCGCTACTGATTCTCGCGATGGCGGCAAATACTACTCAGATGAAGCCATAACCCTCCCGCTGCTTGATCTGCCGGCATCTAATCTGCAGGACGGCGATGATGCTACTGTGGTGGCAGGATATGGGATATTGGTCTATAATTTCGGCCAACCCACTACCGTCTCGCGTATCATGCTGGTGACACCGAACTCCGGGCGTTTGAGCATCCGCGTAGGTGGTGTAAAAGAGTTGCTGGCCACCTATGGCACGGGTAACGCCACGCGCACCATCAATGTTACCCTGAACCGCAAAGTAGACCAGGTGATATGGGAGAACAGCTCACCGTTGCTGGACGCCAGCGTGGGCGAATTCACCTGTTATACCACCGATAGTGTTCTGCGCCATGACGGTAAAATCTTCGTGCAGGACGTGGCCGCCCCCGCTACCATGACCGGTAAGACTATCGAGGCGCGCATCGCCATCGGCGAGGTGGTGGGCAAAGTGATAATCAATACCCCTGACGCTGGTGTCTTGCGTTTCTACGATGACACCGGCGCGGAATTAGTTGCCGAGCGGCAGACCTTGATCGCCGGGGTGCTTACCGACCAGAGCTTCACGCTCGCAGCCACCCCGACACTTGGCGCGGTGAAGTGGACGGCGGAAGGCGCGACCTCTAGTATCACTAAATTTGAGCTGTACGATGGCCCCGGTACTACCCTGCTGACATCACCGACTTACTTCGTCCACAATGCAGCAGCCGTGGCGCCCTACACCGCGCACCATACGGTGGAGATGAATTTCCGTGATGTCGATAATGCGCCAGTTGCCACTTTTGTGCAGCGCGTCACCCTCACTACGGCCACCGCCGGCATCGTGACGGCCTATAACAGCAACGGCACAGTCATCGGAACACCGTTGAATACAACCGCTGAGCTGGTCGCCATACGCTATGAATATCCCAT
>JBBRXO010000171.1:0-3694 GCA_038248345.1 Armatimonadota bacterium | reverse complement strand
GGGGCTACGACAGCGACGACTACGGCCGTGGCGCGTGTCGCGGCGGCGACTACGGCGGCCCCGACATCTACTACTGCGACATCGGGTTCCGTTGTGCGTCTCTCTCGCCAGGACCGTAATTTACCCTTTATTCTTTTACGCTTTTTCTCTTTACCCGCTGGCATGGATGCCAGCGGAATCCGCCAGGATGGCGACGACTTTATAATATGGGTGCCGTTGTCTGAACCTTGATTCGCCTGATTAGAGGATTAGGGCGAGGATAATGTTTCTGCTGTTGGATAGCGGTTTTTGTTCAATGTTCAATGTAGAACGGAAATGGCCATCCAACAGTGATGACAAAAAGGTCAGAGATAATTCTTTAATCATGCGAATCATGGTTCAGACAAAGAAATAACCAGAGTAAATAGGAGAAACGATATGCCAATACGATGTGCCAAATGTCAGCGCGAGCTGAGTGACGTTGCGAAGTTCTGTAAGCATTGCGGGGCGACTGTCGTCAATGCAGCCAGGATGCCGCCGCCAGTTGCGCCGCTTCCGCGGTATTCGCCACCGCCCGTGGCCTCGCCACAGGCCACGGTGGCGACGCTGGTTATACCTGCGCCAGCAGCGGCGGTGCCATACTGCGAGCAATGCCAGACGCAGAATGTGGTTGGCTTCCGCTTCTGCAGGCAGTGCGGCGCGGCCGCTGGGGCCACGCCCACGCCCAAGCCAGCACCTATCGCTCCCACCCCATGGCAAGGGACACCGCCCAGTACATTTGCTCCGCTAAATTTCCCTACTATCCCAGCGCCAGTTGTAGCACCTGTTGCAGCAGCATTGGTGAAAGGGAGCGGGAGGATAGCGGGAATCGGGGCAGCTCTGGCTTTTCTGGGCTGTATCCTCCCGATGATGAATGGAATAGGAGAATATTCGTCGATCTTCTCGGTGGTACCACAGGTTTTAAGCAAAAATGCACCAGAAGAGGTACTCATCGTTCTCATCTTGCCGCTCACGGCGATATTTTTGGCTGTGCTGGCAGGTTTTGCGGAGATCGACTTCATAGGGAAGCGCGTCATCTTTGGTGGCGCAGTGATAGCCCTCGCCAGCCCGTGGGTAGCACTGAGCTTGCTGATGCTGTATGCAGTAATGAATACTCAATCAGCCTTCAGCTATTTCAGTCGGGGGATGGGTGTTGGGCCGGGATTATTTGTATTAGCGGCAGGTTTTATCCTGGCGCTCGTGGGTGGATTTACCATTTTACACAGTACATCCAAATAGCCCACGTTAGTTAAAAGGGAGGACAGTTATGGCTTATTGCTCAAAATGTGGGACTCAATTACCACAAGATGCACGTTTTTGTCGTGGTTGTGGGGCACCGTTGCAAGTAAATGCAGCGCAAGCGCCGCCGTCACCGCCACCGGTATCGCCGCGATATTATGCCCCCGGCCCGTACCCGCAGGAGTGGCTACGGTTTGAGGACGTGGTCAATAACCGCGACCGACTCATCGGCGGTATCGGCTCCATCATCGTGCTAATCGCCGCTTTTATCCCCTGGTATCACATGAGGATGTTCTGGGGTATGATGTCACAAGGTGGCTCAACACCGAGCGCTTTGATTTGCGCCGCCGCTGGCATCGTAGCCGCCATCTTCCTCTTCCGTAAGAAATCGGGGACGATAGTGATGGTCATGGGGATCATCATCGCCGCGCTTGCATTACTTACCGCTTTGGGGAGTATGTCAAACTATGTATCACCATATTGGGGCGTCCTATTTGCCATAGTCGGCGGGGGAATGTTGGGATATTCGGGGTACTCTACGAAGACGCATGAGGGTGGGTAGATTTTGCCCAACGAGCTATCGTATTGAGGAAATAACGATGAGTCACATTGCCAAGTTCATTTTATACCTGTTGTTACTGGTACTCATGCTTCAAGGCGCCGTTACCTGCTTCGCCTTAGAGTTGGACTACCCCGTGTCACCTTATACACCAGGGTCTTATAATGGAAGAAGTTTCTTCTTTACAGAGAAGCCTGCTGCTTACCATGATGGATATGAAGGTCATCTAGGGGAAGATATAAATCTGCCAGAAGGTGCGGCGATAAGGGCGATTGCAGATGGAAAAATCGTTCAATATGAGAAGCATGATGGTTATGGTACACTGGCAGTCGTTATCGAACATGACCTCGGTTCAACGGTAGACCTTAATTTTAAAGTGGGTAACGAGAAAAAGGTGTCCATTAGAAAATTCTGTTCAATCTACGGGCATTTACGCAGAAGCAAGGATTCTGATGGAGAAGGTGATCTTAACTTAAGTGTCAGCAAATGGGTAAGCAAAGGCGATGTCATCGGATATGTACAAAATGGAGATTTCAATGGAGACGGCGGAGAACATTTGCATATGGGAATCCATATCGGTCCCCATACAAGTTGGAAGTATTTTGGATATTGTAATCCAGCAAAGTACCCTGACTCCGACGTGAGTAACTTTGTGGCGTTCTCTGAGCTTATCACGCTATTACATACTACGGTGAAGACTACCATTGTAAATGATAATAAAGAGACTACTATAGCGGAAACTGACCTCTCCGGCCGCTGGGCGGGCGAATGTTCATCTGATAATGATCAGCAGCATTATAATGATAAAGTGAGTATTCTTGAAGCTGATGGAAAAGTGTATTCGGTTATACAGCGCAAGGACTCCAGCAATAGCGATTACATCGTTTGGGCAGATGACGCTGACCGCGCTAATTATTTTGGCGAGTCATATAATTCACCAGCATCTAAATTGGCAAGCGAGCGGAGTATTATTGAAAAAAGAGGCAATTGGATATTTGCAGATCGCAGCTCACGGAAACTATCATCGGATGGAAATACTATCTATAATCATGCCGAATTTGACAAATATTACGGTGCTAAAACCATTCAGGATGGCAGTTGGAATCGCATCGCCTCATTGAATAAGATACCGCCACTTTCCAACTTAATGTTAAAACAGCAGGGCATGGTGAAAAAGGGAGAAGAGGTAACCGGCGGTAACCTTAAGTGGTCAAAAGAGAAGCAATATTTGCTGGTATATCTCAACTATCCGGGCAGCAAGCTAGAGCTTATTGCCATACGACCAGACGGAACCATCGTAACTG
Source organism: Armatimonadota bacterium (assembly GCA_038248345.1). Taxonomy (GTDB): domain Bacteria; phylum Armatimonadota; class Hebobacteria; order CAIYQO01; family CAIYQO01; genus CAIYQO01. The sequence continues at coordinate 574 of JBBRXO010000171.1, read as the reverse complement.
CGGATAGTCCGGGGGTGAAATACTTTGCCGATGAAATACCGGCACGCCTGTATATTGAGAACCCGCAGGAAGGTAACTGGAAATTCAAAGTCCGCGGTATAGAGATGGACGGCGCGAAAGAACCCTTCTGGGTACTCGCTGCCCCATCTGATATCGGACCTGCCGGCGCCTCGATGGGCGGTGGAGGTATCTCCAGCGGCACGGATTGGCAGATGGTGGTATTCATGGTCAGCATGGTTGGCATCATCATTTTCGGTGGGCTATGCCTGGTAGTGTTGATGCGGCAACGGGCAACGCCGCCCACTGCCACTGCGCCGCCCATATACGGGTGGCTACAAGTCCACTCCCCCGGCATACCGGTCTATAACACACCGATAACTGAGAGCAACTGGCTTATCGGCCGCGCCCCATTCTGCCAGACGGTACTAGCCGATTCCAAGGTGTCCGCGCAACATGCAATAGTGCAGCACAACAACGCCGGCGCAATCCTGGCCGATGCCGGGAGCGCCAACGGCATTCTCCATAATACCGACCGAATCAACGGTTCGGTAATGCTACAGCACGGCGATCGTAT
>JBBRXO010000170.1:0-3751 GCA_038248345.1 Armatimonadota bacterium | reverse complement strand
GCTACCGCCGAACTGCAGGCTCTCGGTAGCGACCCGGATGCCACCATCAACGGCATCATCCGTGCCGAGGAAAAGCGTACCGAGGCAATTACAACGAAGAACACCGCCGAGATCACCGCCAAACAACGGGTATTCAACGCCGCCAGTCAGCTGGTCTCCGCACGCGCCCAGGCGAAGGTATCCACACTACGTGCGCAGCAGGCGAAAATGCAATTGCAGGCCGCATTAGTGCGCAAAGAGCTGGGCACCATCTCGGCTCTAGAGCTGGACAAAGCGCGCGTGACATCGCTGAAACTCAGCATGGCACAGCAAAACGACGAGCGCACGCTGGCGGACGCCGAGACGCGCGTGAAGCCCTACGGCGTGGTTCCCGCGGAAGGCTTACCGCTGCCACCCTCGCTGGATATGGCGAGCTATACCGTGGATAACCACCCTAATATCGTGCTGGGTATGCACAAAGTCAACGAAGCCGGGCGCGCACTGGCGCTGGCTGATGGTTTTGTTGTCACCGCGCCGTTGGACCGCCAGCTGAAGGTACGCAACCTGCAGGACGCACGCGCGACGCTGAAGGATCTGCTCCGCGCCCAGCGTGATACCCTGAGCGTCGCCATGACGCGCTACCAGGCAGCGGGGGATGATCTGCCGCGGGCGGCACAGGCATACCAGATAGCGCAAGAAGTGACGAAAGCCGCCCAGGTGCGGTTAGACTTTGGGACAATCTCGCAGGTGACCTATATGGATAGTGAGATCGCGCTGGCGGAAGCAAAACTGGCGCACGATAATGCCAATATGGAGATATGGGCGGCCACCCTGAATCTACAACAGGCCGCCGGAGGCGCTTTATGAAAAAATGGATAATCTGGGGATGCATCATTGGCGTTCTCGTGTTGATTGTGGTTACCGTTGCGATAGGTGCCGGTAAAACAAAACCAATAGCCATCACGGTGGCGAGTGTCATCAAAGGGGACTTCACCCGCGAAGTTAGTGGCACTGGCAATATTGAGGCGAAGGAATATATCCTCACCTTTGGTCGGCAGGGGCGCGTGGCGAAGGTCGCCGTGGTACTGGGCGACCATGTGGTGAAAGGGCAACTCCTCGCGGAATTAACCGTGGAAAAGGAAAACGCCGACATCAGTGCCTCGCAGGAGAATCTGACTGCCAGCAGGGAAGCGATAACAGCGCAGGATGATAAAACACGTGCCGACCGCGCCAAAATGCAAGCTGACCTGAAGGATGCCAAACGGAATCTGGAGGAAGGGCGACGCTTGCTCGATGTCGGTGACAAATCCCCGCAAGAGGTGAAAGACCTGGAGCGCAAGGTAAGCGACCTGGAGCGTGACCTGCGTTCACTGGACAGCCAGGCCACCTCTACCCGCAGCAACCTCACCGCACAGCGCGACCAAAGTAGCGCCAACGTAGTGGGTACCCGGCAGACATTGCGCGAGAGCCAGGTCATCTCCCCGGTTGATGGCTATATCTCGGTGGTAGATTTCCGCGTCGGCGAGATGTCCACCGGAAACATCAAAATAGTGGAAGACGACACGCTGCGTGCCCGGGTGAATATAGCCGAGTCGGAAGTGGGTCTGCTCCGCGAAGGGATGCCGGCGCGCATCGAGCTGGATAGCGCCCCCGACCACCCGCTGGAAGCCACCCTCACCGAGCTGGGCGTAGCCGCCGTCATCAAGGGCGAAGGCGGCAGTGCCTCACTACCGGTGAAGTTCGACTTCACCGACAAGAAAGACGCCGCACTGATGGCCAAATCCGGCTATACCATCACTGCGCGGGTGAATGCGCAGCAGATACCCAATATCACCCAGGTGCCCATCGAATCGCTGGTGGAAGACTCCACCGGTGACAACAAAAAATATAGCGTTTGGGTGATGGTGCCAGAACCTGTGAAAGAACCCGGCCCGCTGCAGAAGTTCTTCGGCGCAGGGAAGAAACCCACAGAGCCAGCACCGGCTCCGACAGCCACTAACCCGGGGCCAAAGCTGCTGGGCAAAGTCACTAAGCGTGAGGTCAAAGTTGACGCGCGCAACCTCACCAAGGCTGCCATCACCGGGCTGGCCGTCGGCGATATCGTGGTAACCTTACCACCCGACACCATGAGAACGGATAGCCTGGTCTCCTACTCACCGCTGGATGACGAGGTAAAAAAGTGAAGGTGACATTGCTTATATTGGCAACGGTTATGGTACGGAGAGGTTATTATTATGGATAAAAGCGAAATCAGAAGCCTAGTGGAGGAATATGCCCGCCTGGTGGTTCTAGAATTCCCAATATGCGACGTATTGCTTTTCGGCTCCTATGTCAACGGCCAGCCGAACGAATACAGCGACATTGATGTGGCGATAGTTGTTCCCTCCATCGAGGGGGATTTTTTGACTATGGCCGCACGTCTCTGTCACCTGCGCAATGATATTGATCCTATGATTGAACCGCACTTGCTTTCACGAATTAATGATGACAGCGGCTTCCTTAGCGAAATTCAACGCACCGGCGAGATCATCTACCATGCAGCATGAGCCATTGTATATTATGAACACACCACTCGAGGTAAAAAAATGAATAACGTCGTAACTATGCGCGACGTGACCAAGATCTATGTCTCCGGCGACACAGAGCGTGCGGTGTCAGTGGAAGCGCTGGCCGGCGTAGATTTGGATGTCTGCGAAGGCGAATACGTGGCCATTATGGGCCCTAGCGGTAGTGGCAAGTCTACACTGATGCACATCATCGGTCTGCTCGATTCGCCCACTGCCGGAAGCTATAAGCTCTCTGACGTGGAGGTATCCGGGCTGAGCGAAATCGAACTGGCGAAGACGCGTAACCAGCGCATCGGCTTCGTTTTTCAGGCGTTCTTCCTGCTGCCACGCCTGACCGCGCTGCGCAACGTGGAGCTGCCGCTCATCTACCGTGGCATGAGTGCAGCGGAGCGTATGGACCGCTCGCTGGCCGCCCTGCGAATGGTAGACCTGACCGACCGCATGGATCACCTGCCCAACGAACTCTCCGGCGGGCAAAAGCAACGCGTGGCGGTGGCGCGCGCGCTGGTGCAGGAGCCGGACATGCTGCTGGCGGACGAGCCAACCGGCAACCTGGATACCAAATCCAGCATGGAATTGATGGATGTATTCGATATTCTTTCCGGGCAGGGGAAGACCATCATCATGGTCACCCATGAGGCGGACATCGGCGCGCGCGCCAAACGCATTATCCACGTGCGCGACGGGAGGATCGAAGGATGAATATCTGGGAAAACGTCCGTATCGCCATGGAATCCCTCTGGGGCAACCGCCTGCGCAGCTTCCTGGCGTTGCTGGGTATCGTCATCGGCGTCTTCGCCATCACCACCATGGTCAGCCTGGGCAAAATGCTCACCGCCGGTATCAATAAGAGCCTGGAGTCCGTGGCCAGCCGCAGCGTCATCGTGCAGCCGGACTACAGCACCGGGCTGAATCTGCGCCGTGTGAAACCCGCCGACCTCGACGCACTCGCGCGCCTGCCGGTTACCATGAACCCGCAGTTGCAGCTGACAGTACAATATGAGCGTCTGGACGGGAAGCGCCACACACTATCCACCATCGGTACCGAGGGCGACCTGCCTAAGATTGACCCCAGCATCAAACTGGCCAAAGGGCGTTACTTCACTGCTGAAGAAGCCAAAGCCGGTTTGCCGGTCGCGGTGATAAACCCAAGTTCGGTACGCGAGTTGCTCGGGGGGACAAATGACCCGCTAGGCAAAGTGATC
>JBBRXO010000169.1:0-3951 GCA_038248345.1 Armatimonadota bacterium | reverse complement strand
TAGTGCATAATTCCAGCGAGATAAAGAACTACCATCCGAAAGAAACAGTAGCCTGGATGGCAGCTTATGAACGGTATCGAGAAGTAATCGAAGGTCATTAATGAGAATGCATCCTGGTAACGTCAATCACCAGATTGGCGTTACCAATAGGAATGGGCGCACGTTGTGCGCCCATTCCTATTTCCTATTTCCTATTTATTGATCAACGCGATTGAATTTGTCGCTTCGCCGCGAGCGTAGTGATGCGGGTCGTTGGCAACCATCTCTTCCAGCGCCGGGAGCGCGGCGGGGTCGCGAAGCTGGCCCAGGGCCATGGCGGCTTTGATGCGCACGCGCAGGTTGCCGTCGTAGAGGAGCTTCGCCAGATCAGGGATGATCTCCCGGTCGCCGTTGGCGCCCAGGCACCACACGAACGTCAGGCGCACCTGTGGATCGGCCACCCGGCTGTAGCCGCCGAACCAGCGCTTCGCCGGCAGCTTCCCACGCTCGGCGAGCGCTACCAAGCCATAGTTGACCAGATCAGCCGCCTCCCCGAGCTCGCCGTAGCCGCTGAATTTTGGCTCCAGCGTGGTCTGCAGTGCCTCAATCGGCGCAGGGAGTTGCGGGCGTTTGGCGAGAATCACCAACCCGGCTTTATGGAGTGCGCGCTCCTTGCTCGCCAGCGCGACCGTCGCGATATCCGCCGCCCGTTCACCGGCAATGTTGTCCAGCACGGCTTGCGCCAGGCTTTCGGCATTTTGCTCGTTGGCTGCCTTGATCTTTTCCATGAGATCGTCGGGTAACAGGCCTTTCTTACCTAGCGCCTCGTCGATAGCCGCTGGTGTCAAATCAATCGGTTTCGCCTCGACCTTCAATACGCCCAGCTCCTGTGGTGACATGAAATGCGCAGCAGGACTTAGCAAGAAGCCAGCGTATTTATTCGAGGTGTGCGGCCCGTCCAGCCCGGGGGAGTCGGCATCGTTGATCTGGAAATCCAGCCCCACGGTATCCTGCTCAGGGTGCGCTTTCCAATTGGGGAAGAGGGCTTTCGGAATTTTGATTTCGATAGTGTATCCCCATGGGCGCAGGCGGCTGGCCATCGTCACGCCGGGGCACTGGTCCACCTGCCAGATTAAGCCGTTGGGGAATGCCGGGTTGACGAACGCTGGTTCGAAGATGAGTTGCCGCACGTTCTCATTCATTTCCTTGGCGAATTGCGCTGCCGGTAGATTAGAATCGATATACACCTCGAAATCATCGCCGGCGTAGATATCCGCGGCGCCCGCATCGTTGAACAATGCCTGGTCGTGGACATCGGCCAGAATATACAGGTTGGCGCTGTCCGCGGCCAGCCAAGTTTCCAGCGAGAAGTCGTCAGTTCCCTGGTAGACTCCGCGGTCGGTATTGATAAAAGTCAGTAGCTTCGGGTCGTTGGAGACGCTCCGGCAGCGTTTCAACGCCTCACCTGCGCGCTGCCAATCGTCATCTCGCCCATCTACTATGATGGCACCATCCGGCACCCGCAGCGCGGTGGCACTGGGCCGCACCGGCGGCTGCGCCACGGCGGCGGTAAGGAACAGCAACACGATAAACCAGAGCAAGCACCAGCGTGATAACATATTAATATCTCCTTAACGAAAAACTTATGGCGGTATTATACCATGGAGTGCGCCCAGTGGATAGTATTACAAGCAGTTTTAGGGTGCTATCCCCAATTCCTATTTTTCAATTGACTAACTCGCCTCCGGGTAGCTCCCGAATACTCGCAGGAAGAGGCAGTGTTCGCGCATGTCCTCTATTGCCGCGGTGACGTTGGGGTCGTTTACATGTCCCTGCAGGTCGATGTAGAAGAGGTATTGCCACGGCATCTCTTTGGTAGGGCGCGATTCGATCATTGTCAGGTTAATGCCGCGGTTTTGCAGCACTGCCAGCGCCATATTTAGCGACCCAGCGATATGCTTCACCGAGAAGACGATGGAGGTTTTATCATGCCCGCTCGGTTGTGACATAGCTGGGCCGACGACGCAGAAGCGCGTGCGGTTATACGCTGAATCCTCTATCCGATCCGCCAGCAGATTCAGCCCTGCTTCCTCCGCCGCCAGTTGCTGGCATATTGCCGCCGCCCTCGTGCTGATCCTTACCACCATTGCCGCTTGCGAAGTGCTGCTGGTAGCAATAACCTCCACATTCGGCAAGCAACGGTGCAACCACTGCCGGCATTGCGCCAGCGCCTGCGGATGTGAGTACACTTCGGTTACATCCTCCAGCTTTCCCTTCCCATACAGCGCGTGCCGGATGGACATGTTCAGCTCGTCGGCGATGTTAAGCGTGGAGCGGTAGAGTGCATCCAGTGTCTCGCGGACTACCCCCTCGGTGCTGTTCTCAATGGGCGCCACGCCGTAATGTGCTTTGCCATGTTCCACCAGGTCGATGATGTCGCCGATAGACTCTGCCGCCAGATAGCGTCCGGTGGTGCCGAAGCGCGATAACGCCGCCACGTGGGTGTTGGTGTACTCCGGCCCCAGATAGGCCACCGTGACCGGTTGCTCCAGGTTACGGCAGGAGGCGATGATCTGTTGGAAGATACCGCGCAATGCTTCATTCGGCAGCAGCCCTTTGTTATTCGCCTCTACCTTCGCCAGCACCGCTCGTTCGCGTGCCGGCACGAAGGTCACAGCATCATTCGCATCCTTCAACGCCCCGACCGTACGCGCCAACTCCGCCCGGCGGCTTATCAGCGCCACCAGATCAGCATCAACCTGGTCTATCTGCGTCCGCAACTCTTCAATAGTCTTACCAATAGGTGGATATTCATTCATAATGCTGTATATTCGCATATTTCTTTGCTTATCTGCAAGAGTATTTTCGTTGGAAATTCCCAGCATCACTGTCTCCGTTGAACATTGAACGTTGAATATTTCCGCCGTCTGTTGTAACCTATAGCTATGATAACCATAATGGCACCGGCAAAAGTGAATCTGACGCTACGCATCCTGGGGAAGCGGGATGACGGCTACCATGCGTTGGAGTCGGTAATGCGAACAGTTTCTCTGGTAGATACGCTGGAAATTCAACCCGCCCGCGAGCTGATCTTTCACTGCAACACGCATTCCTTGAATTACGCCAATAACCTGGTGCTGAAAGCTGCACGTCTGCTGCGTGAGGAGACTGGTTGCAAAATGGGGGCGCGTATAACACTCGATAAAAAAGTCCCCACCCGCGCCGGGCTGGGGGGGGGCTCAAGTGATGCTGCCGCCGTACTCATCGGTTTGGACAAACTGTGGGGGTTGCATACGCCTTTTAATGACCTCGCCCGCTTATCCTCGCGCCTTGGTTCCGATATACCGTTTTTCTTCTACGCACCCACGGCCTTGATCTCCGGGCGCGGCGAGTTAGTCACGAAACTAGACTGCTATCTTCCCTGCGACATAGTGCTGGTAAAACCTAAATCTGGTTTGCCCACACCGCAAGTATATGCAGAATTGCAGGCAGCGCCAGTGAAAATTACTACTGATGTTAACGCAGCTGAGACCACCGCTATGATTGCAGCCCTAGTACAGGGTGACCCCGCCGGTATCGCCGCTAGCCTTACTAACGATTTGCAAGTAACAGCCTTCCGTCTGTTGCCAGAGTTGGCGCTCTTACGTGATAAAATGTTGGCGGCAGGTTGTCTGGGAGCATTGTTGAGCGGTAGTGGTAGTTCACTTTTTGGCATCTGCCCCGACGAAGGTACCGCAGTGAAAGTTGAATATAAGATGCGGCACCAAGGCCTGTGGACATGGAACGGAAAGTTGGGGTAGGGGAGTGTCGTTGCGACACCCCCCCGCGTGACCAATGTTGTTACTGATCTCGGAAGATTTTCGCTACCGCTAGCGCTGCTGGTTTGGGACGGCCCCAGAAGTCAATAATTGAGGTGTTGGTAGCACAGGGGAAGCTGTCGTGGCCCATCCAGAGGATCACCCCACCGATGCC
>JBBRXO010000168.1:0-4107 GCA_038248345.1 Armatimonadota bacterium | reverse complement strand
GTGACATTGAGTGAGGTCAACGGCACCTCATCGCCAGGTGCCGCAAATGCCGCCAGCGCTAAGAATAGCGTGATGGCAATAGTGCCGAAAATGCGTGTGCTTGTGTTCATTTTGTTCCTCCTTTTTGAACTTCAAATTTTGTCAGAACCTTGATTCGCCTGATTAAAGGATTATCTCTGACCTATTCGTCTACACTGTTGGATAGCCTCTTCCGTTGAACATTGAACGTTGAACATTGAACATTGAACGTTGAACATTAAACATTGAACGTTGAACGTTGAACGTTGAACGTTGAACAAAAATCGCAATCCAACAGCAGAGGGATTACTCTCAACCTAATCCTCTAATCAAGCGAATCATGGTTCAGACAACCCTTACGGCCTCACCCGTGCCCGCACGGTATTCGCTGTCGATGTCTCGATAGTCAGCTTAACCACGCGGAAAGTTCCCAGGTCGCGCATCAGGTCTTTGATATCGCCCAGGTAGCGCACGTCTACCTTCGCCAGGCCGTCGTCGTAGGAGACCAGCGTGGTCTGGCGCACGAAGGCGAGTTTGTTCAGGTCTACATCGAGATCGGCCAATTCTTTGGCGTTGCAGTTGCTCACGCTCAGGGTGATGGTGGCGGTGGGGTCGCTCAGCTTCTGCAGCAGCGGGGCATAGTTTTTCGCCTGCCAGTCATCGATGGCGGCGCGCACGGCGTTATCCACTGCTTTGGCATCAGTGAAGGCCACTTTCGGGCCGGCCGTGGTGCCCTGGGCGGCGGTGATAATCTCGCCGGTGTCCGCCTTGATCACCTGGGCATCCAGCCAGGCTTCGGCGCTGTAGATATCCTGGTCGGCCATTTTGCCCAGATCGCGGCAATTTGCCTGCCCCACCACGATAATATCAGTGATCGCCTGCAATTCGGCGATGCGCGCCGTCTCGCGCTTGTGCTCGCGCAGCATCTTCAGCGTCTCGGTGAAGCGGGCATCGGTGATAGTGCGCCCGTCAATCACCTTGAAACCCTGGGCCACAAATTGCTGCGTCAGCAGGTTCTGCGCCAGCAGCGGGTTGTCGCTGGTCCAGGTGGGGTAGATGTCAATGATAATGCGCGGGGAGCCTGCCGGGGCCAGCCGCCGACACAGGCTATCAAGATCAGCCTTCACCAGATCGGCGCGCACGGTGGCGCTGATGGTGACGGTGGCGACGCTATCGGCATATTTCTCGTCGGTCACCTTCGTTTCCTTCAGGTAGTCCGCCATACGCTTGGTGATTAAATCGTCTACCATCTTGCCGTTGGCCTGGCGGACGCCATCGGTAAGGTATAGTCCCACCACCGTCAGCACCGCACGGCGTTGCGCCGCCTGCGTGGCATCGGCCACAGCGAGATCCTTCACGGCATTCACCGCGCTCACCCCCGTAGCATGCACCACCTTCTCCACCGCCGGCGGGGCAGGCGCAGCGTTGGCGGCCACCGCCAGCAACAGCGCACCCAGTAACATCATGGTTAGTAACAACTTGTTCATACAGACTCCTTTCGTAAATTGACTTGGTTCGATTGTCTGAACCTTCACCGCTTAATATCAATCTTCCGCATCTCCACGCGCTCTGCGGCCAGGGCTTTGCCGGTGGCGGTCTCCAGGAAGCGGGCGTTGATTACCACAAACTGCCCTTGATCAGAGATGCTGCCGACCAGGATAAAGTCGCATCCGGTCACCTTGCCCAGTTGCTGCGCCGTAGCCGGGTCGATCAGCCCGCTATCCTGCAGCTTCATCTCCTTCAGCGCCTTGTCCAGTTGCCCACGCTCCACCAGCGGGAAATCGGCGTTAATCAACGAAGTTGAAAGGTTCTCCGCCACTGTGCTGGCAACATCGAGCGAGGGAATGGCAATCAGATTGAAAGTCATCAACGCCGTATTCCCTTTGGTTATGCGGTCTTTTAAGTCGGCATTGGCATCCACCCGCTTGCGCAACGCAGTAGCCAGCTTCTCCATATCATTGGGATCCACGGCGAAGGTCGCGGGGGTGTTTGCAGCAGTAGTTGTGCCGCCACCGGTTACCGTTGCGGGTGGGGTTGTAACGATAGCGCCAGCAGTGGCCGGCGGTGTGCCTTTGTAGAGTTTTGGTTCCGCGAACTTGGTGTTGCCCGTCTTTACTCTTAATGTTATTGTACGCCTTCCGGTTAACAGAATATCGACAAATATCGCTTTATCACCACTGGAGATATCTTGCTGCCATACTACTTCACCATCTACTTCAATAGAAGTACGTTGTGCTCCGGTAGCGTCTTTTCCATCCTCGATTCCAACATACGCAGTGAAGTGATCCCAGCCACGAATATCAAAGGTAGCATAACCACCACCGTACACATATCCGCATGTATCATATACCATACGGGCTATCGTCACCTTTCCATTATGGAAATAATAGTCGGCATCACCGCCGACTTTAAAACTGCCTTTCAGTGATTCAGGTGCGCCAGCAGCCCACACCGGCCCAACACCAACAACCCCCAGCAGCAGTACTGCCAGCAAAACGAGCTTTGAACAACGAATACGCATCTGATACTCCTCCTTTATATACCTGATATTACTCATCGTTACCCCCATCAGCTACACCATTTGCAGGGGTACTACACGACTGACAATATAGTTTTCCACATTTATCCGCATCTTCCTGCAGGATATCAACATATCTTCAAATATTTTTTTTGCTAAGAATGTATAACTCCACAGTTGTATAGATCGTCACCGTTGCTATCATTTTAGTTCCCGGCGAAAAACAGGGAGCATGGAGTTGGGGATTCGGTTGTAATTCTTCAACACCGGAATTATCGCCACGGCACTCCTCCGCCGGCAGGTCATGTAACATCTCACGCATTTGCAGAGAATAATTATATGAGACTAAAAAGACAGAAAATGAAACGCTATAGACAACTAGGACAGAAAGTTTTATTATGAATGTGGTAAACGTCATTTAGCTGGAGTTTACCGAATAGGTACATTAAGGGGGATACTTCCATGGCGTTCGTATGGGCATACCCAGACCTGCGCAGGCAGCGAATCGCTCGTTACCACCCCCACGTGTTTACCCACAGATGCAACAACAACAGTGGGCGCCACCCCAGCAGATAATGAACCAGCGGATGATGTATGCGCAGGCGGTCGAGCCTATTGGGGCATGGATGCGTTTGTTGGCGAGGTTTATTGATAGTATTGTCATGATCGGGGTGGCCGTATTCATGATATTCATTATGGCTGGGATGTTGGGAGCATCTGACATTTCAGATATTACATCTGCATCTTTCGGACTGACGGTGATAATATTTGCTATAATTATTATACTATCGGTTTTTATGTATAAGCCTGTTATGGAGTCATCAAGTCTACAGGCAACATTGGGGAAACTAGCAATAGGGGCAAAGGTGATAGATGAAAATGGCGCCAGAATAAGCTTTGGGCAGGCCTTCTATCGATTTTTTATGATTGATATTATCCCTGGTATATTTTCTTTTGTAATAGGCATCATTATTGTTGCCGCCGAATCATCAGAGTTGTCAATCGTATCAACTCTGTTTGGTATTGGATATGCTATCGGCATCGGTGTATCTATCGGAGCAAACAATATGAAACAGGGCTTTCACGACCGTGCTGCCGGGACTATGGTGGTACGGCGGTAAGTGTAATATCATATTATTGTGCTGGGAAGCGTACGCTTCCAGCGTGCCCCTTGGCAAACGCACGCGGGCGCGAGAGATACTCGATGCCGCGATGCGCCCACCGATGAAAGCTGCAATCCCACGCTGCCCCGGCACCTGTGTGAATGAGCGCAGAAGCGTGGTCAGATCGTGTTCGACGTGTGTATAGACATACGACTGTACCAACTCGGTTAATAATGCCAACCGCGCATCATCATCTTGCCAGTCAATCTCCGGTTTACGCTGCCCGCCCTGGTACTCGGGGCGCTTCAAAGCGGCTAATAACGCCTGCTGTTCCGCCGAATCAGCCACTTTGCTCTGTGCCTTCACCAGTTGCCGAATCCCCTGAAAGAGCAGCATGAAGGTATCCTGCACCGACGCCGCGCCTAATATATTGGTAGCATCGAGGTACTGCGCCTCTTCAAGCGTGAG
>JBBRXO010000167.1:0-4151 GCA_038248345.1 Armatimonadota bacterium | reverse complement strand
CGCGTATTGCATCGAATATTCAGGCACTGCCGCCGTCACCGATCCGGCGCTTTTTTGGCTTGCTCGAGCAGATGCCGGACGCTATCTCGCTGAGCATCGGCGAGCCGGATTTCGTCACGCCGTGGAGCGTCCGCGAGACAGGCATCTTCGCGCTGGAACGTGGACAAACACACTACACCGCAAACATGGGGCTTATTGAACTACGGCGCGAGATCAGCAAGTATCTAAAAAGACGCTTCCAGGTTGAGTATAATCCGGAAACAGAGATTCTGGTGACAGTGGGCGTCAGTGAGGGGCTGGACCTGGCCATGCGCACCTTGCTTAACCCCGGTGAATCCGTCCTTTTGCCACAACCATGCTATGTGGCCTATCCGGCAACCGTGTTGCTGGCGAGTGGCGTCCCGGTACCGCTGGACACCTGCGTTGAAAACAATTTTCAACTTACCGGCGCCGAGCTGGATGCAGCGTCCGCGGCAAGCGGCGCCAAGGTTGCGCTTTTTGGCTACCCCAATAACCCGACCGGTGCTATCCTGCCAATGGAACGGTTGCAGGATATCGCCCGCGTGGTGGAACAACGCGATCTCTTTGTCATCGCCGATGAAATCTACGCCGAACTCACCTACGACCGCGAGCCGATCTCCTTCGCTTCGCTACCGGGGATGCGCGAGCGCACGCTACTGTTAAGCGGATTCTCCAAGGCCTTTGCCATGACCGGCTGGCGCTTGGGATTTGCCGCCGGGCCACCAGAAATTATCGCGGCGATGAATAAAATACACGCCTACACCACCATGTGTGCCCCCACCCCGGCGCAGAAGGCCGCCATCGAAGCGCTGCAGCATGGCGAGATGGAGGTACATAAGATGCGCGACGAGTACAACCAACGGCGCCGCGTCATTCTCAACCGCCTGCGCAGTATGGGGTTACCCTGTTTCGAGCCAGAAGGGGCCTTCTACGCCTTCCCCAGCATCGCGCACACGGGGCTATCCGCGATGGATTTCGCCGAACGCCTGCTCTTTGAAGAACAAGTAGCTGTGGTTCCCGGCAGCGGATTCGGAGCCTGCGGCGAAGGGTATATACGTTGTTGTTACGCCACCGCATTGCCGCTGATAGAGACGGCAATGCAGCGCATGGGGAATCTGCTGAAACGACTGGGAGCCGCCTGACCCTCAGCGAAAGGTCAGGCCAGAGGAGGCAAAACAATGGATCTGTTAGGAAAACTGGAAAGAACGCTGGAAGGTGCAGTGGAGGGCGTGTTTAGCCGTGCCTTCCGCACGCAGTTGCAACCCATCGAGATCGCCAAACGGCTGACGCGCGAGGTGGAGACGCACCGCAACGTTAGCGTCTCCTCTATCATCATCCCCAATGTCTACCTCGTGTATCTCTCCCCCGCCAATTTTGCCACTTTCAACGAATTCAGTCTCCAACTGCTGACCGAGCTGGAGCAATACCTGCAGGACTACGCCACCGAGCACAAATACACCGCCGTCGGCCCCTTCGCCGTGCGCCTGCTAGAGGACGCCGCGCTGAAGCCGAACGAGCTGCTCTTCAGCGTCAATGCCGACCCCAACGCCACCCCCAGCGCCCCGCCCGCCCCCTCAGTGCTGCGGAGCTATGACGATAAAAAGAAGCAAATATGCTCCGCTATCAACCCGCCCGCCGAGCTGGTAATGCTCACCGGTGACGAAAAAGGCCGCGTTATTGCCCTGCGTGACAACCTTACTATCGGGCGCAATGACGAAAATATGCTGGTCGTCCAGGGCGTCGGCGTATCCCGCTACCACGCCGAGATCTTCTGGGAGGATGGCTGCTGGGTACTGCGCGACCTTGGCAGCAAAAACGGCACGCTGGTAAACGGGCGAGTGATCAACGAGCACGTGCTGAAGATCGGGGATAAGATTCTGATCGGGGAGATGGAGCTGGTGGTGCGGTAGTTTTAATCCTTCACCATTTCCCCCACAATCAATAAAAGAGTTCCTAGGGCGTTGCCCCAGGTCTGAATTCTCGTATGACTAAAATGGCGCAATTGCGACTGTATTATTGGTCCATGTTACCGCTTTGGGACACACGCTTCCAGACAACAAAAAAATCCCCCGCCCTCTATACAGAGAGCGGGGGATTCTTATTTGTCATTCAGCTACTGCTGACTAACTTACATTCCCATTCCCATGTCGCCGTAGCCGCCGCCGCCGCCAGGCATGGCTGCTGCGGATTTCTCTTCCGGCTTGTCGGCGATGAGCACCTCGGTGGTGAGAACCATCGCGGCGATGGAGGCGGCGTTCTGCAGGGCAGAGCGTTCGACCTTCGCCGGGTTGACGATCTTCATTTCGAGCATGTCGCCGTAGACATCGGTGAGGGCGTTGTAGCCCCAGCCGGTTTTGCCGCAGTTTGCGACTTTGTCTACTACTACGCTGCCTTCCTGGCCCGCGTTAGCGGCGATCTGGCGTAATGGCTCTTCTAGAGCGCGCTTGACGATGTCTACGCCCATCTTCAGGTCGGTGGCCAGGCTGGCGGGCAGCTTGGAGATTTCCACCATGACTGCATCCAGCGCGGGGATGGCGTTGACCAGGGTGACGCCGCCGCCGGGGACGATGCCTTCTTCCACTGCTGCGCGCGTGGCGGACAGGGCATCTTCAAAGCGGTGCTTCTTCTCTTTCAGTTCGGTCTCGGTGGCTGCGCCGACCTTGATCTCGGCTACGCCGCCGGAGAGCTTGGCCAGGCGCTCCTGGAGTTTCTCCCGATCGTAGGAGGATTCGGTCTTGGTGACTGCGCCGCGGATCTGTTCGATTCGGGCTTTCACCAATGCCATATCGCCCTTGCCTTCAACCACAGTAGTGTTGTCTTTGGCGATGGTGACCTTGCGGGCGGAACCGAGCATGTCAACGGTGACGCCTTCCAGCTTCAGACCCAGGTCTTCGGTAACGAAGGTGCCGCCGGTGAGGATGGCGATGTCTTCCATCATGGCTTTGCGACGATCGCCGAAGCCCGGAGCTTTCACAGCAGCCACGTTGAGCACGCCGCGCATTTTGTTCAGTACCAGGGTAGCGAGGGCTTCGCCATCGATATCCTCGGCAATGATGAGCAGCGGTTTGCGCAGGCTGGCGACCTTCTCCAATACCGGGAGGAGATCCTGAATGCTGGAGATCTTCTTCTCGAAGAGCAGGATCATTGGCTCTTCCAGTACGGCTTCCATGCGCTCGGGGTCGGTCACGAAGTACGGGCTGATGTAGCCTTTGTCGAACTGCATACCTTCGACCACGGTGACCGTGGTGTCGGTGCCCTTGGACTCTTCGATGGTGATGACGCCGTCTTTGCCCACTTTGTCCATCGCTTCGGCGACGTACTGGCCAATTTCGGGGTCGTTACCGCTGATAGAAGCAACGTTTTCCACGTCGTCCTTGCCGTTTACTGGGTGAGAAAGCTCTTTGATGCGGATAACTACAGCGTCGACAGCTTTATCGATACCGCGCTTCACGCTCAGCGGGTTAGCGCCAGCGGCGATAGCGCGCAGGCCTTCTTTCAGGATCGACTGCGCCAGCACGGTAGCGGTGGTGGTGCCATCGCCGGCCACGTCGTTGGTTTTGGAAGCGACTTCCTTCACCAGCTGGGCGCCCATGTTCTCATACGGGTCTTCCAGCTCGATCTCTTTGGCGACGGTGACGCCGTCCTTGGTGATCGTCGGGCTGCCCCATTTTTTAGCGAGGACTACGTTGCGGCCGCGGGGCCCCAGCGTGGTCTTCACTGCTTTAGCCACGATATTTACGCCTCTTTCCAGCGCGCGACGGGCTTCTTCATCAAATGCAATAATTTTTGCCATGTTAAAAACTCCTTCAGTTTAGAATGGGACGGGAAAAGGCTTTTACGCCTTATTTCACCGCCAGAATGCTGTCCTCGTCCAGGATTACGTAGTCGATGCCGCCAATGGTTACTTCGGTGCCGCCGTACTTGCTGTAGATGACCACGTCACCCACTTTGACTTCCGGCTCCACGATAGCGCCATTTTCGAACTTGCCACGGCCCACAGCGACAACTTCGCCCTCGGTGGACTTCTTCTTGGCGGTGTCAGGGACGTAAATGCCGCCTGCGGTCTTTTCATCCGCAGCAGCCGGCTTCACGACGATCTTGTCACCCAACGGTTTGAGCATGATATTCCT
>JBBRXO010000166.1:0-4264 GCA_038248345.1 Armatimonadota bacterium | reverse complement strand
GGGCGTTAGCTTCCTGCGCATGTTCGACATGACCAACGACTCAGCACTCTTCAAAACCGCCAAAGAGCTGGAAGATGAACTCTGCTGGCTGGGCGCGGGCAACGTATACACCAAGGGACAAGTCAAATATCTTCCGCTCTACGAAGGGAAGATGGTGCAGATGTACGACCACCGGGCAGCGAGTGTGATTGTGAATGCCAATAATCTGTTTCGACCAGCGCAAGTGAAAGTGGTAACCAAAGCACAACATACAGACCTATCGTTTTCTGCTAAACCGCAATTTTGGATTGATAAGAAATCGTTAATAGAACGACTTCCCGAAGATATTCCTAATTGGTTACTTGGTTTCAAAAGTATTACGGCACCGACCAATATGCGTTCATTTATTTGCACACCATTACCGCTTTCTTGTGTAGGGAATAGTATGCCAGTAATGTGCATTCATGGCTCATACGCAAGAGACAAGGTCGCATGCCTAATTGCAAACCTTAGTGCTTTCGCTTTGGATTACACAGCTCGACAGAAAATTGGTGGGCAAAATCTCAATTTCTTTGTAGTCGAGCAATTCCCCGTCCTCCCCCCCACCGCCTATGACGGCGAATTCCAGGGGGTGAAGCTGGCGGAGTTCATCCGTGAGCGGGTGCTGGAGCTGTGCTATACCGCGCATGATCTGCGGGGTTTTGCCGAGGATATGGGGTACACCGGCGCGCCATTCGTCTGGGATGAGGAGCGGCGGCTGCACCTGCGCTGCCAGCTGGATGCGCTGTATTTCCACCTGTACCACCTCACCCGCACCGAAGCTGGGGAGATTCTGGACACCTTCCCGATAGTGCAACGGCAGGATGAGGAGCAATGCGGGCGCTTCCGCACAAAAGAGCTGATTCTGGCCTACCACAACGCCTATGCCGCCGGGAATATGGACGCGTGGGTGCAGGTGTAGCACGTTACCGTAAGTGACACTAGGAGTATCGGTTTTGCCTAACCCCCATCCCCTTCCCTGCGAGCGATGGGGTGCCTATTGAAAGAGATTGTACGAAAAAGCCTAACCATTCGTTTGGACACCCCTTTCCCGCGCCGGGAAGGGGGCCGGGGGGTTAGGTTGACCATTATTTAGGAGTCTATTATGCTAAATACAAACCATGCTATGTCCCGCAGCCGCGAGGAGTTCCGTGCGCTGGCGGCGGATTATAATCTTATCCCGGTATACCGCGAGTTGCTCGCTGATCTGCACACGCCCGTGTCCGCCTTCCATCAGCTGGATGACGGGCGCTTCGCCTACCTGCTGGAGAGCGTGGAGGGGGGCGAGACCGCCGGGCGCTACAGTTTCCTCGGCGGGGCACCGGCGATCTCGCTGCAGACGCGCAATGGGCAGGTGACTATCACCCGCGACGGCGTGGCGGAGACGCGCCCACTGGGCTTTGGCGAAGACCCGCTACACGTGCTGAAAGGGTTGCTGCGCGAGTTCCGCGCCGCGCCCGCGCCGGGGCTGCCCAAGTTCTACGGCGGAGCGGTGGGCTACCTCAGCTACGACATGGTGCGCTACTTTGAGAATCTGCCCGACGCCCCACCAGACGACCTGAACCTGCCCGAGTGTTACTTCGTCTTCACGGATGCCTGCGTCATCTTCGACAACGTGCGCCACAGCCTGCAGGTGGTGTGCAATGCGCGGGTGACCGACGACCCCGACGCGGCGTATGATCGCGCGGTGGCGAAGATCGAGAGCATCATCGCGCAGCTATCCGCCGTACCGCGCACCTCGCTGGCGCTCTCAGCTAACGAAAGCACAGTCGCCGCAGTGACCTCGAACATGACGCGCGAGCAGTTCCACAGCGCCGTGGAGCGCGCCAAGGAGTACATCACCGCTGGAGACATCATCCAGGTGGTGCCCTCGCAGCGGCTGCAACGGCAGATATCCCCGGCACTGGTGGCGAAGCCATTCAACATCTACCGCGCACTGCGTTATCTCAACCCCTCGCCCTACATGTTCTACCTCTCCTTCGACGGCTTCAAGCTCATCGGCTCCTCGCCCGAGCGCCTGGTGAGCGAGGAGGACGGCGTGCTGGTGACGCGCCCCATAGCAGGGACACGCAAGCGCGGCAAAACCGCCGCCGAGGACGCCGCACTGGCGGCTGACCTGCTGGCGGATGAGAAAGAGCGCGCGGAGCATATCATGCTGGTGGACCTGGGCCGCAACGACCTGGGCCGCGTGAGCGAATTCGGCAGCGTGGTGGTGGATGAGCTGATGCAGGTGGAGTATTACTCGCACGTGATGCACCTGGTGAGCAACGTCACCGGCAAACTGCGCGCGGGGCTGGATCACTTCGACGTGCTGCGTGCTTGCTTCCCCGCCGGTACCCTCTCCGGCGCGCCCAAAGTCCGCGCCATGCAGATCATCGACGAGCTGGAGCCCACCCGCCGCGGCCCCTACGGCGGTGCCATCGGCTACTTCAGCTACGCAGGCAATCTTGACACCGCCATCACCATCCGCACCATCCTACTGCAGGACAACATAGCCACCGTGCGGGCCGGTGCCGGCATAGTGTCAGACAGCGTCCCGGAAAGCGAATACCAGGAGACCCTGAACAAAGCCGGTGCATTGCTGCAGGCGCTGGAGATGGCGGGGTTAGGTCTGTAGTCCCTTATGGATAGTATTATTAACGTGTTGTACAGAAAATTTAGCGACGTTTCCAACGTGGGTGTAGGGGCGCACGGCGTGCGCCCACGTTGATAACGAATGGGGCATGATGTCATGGATTTGGGGAACGAGTTTATGGTGTTTAGCGTGGTATTTTTACGATGTGGGCGCAAGCCTTGCGCCCCTGCACCCACGTCGTAATCATAGTCATTTAGAAAATGGATTGGGTTCCACCCCTTTATCCCCTTCGCACCTTCGTGATTAAAAAAACCCGAAACTTGGAACTAACCCATCATCCCCGCTATAATAGCAACCATGAGTACCGACCCGAAGCCCATCACCGTCGCCTTGCCCACGCTGGGGTGCAAGGCGAACCGATATGATAGTGACACGCTGGCGCGCGCGCTGGCGGAGCTGGGGTATAGCATCGTGCCGGAGGGCGCGTGCGCGGATATATATATCGTTAACACCTGCACGGTTACCGGCGGGGCGGACGCCAAGTCGCGTAAGATATGCCGCCGTACCTTGAAGCTGAACCCCGATGCCACGCTCATAATCACCGGTTGCTACGCGTCGCTGGAGCCGGAGAAGCTGGGCGCTATGGCGGGGGTGGCCGCAGTGGTGCCCATCACCGAGCAGGCGCACATCCCGGAGCTGTTATTGCGCCTGCGGCCCCCGTCGGCTATTCACGCCACCATGCCAGGTTTACATACCTCGGCGGAGCGCACCCGCGCCACGGTGAAGGTAGCCGACGGATGCAACCTGAGCTGTGCCTTCTGCGCGGTGACGCTGGCGCGCGGGGATGTACGCAGCCGCCCGTTGCCCGAAATAATAACAGAATTGCACGCGCTGGTGGCCGCGGGGATGCCGGAGGTGGTGCTCACCGGTATCCGCCTGGATGCCTATGGGATAGAGGCGGCAGGTGGCCCACGGCTGGCGGATCTCATCGATGCCACCCACGATATCAGTATCCCGCGCCTGCGGTTAAGCTCGGTAGAGCCGCTAGGGGTGAGTGCGCGGCTGGTGCGCTCGCTGGCCGCCCACCCGGGGCTGTGCCACCACTTCCACGTGTGCCTGCAGAGTGGCGACGACGGCATTTTGCACAGTATGCGCCGCGGCTACACGGCGGATTTCTATCGCACGGTAATCACCCGGCTGCGCACCGCCATGCCTGACGCCACCTTCACCACCGATATCATCGTCGGCTTCCCTGGCGAGACCGAGGAGGCCTTTGCCCATACGCTTGAGCTGGTGGAGGAGGTCGGCTTTATCGGCCTGCATATCTTCAAATTCTCCCCCCGCCCGCACACCACCGCCGCCACCATGCCCGGGCAGATTCAAGAATCCGTGAAGGACGCCCGCGCTGAGCGGCTGCTGGCACTGCAGCGCCGCCTCTTCACCACCCATGCCAGTACCCTGGTGGGCAGTGTGGTTCCGGTGCTGGCGGAGCGCGGCAATGAGGGACTCACCACCCACTACGAGCGCGTACACGCTCACTTCCCCGCAGAGATCATCGGCCACACCGTCCCCGTGCGCATCACCAGCGTGGGCGATGAATGGGTGGTGGGGGAGGTGGAAAAATATCGATAGAATGAAGAGCAGAGCTAATTGCAAAACCCTTTTTCTCGC
>JBBRXO010000165.1:0-4448 GCA_038248345.1 Armatimonadota bacterium | reverse complement strand
GGAGAAGAGCCGATGCGGGTTGATCCACAGATTGGAAAGAAGGCGAAACGAGCTAACTATTACGTCCTCGTTCCACGTCCGCTGAGGGAAGGAACAGGATCGTATAGCTCATTGCAGCCCCAGTTCACGGCGGATTTGGGCATAGGGTATGGGCTTCTCTTTCGGGTTCTTCAGCCGCTGAGTTCTCACTGATTATCCATTCCGTACTGAGTTGCTCTCGCGTATACCGCAGGATATACTCAGTACATGCCCCGGTGCGCTTCGCGATCGTCAGGAAGATGCTTGAAGACAAGGGGTATCGGCTGGCGCATGTGTCCGGTTCGCATCACAAGTTCGTGAAGCCGGGGAATTTGCCGTTACCCCAGTCGAATTTGCCACTATCCACAATGATGCCGCCCAGCGAGTTGCCGTGCCCGCCGATGAATTTAGTCAACGAGTGTACCACAATGTCCGCGCCCCACTGCAATGGATTCACCAGGTATGGCGTGCCTACAGTATTGTCGATGATCAGCGGGATGCCGTTATCATGCGCGATCTTCGCTACTGCCTCGAACGGGAAGACATCAAGTTTCGGATTGCCGATGGTCTCGCCGTACACC
This sequence comes from Armatimonadota bacterium, assembly GCA_038248345.1. Classification (GTDB taxonomy): domain Bacteria; phylum Armatimonadota; class Hebobacteria; order CAIYQO01; family CAIYQO01; genus CAIYQO01. The sequence continues at coordinate 3,849 of JBBRXO010000165.1, read as the reverse complement.
GCTTTGGTTTTATCGTCGATAAGCTTTGCGAAACTGTCGGGGTCACTGGTATCGGCAAAGCGCACTTCAATACCCATTTTAGGCAAGGTGTTATTAAAGAGTGTGTAGGTGCCGCCATACAACGTTGCTGACGAAACGATATTATCCCCTGCGCGGGCGATAACCAGTAGCGCGATCAGCTCGGCGCTCATGCCGCTCGCAGTCGCCAATGCCGCGGCGCCGCCTTCCAGCAAGGCAATGCGCTTCTCCAGCACATCGGTGGTAGGATTCATCAACCGCGTGTAGATGTTGCCGAACTCTGTCAGGGCAAAGAGCGCCGCCGCATGCTCCGGGCTATTGAAAAGGTAAGAAGTCGTCTGGTAGATGGGCACCGCGCGCGAGTTCGTGGTGACGTCCACCTCCTGGCCACCATGAAGTGCCAGAGTATCAAAATGTAAATTGTCGCTCATAATCCGCTCCTTTCCGTACCGCTTTCGCTTACGATAATAACGTAATTCGTTACTAATGTACAGAGTATATCCGCTACAAATGCTATTGTCAAGTATTCCGGTAGGAAATAAGGTAATTGGTTTTTGGGGCGTAAAGACGGTAGGTAGAGATGGGGCATGCGTATCTCTGCCCCAGCATGACGCCCGACAAGCTCGTAGCATGGGCGTCCCGCCTGCCCCGAAGGACGATTTTATGGGTTCTGCAAAATAAATACCAAAGTTATTGCTTTCTGCTGATGCGCTAGCTTCTATCATCAGTCTCAACATGCCTACAATCCGGGCAAGCGGGACGCCTGCGCTCCAAGGGATACCCGAAACTCACATATTTATGGGTAATTGACAGGGCCCCGCCCACGTCCACTCCTGTGCTATTATTTCACCCCGATTTTTAACATATACGACATTCGGGTATTATTGGCGTATCATTCTGCTTGACGTGGGGATTTTTTTTGTTATATTTTTCTCACGCAAATCGAATGTTGTTTTAACACGGCCCTCATTTTACAAAAAAGGAGGAATTCCAGACGCGGTCATGGTTGTACTTATGCAAATTCATATACGCCATATGGTAAGATACTTGCCAGGCCAAGTGTACGTAGTAAACAATCTCTGACACACATAATCCACCAGACGAATAGCCATTGAAGTTCCCTGTTTTACCGCAACGGCACTCACCGTGTGGACGCAGGTGGTTTGACTGTTCCGCTTTCGGGCATGCTAAATCCGGTATCAAGCTATTTGATACTAGCCCAACGCGTGGTTTTCCCATTCATAGTTATCACTTTGAGGTCAGATTATGATTAGACATGCGGTTTTCTTCCGCCATTGGTGGCTTTTTTTGCTCACCTTGTGCGGTATTTTTGCTGTCACCGCTGCGCAAGCCGTGACTACCACATTTAATTTCTCACTCACTGGCAGTTGTACTACCAGTGCCGGTGTATACAACTCTGCTGGCGCCTTAGTACGTACCCTCTGGCGTGGAGTCCCCTATAACGCAGGTAGCTATCAGAAGACATGGGATGGCAATAATGATTTCGGTGTCGCCCAGCCCGCCGACACTTACACCGTAAAGATAATCCACCACAATGTGAATTATGTGTGGGATGGCGTCATAGGCAACACCTCCAACTCCTACACCGATAACATCTTTCGTAGTTGCACCAGCCCGGGCATGCTTGATATGGCCATCGTTGGTACTTCAGCTATATACGTCTCCGGCTATGACGAGAATGGCACCGAGATCAAAGGTTTTTCTACCACTGACATCCGCAGTAGTTATGAATTGCAGCAGCGCTCATACGGAAGTAACATGTCCCATATCGCCACTGATGGTACCTGGTATTATGTGGCCGATATCGGCGGGGGGTATTCTAATTATACCCACTCCACTTTCGTTGCAGCGTACAATGTGAGCGACCATAGTCAGGCAACTTTCCTGTTGAACGGAAATAATAACGGGCAAACACTGGATCTCTGTGCACTCAACAACTTCAATCGCCGCCCCGATTACCCGGCTGATATGGATGTCTATAACAGTTGTGTTGACGTCTATATCAATCAGCCAGCCTATGTTCCTGCGTCGGGGTTGGCCGTGCAAACCACGGGCAACGTACTCGCAATATCCCACGGCACCTTGAATCAGATAAATTGTATCGACAAGCGCACTGGCGTCACAATGCCTGCCATGAGCGTGGCCAATCCCGGTCGTATCGCTTTTGCGCCCAACGGTGATCTCTGGGTAATTACCGGTACCTCGGTGGTACGTTATATCAATGTTGGCACCGCTGGCTACAGCATCGCCACTACTATCACTGGTCTCGCCAATTAGTTGGCAGTAGCGGTGAATCCCACGACCAGTAACGTCTACATCGCCGACGGCGGCACTAGCCAACAGATTAAATGCTTCAGCAGCTACCGGCTCCCCCGTAACTTCTTTTGGCAATAATGGGGTTTTCGGCGTGGCAGGTGGCTATGCCACCGATTCTACCGTGGTTTTCCCCACTTCGGCCACTGCTGCCAAGTTTAACTTCGTACAGAGCATTGATGATGTCACCCCTACGACCTGGCTCATCGTGCTTGCTGATGGCACCTTCTGAGTGCGTGATGGCGGCAATCATCGCCAATTACACATCAATCCGGCTACCTCCCCCAGTTATGTGGAGCAAGTGGCGTTCCGTATGGGTTGTAGCTATACCGTTTCCTGCGATCTGAACAATGCGACACGGGTATTTGATAGCTGGTTAGAATACCAGGTTGATTATAGCAAACCGCTGTTGCCGGGTGATCCCAGCGTAGCTGGCGGCAATGGCAGCTGGAAGCTGATCCGGAATTGGGGGGCTAGTGTACCAGCGAATTACCACATGTTCATTGGCGGCATTGCTTCGGTGGCGACCGTCAGCGGTCATACTTTCGCCTGGGTCAATTGTCCCACCGGTGGTCAGCGCGATCTCGTAGAATTACCTGCTACCGGTGGAGCTGTGCGCTTCACCGGCATCACCTCCGTATCAGTCGGGATCCCCCAATGGACCGCCGCTGATATCTACGAAAACGGTGATTTGCGCTACAACGTGGTAGCTGGCAGTGTACAAACTATCTATAAGAAGGCCTTCACCGGTATTGACGGCAATAACAATCCTATCTGGGGAGCAGCAACCGTTATCGGTACAACTACGGCAGCCGAGGTTGATCCCTATGGCGCCACAATAGTCGGAGATATCCGCTTCCCTATTACGTCGACCGGGATTATCGCCTCGTTTAATGGCCGCAGCGTCAATGTTAATTCCCCCGACAAAAACCCCGCCAATTGGCGGCATCTCGGTGGTCTACCGGTAGGTGGTACGCAGTTCCGCTGGAAAGCCAGCCCCGGCCTGGCCATTCCTTATGGTTCAACGCCTGATGGCATTGGATCCTACCATGATTCAACCGATCAGAATGTTGATATATCCGTGTGGGCCACTGGGCGCAATATCATCTATGGCTATAATGGCAATAGCAACTTTGGCGCTAACCAGAACATGCACTTCCTGGACAATGGACTATTTGTCGGCCAATTCGGTGTTGCACTCTCGCAAACGATCTTTAGAAAGACCTGGAACCGCACCAGCTCATGTATCCCGCCAGGTATTTCTAGCAACATGCTGACCATGGGAGTAGTGCAAAATAACGGCATCACCTACATGTACCAGATGGATGAAGGTTATCATAGTGGCATCCATCGCTGGCGCGTAGTGGGGGATAATGCCATCCAGGAAGCTAGCGCCAGTGGCGCCCAGGGCAGCACTCTCACGCTGACCACCCCGGCACCAGCTTTCCCGACCGGCTTGGCTGCGACCTCAGCCAACGCCAGCGTCGCCCTGACCTG
>JBBRXO010000164.1:0-4469 GCA_038248345.1 Armatimonadota bacterium | reverse complement strand
GTTGTGATTATGCATGATAACTACATTATAACCGATCTAACATGGGCTATGCCAGCTTTTTTAGCCGGTATAGCCCAACATATTTTCAGCTCTCACGCTTGATATCGGGGGTGGGATGGTTGGGACAGGGTCTATCTATTCACGAGCACCGTGTTGTATAAGGAATACATTTTTCACAGCCACCCCATAGGCTGGGCTGATACTGCCAAGTTACGGAGTGCAGGTATATTTTTCTACAGAATAAGTAGGCCCGCAGTGAATCCGCCAAAGAGTAATATGTCAGTTTTGCAACAGATTGTCAAGGTGATTACGCGTAGTTGCAACGCCCTTGCTATGCAAGGGGCACGCTGGAAGCGTGCGCTCCCAGCCATAACGATGGGCGTAGCTGCGTGCCCGGGTATCTGAGTATTATTCCTGCAGATATTTCCATCTTTCTCAAAAAAACCCCTCCAAATGTTTACAATATAGCTATATGGTTATATACTACTAGTGACTAGCTGGTTAGCAGCTAAAATTGGAGGAAGTGAAAAATGAGTATTGAAGTGAAAATTGCACGTTGCCCGCAGAATCACCCGTGCCCGATGGTGCGTTACTGCCCGGTTGGGGCCATCACCCAACAGGGTTTCAAAGCTCCGGTGATTGACCAGGATAAGTGTATTCAATGTGGGAAATGCCTGCGAGGTTGCCCGATGGGCGCACTGGTGGAGATTAATTGAGTACCACACCGCAGACAGCACAGGATAATACCATGGAAGCCATGCTTTGGACAGATGCCGGTATCGAATTGATCGCTCATCGCTTTAAGCTACTTTCCGGGCCATCGCGCTTGCGCTTGTTGTTTGCGTTATATGACGGTGAGAAGTCGGTCAGTGAATTGATTGAGATCACCCACATGGAGCAGGCGAATGTTTCCCGCCAACTTACATTGCTGGCCGATGGCGGCTTAATCACTCGCCACAAGAACAGGCAACAAGTCTGGTACAGTCTGGCGGACACATCCTTAACGGAGCTTACCGGCCTAGTTTGCCGGAGCCTGTTCCTACGCGAATCCACAATGCTGGCATCCCTAAACACGGATAATAATACATCGCCCACAAGGAGGGTCTAATGATGCGACCTGAACACAAGAAAGCACTCATCTATGGAACTCCCATAGTAATTACCATTGCACTGGCGCTGATAATCATCTTTTCTCGGCGCGCGGAAACGGCACGTGAGGCTACGAAAGCTCCGAGTGAGGTAGCTGCTACCGTGATCACCATCAGCCGTCAGCCTACCGAGATGACGGAGGACATGCCTGGTACCGTCGTGGCTATCCAGCATGCCGACCTTTCTACCAAAGTGATGAGCAAAATCTCCGAGGTATTTGTCCGCGAAGGCGATCACGTACAGAAAGGACAATTACTCGCCCGCCTGGAGGGCAAAGACCTGGCCATCAATATACAGCAGGCGCAGGCGACGCTGGAGTCCGCGCAGGCGCAACTGGCGAAAACCAAACAGGGACTACGCCCGGAGCAGATATCCCAGGCGGAACAAGGCGAGCAACGCGCGAAGTCCGCCTATGAGCAATCTATTGCCAACCTTGATCTGGTGAAAGCCGGATCACGAAAACAGCAGAAATTGCAGTCGGATCAGAGCGTATTAGCCGCACAACAGCAGATAACCCAAGCAGAGGCGGGGCTAGCGACGGCTCGGGCGAACCTGATCAGCGCACAAGCCGACTATGATCGCATGGACTATCTATATAAGGAAGGCGTCGTCTCCCGCATGCAGTTTGAACACGCCACGGCGCAACGTGAAGCATCGAGCCAAGCAGTGAAGCAATACGAGGCGGTGGTTAGTCAGGCCCGAACCGGGTTGGAGATCGCGCAGGCGCAGTCCAGCATGGTTTATGAGGGAGCACGTACCCAGGAGATCACCGCCGCCGAGAAACAGGTAGAACAAGCCAACGCCTCCTATGAACAGGCGAAGCAGGATGCGGTAATGGCACACCAGGGTGGCCGCAAGGAAGATATCGCCCTGGCATCCGCCGGCATCTCGCAGGCGAAGTCCAGTCTGGCTGGTGCGCAGAACATGGCGGGTTATACCTCTATCTATGCGCCCTTCAGCGGTGTCATCACGGCGCGCAAGGCTGACCCCGGCAGCATGGCGATGCCACAAATGCCCATCCTCTCTATGGATGACGATTCTCTCTATCAACTAATAAGCAGCGTCCCGGAGCGCCTGGCGGTGAAGCTGGCGCCCGGCACCAAGGTCTCAATTCGCCTGGATTCGCTCAACCTTACGCTACCAGCCACGGTATCTGAGATAGTTCCCAGCGCCGACGCGGCCAGCCACACTCTGAATGCGAAGATAGATCTGCCGGCGAGTGCCGGTATCAATACCGGATTGTTCGGGCGGTTGTCCGTCACCACGGGCACCGAGCCGGCAATAGTCATCCCTGCCAGTGCGCTGTTGGAGCGCAAAGGACTGACTGGCGTCTATGTGGTAAATGAGGCGGGAATTGCGCAGTTCACACTGGTTACCATCGGCAAAAAGTGGGATGACCGCCTGCAGGTATTGAGTGGATTGCAGGAAGGCCAGCGCATCGTAACTTCAAAAGTAAATAACATTACTGCCGGACAGCATATCCGCACCGAAGGGGGCGCGCTATGAGTGCCCCCAAATTAGGCATAGCTGGCTCGTTAGCAGCCAAGTTCATCGACAATAAACTCACGCCGATCATCATCGTCGCCGCGCTCATCGCCGGTATTATGGCGATGCTGGCACTGCCGCGCGAAGAGGAACCGCAAATCGTGGTGCCCATGGTCGATATCATGGTAAGCTCGCCCGGTTCTACCCCACAGGAGATCGAATCGCGGGTAGTGAAGCCAATAGAAAAGCTCCTCAATGAGGTGAAAGGTGTCGAATATATCTACAGCACCTCGATGCCCGGACAGGCGATGTTCGTGGTGCGGTTCTATGTAAACGAAAACGAAGAGGCCAGCCTGGTGAAGCTCTATCATAAGCTTTCATCACACCCGGAGATTATTCCTCCGGGGGCGTCACAACCGCTGATAAAATTGCGCTCGATCTACGATGTACCGATGATGGCGCTGACGGTGTGGAGCGATAAATACTCGCCGATGGAACTGAAGCGCATCGTCAGCCAGGGATTATCCGATGATCTGAAGGCTATCAAAGAGGTGTCTGAAGTAACGGTGATCGGTGGTGCGCAACGGCAGATTCGCGTGGATCTCGATCCCGTCGCGCTGGCCGGATACCATCTTTCCCCGGGGGTGGTGGCGCAGGCGGTCGCCGGTGCCAACCAGCAGATGCAGGCGGGTACGGTGGCCAATGATAATAAAGCTATCGCCATCCAGTCGGGCAGCTTCCTCACGGGCGCGGATGATGTCAGTGCGTTGGTGGTCGGTGCCTCCAGTAGACGTCCGGTCTATCTGCGCGATGTGGCGAAGATCACCGATGGCGCGGAAGACCCGGCGCAATATGTCACCCTGGGGGTGGGGCCGCATGGTATGGTGAATGGTATCGACACCGCCACCTTCGCCCCCGGTTCCGAGTATAACGCCGTAACCGTCGCCATCGCCAAGCAAAAAGGGGCGAATGCTATTAACATCTCGCACGCAGTAGAGGAGAAACTTCATGAACTGGAGCGCACCCGCCTGCCGTCCGATGTGCATATCACCTTCACCCGCAATTACGGCGACACCGCCACCGAGAAATCGAATGAGTTGCTTTTCCACATGCTGTTGGCGGTAATCTCCGTGGTAATTCTCATCGCCTTTGCGCTGGGCATGCGGGAGTCTATCGTGGTGGGTCTGGCCGTCCCGGTGACGCTGGCGCTCACGATGATGGTTTTCTACCTCTTCCACTACACCTTGAACCGGGTAACACTCTTCGCGCTGGTCTTCTCCATCGGCATACTTGTCGATGACGCTATCGTCATTGTAGAGAATATCTCCCGCCATTATCGGCTGGTGGAGAACAAAGGAAAGCCGCTGATGCAGGTAGCGGTGAAAGCGGTAGATGAGGTAGGCAACCCCACTATCCTGGCCACCATCGCCGTCATCGCTTCCATCATGCCCATGGCCTTCGTGCAGGGATTGATGGGCCCGTATATGAGTCCAATCCCGGTAGGGGCTACCGCCGCCATGATCTTCTCCATGTTCGTCGCTTTCATGATATCCCCGTGGGCGGCTTATCGGTTGTTGAAAAAACATCAGCATCTGGACGGGCAACCGGAACATGATAAACATGTTCATACCGAAGGCCCAGCGCGACGTCTTTATGAAAAATTCACCCGACCGATGCTGGAGACACCGCGCAAAGGGTTGCTCTTTATCGTAGGCCTGGGGGTAGCGCTGCTGCTGGTGGTACTCATGTTCCCGAGCAAAATGGTGATCATGAAGATCCTTCCCTTCGATAATAAGGGGGAGTTCCAGGTGATTATCAACGCGCCGGAGGGCACC
>JBBRXO010000163.1:0-4473 GCA_038248345.1 Armatimonadota bacterium | reverse complement strand
TCATCCTCTTCATGGCTCCCGCGGGCGAGCGTGCCGAGTGGGGCGTGGATCCGGAGACCGGCAAACCGTTCACCGTGCCCGCCGGCATCGAGGGGATCGACCGATTCCTCAACCGCTACTGGCGGCAGATTCATATGCACGGCAGCGCCTTCACTGGCGAGTGGGCATCGGTAGTTGATGCGTGCGACACACGCGGGCAGGATATGCGCCGCAAGACGCATCAGACCATCAAGCGCGTGACCGCTGACATCGAGCGCTTCCAGTTCAACACCGCTATCGCTGCGATGATGGAGATGACTAACGAACTGTACAGCTACGCCGCCGCTGGTTTAGCAGCGACCGATGCCGTGTGGAGCGAGGCCGTAGAGACGCTCACCCGCCTGCTCTCCCCCTTTGCGCCGCACCTGGCGTGCGAAGTGTGGCAAATACTCGGTCACACGAGCGCCCTGCCCGATGAGGAATGGCCGACACACGACGAAGCCGTGGCGGCCGCCGCCAACCTGGAGATTCCCGTGCAGGTGAACGGCAAAATGCGCGATAAACTGACGGTGCCAGTGGGCACCAGCAACGCCGACATGGAGGCATTGGCGAAGGCAAGCCCCGCCGTACAGCGCGCCATCGGCGCGGGGACGGTGCGCAAGGTGATCGTGGTGCCGGGGAAACTGGTGAATATCGTGGCGAATTAGAGTGAACCACGAAGGCACAAAGACACGAAGAGAATAATTAAATGGGGCACACAAGTCGTGTGCCCCATTTTTCCACCGTAAAGCGGTATGCCCGTACTCATGGGCGGGACGCCCATGCCACGAACCCCTACAGACCTAAAGGTATGCTCCCTGCGCTGCCAGCAATTGCCGTATCTCTACCCCGTCCAGGTCAGCCGGGCGGATGCCGCGGGCGGAAGATATTGCGGCGGCCATGCCGGCGGCTTGGCCGACACTGATAGCGGGCGGCATCACGCGCATACTGCTGTGGATGGCTTGGTCAACTGAAATGGGGCGGCCGCCTACGGTCAGGTTGTCGATATCTTTCGGTACCACACAGCCGTAGGGGATTTCATAGAATTCGGTATTCGGCAGGCGTTCAAATTCGGTGCCGCTGCCCGTGGGGTTATGGATATCAATGCTGTAATTCACCCGTGCAATGGCGTCAGGGAATTTAGCTGCCGCCAAATAAGCCGGACGTTTTAGATAGTTAATGCCAACAACCCGGCGCGATTCGCGGACGCCGATTTGATGCGCGATGGAGTGGATGCGCGCCTGGGCGAAGCCAGCGACCTCCCGTCGTAGCCAGGTGAGAATCTCACGTAGTTGTTTACGGGCGATCATCTCCGCTTCCGATAGTGCATCACCATCGGTGGCATCATGCATGATCACGCGGGTGGTATTAAAGTGGATGACGTCATCATCAAAGAAGTCGAAGTAAAGGATATTCTCCCGTGGGCAGCTTATCTCGCTCCGTTCTTGCGCCGCCTGGTACAGTGTGTGGATGTCGGCATCTTTAGGAATCAGACTCTTATCAACACCGGCGAGCTTAAAGCAGAGTGTCATCGGCTGGCAGAAGCCGGAGGGCCCGCCGATCTCAACATCGCAACCAGCGCGCGCCGCCAGGTCGGCATCGCCAGTGCAATCAACATAGTTATTAGCGCGCACCGCGGTATAGCCGGACTTGGAAAGCAGTACCAGCGCTTCAATCTTCCGATCCTTGACGATTACATCTGCCAATGTATGATGATAGAGCAATTCTACGCCCGCCTCCAGGCAAAGGTCTTCGGTAGCCAGCATGGCGATATCTTTGGAGATTATGCGCGATTTCTCCGAGGTGATTTCCGCGCTGTTACTCACCGTTTTACACAGTGCATCTGATAAATAGCTATGCATCTGGCGCACCCATTCCATATATATGGGGCGATCCAGGCACTGGCCATTCGCATGATTCATCATAAAGGGGTTGATCTCGCCGACGGCGGCCATCCCGCCCAGGTAGCCATGGCGCTCAATAAGGAGCACCTCTGCCCCGGCACGTGCGGCCATCACCGCTGCACCCAGCCCACCGGGGCCGCCACCGACGACGATAACGTCGGCCACATGAGTGACGGGAATCTCCCGTTCGACGGAATAATGAACAGTATCCATATTGATCTTCTTTTTTTTGCTGACAGCAACACTTGAATTACGATAACTATAGCACTGAGTGGCGATGAGTGACAACAGAATATCATCGCTCTTCGTCTTTCTTCTTATTGACTATTGGTGAAGCATAGTTTTAAGTCCATTGCCAGTTATCTGCTGAAGAATTGTAGAGAAAAACACTTTTGAAAACCCGAGGTAATGCATAGAGGTCGTCCGCTATCGTTGTAATTCACAGGATATAAGGAGAATGAGGATAAAACTGGCAGGGAAGTACTATCTGAAAAAGATTATTCTACCTGTTATCCTGGCTATCCTTATATCCTGTGAATTAAAGCGTTAAGGTAGGATACTGTAACAGAATTTATTGCAGGAATGATAATTACTTGGGGTTGCGGGCGAAGTCTGCGTTAGGAACTCCCCGGCAATTTGACCCACATCCCGCCCGGCGGTTATAATTTACTGCTATCGGCATAATGCCGGTGGTATGATATTGCCCTGGAGGACTATGATGAGCGACACCCCTCAATTGAAAATTGCCCTGCCGAAAGGCAGTTTACAGGAATCAACCTACAAACTATTTGCCCGCGCTGGATGGAGGATATCCACCTCCTCGCGCTCCTATTTCCCGCGGATGGATGACCCCGAGTTGAGCGCTGTGCTCATCCGCGCCCAGGAGATCGCCCGTTATATTCAAGATGGCGTGATGGACTGCGGCCTCACCGGACGCGACTGGGTGGCAGAGAATGACGCTGATGTGGTAGAAGTCGCCCAATTGGTGTACGCCAAAGCCGAAGCCCGCCCGGTACGCTGGGTGGTGGCAGTGCCGAATGACAGCGACATGCACACCGTGAAAGACCTGGAAGGCAAGCGTATCGCTACTGAATTAGTTAATACCACCAGGCGCTATCTGGCCGCTAACGGCGTCACCGCGCACGTGGAATTCTCCTGGGGGGCAACCGAGGCGAAGGTGCCGACATTGGTAGATGCTATCGTAGACGTGACGGAAACGGGCAGCTCACTGGTCGCCAACAACCTGCGCATCATGGATACCGTCATCGAGTCTATCACCGTGCTGGTGGCCAATAAAACTGCCTGGGAAGACCCGTGGAAACGGCGCAAAATCGAACAGATCGCCATGCTGTTGCAAGGTGCGTTGCGTGCGGAAGGCCGGGTAGGCCTGAAGATGAATGTCCCCGAAGAATCAGTGAGCCACATTGTCAGCCTGCTCCCCTCGATGAAAGGGCCGACGATATCCAAGCTGGCCGATGGTAAGTGGACCGCCATTGAAACGATTCTGGAAGAGAAGCTTGTGCGCGAGATCATCCCCCAGTTGAAAGCCGCTGGCGCCCAGGATATCATCGAGTACCCCTTGAACAAGATCATCCCGTAGCATGGGCGTCCCGCCCATGAGAACGAACGAGGAAAACCACGAAGGCACAAAGACACAAAGAGAAAAGTTGCCGCTGGGATTGAAATCCCGGCTGCAGGGCGCTGTTATTCGACAAGCTCATGATCTTCGACCGGTCGTCCGCCTTCGCGGACTATTCTGAACTGAATGATAGTGCGCTTTAGCGTACCTGCCGTTGTTAGCCACCTCCTTCAGGGGGTGGATCCAGCCTTAAACTCATACACCGTCACCGGCGGGGCCACCGCCGCCGACCCGGTGGCCGTAATGGTGTAGACCCCCGCCTTGGTGAAGGTAACATCCCCGCCCAGCATATCCGCCTTCGGCAGCCCGCTCACGTCATCCGCCACACCGCGGGTGACTGCCCAGGTAGCCGATGCGTGGGTGGTGGTGACTGGCTGCGCTACTCCGGCGGAGCAGGTAAGCGAAGTTATTGGCTGGCTTTTGGCGGGGAGCCAGGTGGCCATGACTTCCCTATTTTTGATCGTCTCTACATGACCATCTAAAAAGCTACTAATAAAACTACCATTGTGCCGCATCAGATCGATGTTCGTTTGATCATAAGCGATATTGGCATATGTTCCAGATATGGCGCTGCTGGTGCCATCGGCAGTCAGGAATATAGTAGTTGGATCTTCAATGTTCGGATCGCCCAACTTTCTTTTGCTGAGCTTTACGTTGAAGACGTAGCCATTTGCTACACCCTTGTCTGGTTAGAGCTACAATATTATATCACGGTATTTAAAGGTTTGTGGGGGAAATTTGTGACAAATAATTTACACCGCGAAGCGGTGGCGGATTTTAGCCCGGTGCGCAAGCGCCGGGTCTGACATCAATATAAGTTTTTCACCCCGAAGGGGTGACGGAATCAGATATTCACCACCCTTTCAGGGTGGGAATCATGATATATTTCATTCCCGGCGCTTGCGCACCGGG
>JBBRXO010000162.1:0-4731 GCA_038248345.1 Armatimonadota bacterium | reverse complement strand
GTGGGGGTGTGCGAGACGGATAAAACGGAGACGCGCCCGCTGGAGCGCAAGCCGGGGGTGAACTTCGAGAAGCTGGTGACGCAGGTGGCCTGGGGCAAACGCGACGCGGACACGCTCTCCTCATTGGCCGGACGGCTGGCGCGATTGGACCGCGAACTGGAGGCAGGCGAGCGGGCGGAGATTGAGCAAGCCGCCGGCGGGGTGACGCTGCGCGAGATTGCCAACGGGCTGCTGGATGCCATCGACCCGGATAAGCAGCTAGCTAGAGCCTGTCCCAAAGTCCAATAGCGCCTTTTCGTGCGTAGCCATTAGAAATAATACAGGCTATACCAGTGAAAACGCTGGTATAGCCTGATATTGGTCGGTTATAATACGTTTGCCATGAAAATAACCAGCCAACCGGTTGCCATTGTCGCACACCAATTGTCCCTCTGTCCAGCCCTGCCCGCCGTGATCGGGCCGGTGGAATTTACTGAGTTTTGCGCGCGCTGGACGCGCGTGGATGCGCTGCTGCGGGCGGGGCTGGAGCAGGAGTTCGTGACGCGGTGCCTGCAGCGCAAGGTCCGCAAACGACCGATGACGCGCGACGAGCAGGCGGCGTATCAATTGGAGTCGCAACGCGCGTTGCGCTGTACGCTGGCGCGCACCTTGCTGCAAGAAAGTCTGCGCGCATTCGCGTGCCATCTGGCGGAGAGTCCGGTGTTGCAACGCTTTTGCCTTTTCGGCGATTTGGCGACGGTTGCCGTGCCGGGGCATAGCCAGTTGCACCGGTATGCGGACTGGCTCCCGGCGGACGACCTGCGTGCCGTGGATCAGTTTGTGTTGCAGCAAGCCGAGGCGACGGCGGCCCCGCAGACGCTGGACCTGCGGCAGCCGGTGGCGATGGCCACGGTCTGGGCAGACAGCACCTGCGCGGAGACCAACATCCACTATCCGGTGGATTGGATCTTGCTGCGCGATGCGGTGCGCACGCTGATCGCGGCGATGCTGGTGCTGCGCGAGCACGGGCTGAAACACCGGATGCCGGAGCCGTCGACCTTCCTGACAACGATGAACCAGTGTTGTATGAATATGACGCACGCCGGAAAGGGCGAGAAGGGCAAGGCCAGACGGAAGGCCATCCTGCGCGAGATGACGGCGCTGGTGCATATCGTGCAGGGGCATGCCGAGCGGTATGCGGCGCTCGTCGCGGCGCAGAGCGCGCCGGCGGGCTGGGCGGTGGCGGCGCAGCGGCGGATGCAGGCGGTGCTCGACCAGCTGCCCACGGTGTTGCACCAGGCGCATGAGCGGATCATCGGCGAACGCCCGGTGGCCACGGAGGACAAGCGGTTGAGTCTCTACGAGCCGGATACGGCGGTGTTGACGCGCGGCAAATCCGGCGCGCAGGTGGAATTCGGCTACAGTCTGTTCGTGGTCGAGCAGCGCGACGGGCTGATCGTCGATTGGGCGATGCCGCCGACGCCGCGGACGGACCAGGCGTTACTCCACGATGGGATCGCGCGCTGGCAGACGGCCTTCGGGCCCAAAACCATCCGCACGGTGGTGACGGATCGGGGCTTCGATGGCCCGGCCGCGCGCGCGGATTTGGCGGAAGCCGGCTTGGAGAATGGGATGTGCCCGCGCAGTCCACGGCAGTTTGCCGCGCGGCTGGAGGAGCCGACCTTTCGCGCGCAGCAACGTCGCCGGGCGCAAACGGAAGCGCGCATCGCCATCGTCAAACAGACCTTTTTAGGCGGCCGCCTGCAGACCAAAGGCTACGCCCATCAGGTGCGCGAACTGGCCTGGACCATCCTGGCGCACAACCTCTGGGTGCTCGCCCGCCTTCCAGTGAATAGCGAACAGTTGTTGGCAGCCTGACGTTGCGTAACAAAACAAACAGGGGATACTGAGGAGATCGCCAAGTACGGTCTTGGGCCTGACGTCGCCTGCAGAGGCGAAAAAACAGGATTGTAGCGGTCGGATATGGCTTGTGTGGAGCGTCTGGCCGTAGAACGGCTAATTTGGCAAAGAATCAGGTCGTTAGCGCCCCACAAAGTGGGGACTTTGGGACAGGCTCTAGATATTTCGCTGGTGCCCGTTTCGAGTAAATAAGTTTTTGATGGATGAATTTTCCGAGAGGAAGTAGAGGCTATTGTCTCGAACTACTGAAATAGCGGTTGATTTGGCACGAAGAAGTCCCTGCTGTTTTTTCGCTACGCTTCGCTCGAATTAGCCGACTTCACCCCAATCTATACGGAGGTCGCACTATGAACATATCAAGAATTGCAGTTCTGCTAGCCCTGTTGCTTGGCGTGGTATTCGTGATCGCTGGTTGCGGAGGCGGAGGAGGCGGTGGTGCCAACGGGACTTTCACTGCGGAAGAGACCCGACAGATCCAACAACTTGACCAAGCCGTAGAAGCAGCGATGAACGGCAGCAGCAATGATGAGATGATCGCGAAAATGGCCGCCGCTGCAAGAGCCATCCCCGGCTTTGCCTCGGTGAAGACCGGCTCGTACGGGATAGCGGTCACCATGACCAATGGTGTCACCACAATCTGGGACTTCTCGGCGCTTGATAAGAGAGAGATCCGGTCTCCCAGGCTCCAGCTTCCCGTTCGCAGCAGCCGCGGCCCGACCGTCGGCACACTGTTGTACCTCAGCCCGCTTAATGATGATAGCCATTCGGGCATTCCGGATTACGCCGACGACTACAAGACACTTGCGTCATCTGCCAACCTGGAATATAGCGAGGTGGATGGATCCTCGGTGTCTGTCGACGCTCTGAAGCATCTGCCCTCTGCCGACATTATCGTGTTCAACACGCATGGCGGGAACTACGATGGGGCTGTCGTGCTTGCAACTGGCGAAGATCCCTCCGCTGGTGCTTCAGATAATCGTTACTATCGCGACCTGACCGGTGCTCATCCGCGATTGGTCCGACTGCACCACTCGTGGGACAACAAGAAAACTGGCGCGTTTCGGTACTGCATTACTCCGCAATTCATCGATTTCTACTACAGCTCGCAGAAGCTGAAACAGCACTCGCTGGTCTACACCGGAGCCTGTTTTGGAGCTGCCAATAACAGTATGGGCGATGCGTTTCGGCGTGCCGGGGCCTCTGCATTCCTGGGTTGGAGTGACGAAGGTGTTTACGGTGCGCAATACGGCGCCCGTTTCCTGAGTTATCTTCTCAATGGCAACACCTTGCGGCAGGCGTATAACAGCGCCAAGGACGAAGGAATCACTGACTACACGTTCGGTAATACCGAAACCTGGTGGAACCCGCTCGATAGTTATCATCCGGAACTGCGAGTGGTGCGCGACGAAGACAGCGATGCCTGGGGCTGGAAACTCCCCGTTGCGTCCTCTGCCACGGCTCCTTCAATAACTATTACAGCCCCATCAGATGGCAGTTCGCAGACCTCGCCAGTTGTCCACCTTGTCGGAACCGTCAGCGATACATCACTGGACCGTGGAACGGTAACCATCTTGAACAACGGGCGATACGTCTCCGCGCCTCTACCGTTCACGAACGGCACGTTTGACGCCCGCCAGCCCATCTCTCCAGGGCAGAATCAGATAACCGTCTCTGCTATCAACGAGGGTGGCGTCGGCAATGCCTCGGTGAACGTTGAGTGTGACGCCGTGAGTCAAGTTCTGTGGACCGAACTAGTGTGGGATACCAACGGTACGGACGTCGATTTGCACCTCCTGCGGCCGGGGGCGGAGCTCTTCGAGTTCCCAGGGGACTGCTATTTCTCGAATGAGACCCCCGATTGGGGAGCTTACGGGGCGGGCGATGATCCCCAGTTGGATATCGACAACACATGGGGATACGGGCCCGAGCACATCACGCTGAACCAAGTGCCGACTGCGGGACGTTACAGCCTGTGGGTGCATTATTGGGAAGGCGACGTCACCACGAATTTCACGCTGGTCGTGGCGACAGTCTCGGGGCTTCGGACATTCGGGCCTTTTGAACTCAACTACTCAGGCCATCGCGACGGGGAGGCAATCCATGTCTGTGATATTGATCTCCCTTCCGGCAACATCATTGTAGATAACACCCGATCTTCTCATTCCATGAGAATCAAGGTGCCTGCAGGTATTAAGAAGATGGCAATAGGCCATTCACCAGTCGACAAGCCATAAAAATGATAGTGTGATTGTAGCTGCTCGCGCTTCACGCCAAGTATTGCTCACCTGATTTGACCGCCCGCGGTCCGGGGCTCTTTCCTCCCGGTGGCCGCGGGCGGTGGTGTTGGTCAGGCGAACTCGTTGTCGAGTACCTCCTTCACGAGGGCGTCGTCGATCAACTGGCGTTGATGGGTGTAGGGGTTCTGTCAGAATTGAGTCGTCAGTCCTCTCCCGGGGTTGTCATGCCCGGCAAAACCCGGTAAGCTGACGGTGTTATGCCTGACCAAACTCATCATACCATGCGCTGCCCGCAGTGCTAATCGAGTCGGATCACCAGACTGAAGACGCCGACCGAGCTGGGGGGTATCGCCGGTTTCAATGCCGGACGTGTCGGCGGACCTATAATGAACGGACGGCAACGCCGTTCAACTTCCTGGAATTCCCGACCGACCTAGTCATGCTGGTGGTGCTCTGGCGCTTGCGCTACACCTTGAGCCTGCGCGACGTGGTCGAACTCTGTCTGCTGCGCGGCGTAGAACTGACCCATGAAACCGTGCGCGACTGGGAGCAGCGCTTCGCGCCGTATCTCACCAGCCAACTGAAGAAACGACGC
>JBBRXO010000161.1:0-4771 GCA_038248345.1 Armatimonadota bacterium | reverse complement strand
TCTCCTTCACGGCGTTGCCTGGGAGCTTCTCTGCAACGAATTGAACATCGTCCCGGAAGTGACCTATAAAAACGGTGCTATCATCGTCGTAGATCTGTCGATTCAGGAGTACGACCGGCTGGGGCGTATTGTCCAGGGCATCTGGAAATTCATGTTCCAGCGCGCGATCCTGCGCCGAGATGCCAAGGTCGATTCCCGCCCGGTCTTCCTATGGGCCGACGAGGCTCAGAATTTTATCAGCAGCTTCGATTACCAGTACCAGGCGGTTGCCCGCAGCGCCCGCGCCTGTACGGTTTATCTCAGTCAGAATATCAGCAATTATTATTCCGTGCTGGGATCGCAAGGGCATGACGAGGCCAATGCCTTGCTTGGTAACTTCGTCACCAAGATTTTCCATGCTAATGGCGATCACCCCACTAATCAGTATGCCGCCGACACGATAGGGCAGATCTGGACGACAACGGACAGCGGCGGCGTCAACAGTGGGGGCGGTAGCAAGGGGGAGTCCAACAGCAGCTTCAATCTGGGCAGCAGCGAGAGTGTTCAATACAAGGTGTTGCCCGCTGAATTCACGATGCTGCGTAAAGGCGGCACACCGAACGGCCTCAAGGTCGATGCGATTATCTTCCAGGGTGGCCGCACCTTTTACGCCACTGACGATACCTACATCAAAACCACATTCACACAGGGCTAGAGAGAAAGGGAGCGCTCGACCAGCAGGCGGATATATTTCTGATAGGGTATTCCTTCTTGCTGCGCCCGTTCCTTGACGGTGGAAAGCAGATTTGCGGGCAGGCGCAGGTTTACCTTCTCGCTCTTGGGCTGAAACTCGAACGACACCTTATGAAAATTCTTGAGGTTGATATAGTCGGTCAAATCCTGTTCCAGGAATTGTTCCAATTCTTCATCCGTTTTGAAGTGGGGTAATTCTTTGTCCATATTTGTGTACCTCTTTCTGGTGCATGTAACGGGCGGTAACGGGGCGAATAAGCGTCTCATTACCCTTTTTCCGCAATGTGAAGCCGATCAAAGTGGGCCTACCTTGTGGCGTCGTACCGATTGCCAGAAATCGTTCTTCGGTTTCGGAGTGTCGTATATCCGGGCCAATATAGGTCGATTCCCGTTTCAAAACGGCTTCGATTTCCGAAAGGGAAAGGCCGTGTTTGCGGCACTTTTCTAGATTGCCCGCATCCCAATCGAATCCTGAGAACCTTACTTTCACCATACCCGAAGGTATGGCGATTGTCTATACAAGAGTCAATCTTTTAAATCCCATTCACACAGGGCTAAACCCCCGGAGGAGATGCACGTTATGGCTGAAGACACGATTGGCCCGCCCATCCTGAACCCTGCCCAATCGACGCTAAAGGAAAGCCTATCGCTCAAAATGGTGTCCAGCGCCGACCGTGGCCATGTGACACAGGCGCAGTACGTGGCAGGATTGTTTCTTCCCGGAGCAATGGCGAGTCTTCAGTTCTTTTCCGACCTCGCCATCATCCTGCTTGGCTGGCTATCGGTATCGCTCGAAGTGTTCCTGCGCCGGGATTTTGGCGAGCGTTACCTAAGCCCGATCCGCCTGTTTCTTGCCGTTGCATTGATGACCGTCCTTGGTTCCGGCGCGGCGTTTCTGAACCTGTTGTTTTCCAGTCAGCAAAACCCGGACGCGTATCGCTGGAACGGTAGGTTATTCACGGTTTTCTTTGCCGTGTTCATCCTTTTGAGCATCTTTCACCGCTTCAGAATATCGCGTCGCAACCGTAAAGGGATACAATGGCACTCGATGAGTTTTGGCGTTTCCTGGTTGCAAAGCATTCTGCCATTCAGCGATTGGACACTTTACACTCTGGTCGAACCCATCCTCTGCCTCGTGATCGGATTTATCCTCACCTATATTGACCCGACAGCAGCAGTCTGGATGATGGTCACTGCCTTCGCCCTGCTCCTCAAAAACCAGATGGTTTATGTGGAACAACGGGATAAAATCTTGGATCTGATCGATTCCCGCATTGAGGCGGGGTATTTTCAGGAATCACTCCACGGCAAGGTGAAACAGCAGACGGCAGGATTTAGCGTCGTGCCCGTGCCCGCAGCGCAGATCCGCCTGATCGAGGAAGCAGCCCCCGACCTCGCCGCTACCGTCCATGCCACGCTGAATGAGCCTGTTGCCGCTATTGTCCCAGCAGCCGTCATGACTCCAGATTTTGCTGCCACGCTACAGAGCACACTAGGTGAAACACCGGCGACAATTAGTGGGATGGGTGAAAAGAAAGAAATGGCGTAGTCTTTCCGTCCTGTATGAGATTGAAAATATTGGCTTTTTAAGCAACAATTGGCATGACATTTCTCGTAAATTGCTGTTAACTAATAATCGAAATTATCTATTGTTAGGGTATCAGCATGATTGGTGTCATGAGAAAGTATCCCATTGTGTTTGCACTCTCAGGTCTATTTCTGATTGGGATTATATTGCCTGCAAGCTTGAACTATTCCGGGTTTTGTATCGCGCAGGGTCGGTATCTCTCGGATGACGAGAAGATTCGAGCGGTAATTAGCTATCACAATAATCGGGATACGCTCCCCGTAGGAACACACAACTATCAGCAGATTTCATATAGAAGTGTTGAAGAATTTCTAGCGAAAAATCCTAATTGCTGTGCTGTTGATCCTGGTGTGCCAGTTGGTATTCCACCCGATTCTTTCTTCAATCGAGTTATTGGATTGGATTCTAACAAGCCTGTCATCGTAAATTATAAGATGATGTATATTGATGATCATGGTATTCGGAGTTCACAGTCAATTAAGTTTGAGAATGTCCTAACAAACTGCGGTAAGGTATTTTATTAATAATAAAATCTTATGAATGAAAAAACAGTAGTTGAGCCAACAGCTAAAGTTATAACGAATCTCTTTCTTTACGGGCAAACTTTGACGCCAGAAAACCTGGTTGATGAGTCATTAATCCGGCCTGATAAAGTATTTCCACTTCCATCGGTAAGTGTTGATAAAGAGACTTTTATGACCAGTGGGGCTGGTCGTTTTGCTATAGGTAGTCAATTCGAAATAGTTGGCTTATTTTTTAGTGCAAGTAGTGAGCTTTTGCCACCAGGGGCTTATTCAAAGGCTGAAATTGCAAAAATATTTAATCTTAGCCGCTACGATTGGGAAATGCAGCAGTATGATTATCAAGATGCTATTGATGACTATGTGGAGAGAGTATATGTCTATAATACTGTCTCATTTCAGATTGTAGATAGCGCAAGATTTGTTGTTGATGCAGAGCGTGGGCGGCGAATTGAAAATTTCGGTATCGAACCGCGTAGAGGTGTTGAGGAAAATTTCGATTTTGAAGGCGACGGCTTGGCAGTGATTGGTAACATTATAGTCGAACCTATCATAGATCCTACAGGAATAGGTCGTAAGGTAAAAATTGAATTTGTTGGCCCAGTGAATACAAAAACATACGACCTCATAGCTTATAACAATGATGTAACAAAAAGAATGAAATTTGGTGATCTTGATCTGCAAAAATTGCGCTCGGATAGTAAGGCTTTATTTGACTCACTTTGGAATGAGGGAGTTATAAAATTTTTAGATGGTAACAAACCGATTTTATATGGCACTCAAAATGTTGACATATTAGATACTTACCGAGCTAGTTACTACCCAACTTTGGGTGAATATACAGCTAACGGTGTCGTGCTTCTGGGGGGAGATGGAAACGATAAACTTTATGAGAGTCTTTCTGATACTGTTATAGCGGATCGTAATGATAAATTAATTCCAGGTATGGGTGCAGACGAGGTTGTCAGCCGTGGTGGTGATGACGATATTCAACTTGGTGTTGGTGGTGTGCCGGATGGATCAATCGATGTAGTACGAATTGAAACAGCTTTGGGCACTATTGGTGCTCGACAACTTCGCCAGCCGGATCGCTTAGACCTTTTGCTATGGGATAATTTACCGGTTCAGGGTTTGGCAGAGGTGATTGCTTCCGATCACTATCGCTTGAATGCTCAGCAAGATGGAATAACGCGTGTATTCAGCTTACGTCTTTCTGGGGATATCTTGTTAATTGAGCCAGAGGGCGACTCTAACAACAGTGTTACTGTCTACGGTTTTTATGAGGGTGCGTTGGGTATCTACCTTGACCTCCGCAATATAGTATGTCCGACAGAGCAAAATCTTATAAGCGGTAAAACGGACGGCGTTCCTATAGAAGGCACCTGTGGGCCGGATGATGTGAAAGCGGATGAGATTGAAGTCGGCGAAGATGAAGCAAATTACAATGATAACATAAAAACTTACGCGGGTGGCGATATTATCATTGCTGATGAGGGCTTCTTTTCTGGAGGTATTAATGTGGTGGATGCTGGGCCTGGCGATGATGAGGTGCGTGGAGGTGTAAACTACGGTTCTGATACCTTCTACGGTGGGCTAGGCAACGATAAATTAAGCGGTTACGAGGGAAATAATATCCTTTATGGGGGTGAGGGTAATGACGCGTTGGTAACGTCCGGCGTGCTCTCTGAACCTTTTGAAGGATATTCCCAGCTTTTTGGTGGGCCAGGCAATGATGATCTCTATGCAGCGGCGTATGCGTATCTAGATGGTGGCCCTGGTAATGATGAATTAGGCTCAGGAGATAAATCCATCCTCATTGGTGGGGAGGGAGATGATTTCCTCGCTACAAGCGGTCGCAGTGAAGAAAACGGTGGCCCTGGCAATGATTTCCTATCTTATGGCAGTAGTATTAATGCCCAACCAGTGCTTA
>JBBRXO010000160.1:0-4866 GCA_038248345.1 Armatimonadota bacterium | reverse complement strand
CGTGGAGGGACGTAGCGTACCGGTAGAAGGAGTGAGCGCCAACCGGCGCACACGGCGTTTGCCATGCCAGTTCAGCCCGTACTTTTCCTCGCGTTCATCGACCACACCGCCAAGCAATTCCTTCAGTACGTCGAAGTTCACCTTGCCCTCGGTGAAGGCTTCGGGAAAGAGGACTTGAAGTTGCTCAATATTTTCAGCAATCAGGTCAGCGCTCCGCGCCCCCGCGTCGCTGGCGGTGATTTTTTCCATAGTATACTCTCCTCTTTTGGTATCGATTATATTTGGACAGGATTTACAGGATTAACAAGAATACGGCCTTCGGTGCGGACAACGCAACACCGCCGAAGGCGTATCCTGTCTAATCCTGTCAATCCTGTCTAAAAACCCCGCACAATCGCCGCCAATTCGGCTTCTAATCGTTTGATATTCAGGTTCAGCTCCACCCGGCGATTCAGTTGCTTCTCCCTCGTCGCCTGGGCACGCAGTATTGCTAGTTCCCGCTGAAGCTGGGCACGGGCTGCCAGACCTTCCCGTAGCTCCACTGCGCGCTCTGGTGCTATCGTTGGCACATATACGCCGGTGATTCGTGCAGCTTCCAATGCCGCAACCCGGTCGCACCACCCTTGATATAAAGCGTGCATATCACTGGTAGGCATCCGTGCAAGTGCGATGCTGGCCAGGAATTCAGCCGCCTGCGCATCCTGCTGCAGCGCTCCAGTATTATGAATCTCATCCACTACAATTTTTCCACCCTGACCCTCGGAAAACCTTTTCGGTGCCAATGATACGCTGATATCGCTACGATGCTGTGTCACCAGAAATACCGGGTAGGGTATGGCGCGGTGTATCATCTCGATCAGCCGTGTAACCTTGGCGGTGGGGCGAAGGGTGACGCTGATAACGGCGATCTCCAAATACTCGCGCACATCATCCCGATAGGCGGGCACACCGATGTTAGTCGGCTTGAGCGCAGCAACCCAAACCAACTCCTCAATCCCGTCCTGCAATTGCCGCTTATCCGCTGGAGTCGGCGCTCCCTGGTCCACCAGCATCTTCTTCGGCACACGCTGATTGACGATGGTGTTGCCTGGTAATGATAGGGCTGTGATGATTGCGTCAATAGTCATTATGTGGCCAACTCCGGTAGTACCACGAGAAAGGCTACTACCTCAAAGTCATTCATGCCCGCAAATTCACCCTGCATTGCATGGGTTCCACCGGGGATAAACAGGCTGGCCACGGCACGCTCTTCCTTTTTGCCAACGATAGACGCCACAGCTTTGGCGAGTAACTCCTGCGCCGCTGACATATCACGATTGTCACGTGTACTCTTATCAAAGCGGGAACAGGCACCGGCATCGGGCAGGTCGCGCCCGAAGCATAGCTTTTGTAGGCGGTCGAGTACCTGCTTTGCTTGGGTATAAGGTAACAGCACTGTACCATCGTCACCGACGTGAAGCAGGTAATGTGGTGCCAGCGGATATCCCGGTTCTATTGCCTCTTGCGCTGCTTGGCCTTCTGCCCGCAGGCAAAATATGATCCCCGGTGGGATAGCGCCTGGCTCGCCCGTGTCATGGGCATGAGTGACGGCAAACGTCCCTAATGGTAACTGCTCCAGTTCGGGGTGTTCGCGCAGATAGCCGATCAAGTCCATACGGAAGTCATTGAAGGTGAAATCGGTAATCGACACCCCGCTGGACAGGTCTTCGAGATCAATGACGGCATCCTGCAACTTCAGCAACTGTTTGCGGCGATACTCCAGATCGTTCATCTGGTTGCCGGATTGCAGCTCGATCAGATTCTCTTCACCAGAGGCAGAGACGTCCAACAGCTTCATACGGCCACTGACGCGCTGCTCTAGATTGATGTACTCTTCCAATTCCATATTAGGCCAGAAGTTCACCAATTGAATTGAGGTATTGGGAGAGCCTATCCGGTCGATACGGCCAAAACGCTGGATGATGCGCACAGGATTCCAGTGTATATCATAGTTGATGAGATAATCACAATCCTGTAGATTCTGGCCTTCGGAGATGCAGTCAGTGGCAATAAGCATATCCAACTCACCCTCCCCGGTGTAATCAGCAGGACGCTCTTTCGCCAGTGGCGCAAAAGCAGTGAGGATACTGGACAGGTCGGTATGCAGCCCATGCAAGGTTGATTTGTTGCGCCCGGTGCCAGTGACTATGGCCGTGTACATCCCCAACTCCTGCTTTGCCCAGCCGGAGAGTTCACGATACAAATACTCAGCCGTGTCGGCGAAGGCGGTGAAGATAATCACCTTTCGATTGCCTGCGTTGATCGGCTGCTGACATTTATTGAGGATTACCTGGCGTAAATCAGCCAACTTGCTATCACGGCTGGCATCTACTTGTCGGGCAGCGGAGAGTAACGTGTCTAATCGATTGCGGTCTTCGGTCAGATCTTGCCGCCAGCGAACACGATCAACATCCTTTATCAGCACTCTAACTTTACGCCCGATGGTAAGCGATTCGAAGGTGGCATCATCCACATCGATATCATCAATTTTCAACTCCTCGATGCTCTCCTCGTGGGCATCAAGCTTGGTGAGCATCGCCTCGACATCATGTAGTTGACGTTCCAAGGTGAGAGCGAAGGAAGAGACGGAACTTTCCATGCGCTTGAGGATATTCACGCGCAATAAGTGGATGAGGCTTTCTTCCCGGTCTAACTGCCGGAAGATGCTTTTACCACCGCTCAATACAGTACTATATTTCGCCTCGTATTCCCCCTGTTTCTGTGGTAACACATAGCGGAGTGGTGCGTAGACGCTCAATTTGAGGTGGCGAATCTCGTTATTGATTTCACGAACAGGTCTGAACTCACCGGAGATATCAACATCAGCTTTGATGTTAATCGGCTTGAGACGATCGGGGAATTTGCCGGTCTCGGCAGTGCCATAATATTTCTCAATATGCTTGCGGGAGCGTGCTATCGTCAGCAAGTCCAGCAGTTTGAAATAATCGAATCCCAGCATATCTACCAGGTGCGCGGTCTTGCGTTCGCCCTCATCTAATGCCAACCAACGATTAAACTGTAACTGTGCAAGTCGAACGGTAGATTCAACACTAAAAATACCATGGGCAGTAAGCGCGGTGTCATTACCTTCCGTTACAAAGGCGATCTGATTCTTCAAATCCGCCAGCCGATTATTGACCGGTGTCGCCGAAAGCATCAGCACGCGCGTTTTTACACCATCCTGGATAATCCGCCGCATCAGCCGGTCATAACGCGTTTCGTGGTCATTGTGTGTCGCCTTATTGCGGAAATTGTGCGATTCATCAATAACGATTAGGTCATAGTTGCCCCAGTTGATATGCGACAGGTCAATATCGCCAGATAGCCCGCCATCACGAGAAAGGTCGGTATGGTTGAGCACGTCATAATGGAAGCGATCAGCGGAAAGGAAGTTGCGTCGGTCGTTAGCCTTATAAATAGTCCAGTTATCACGCAACCGCTTGGGGCAAAGCACCAGCACCCGGTCATTGCGCAATTCATAATACTTGATGATGGCCAGTGCCTCGAAGGTCTTTCCTAACCCAACACTATCAGCAATGATACATCCACCCAGACGCTCTAGTTTATCTATAGCGCCAACAACACCATCACGTTGAAACTTAAATAGCTTTCTCCAGACGGTAGTATTGCGGATGCCAGTAGCAGATTTGACGATGCGCTCTTCATCCAGTTCATCGCCGAGGTCTTTGAAGATATGATACAGGGTAAGAAAGTAGACCAGGGACGGTTTCTTATGCTTAATCAGCCCTTGTAACTGCGCGAGTAGTAATTCTTTGGCTTCTTTAGTTGTAGGCAGGCTATCCCAAAGTGAAGTAAACCATTTTGTGTATTGGTCGCATTCTTCCGTGCTTTCCAATGATTGAATGAGGCTGAGTTGGTTCCCCGGAGTGATACCCAGACCCTCGGTAGTGAAGGTGCAGTTCCCGGTAATAACGCGATTCACTGCCTGATCAACATTCCCAGTGATAAGTGTCGACTGGGGTATCATATCGGTAGCACACCGCACATCAGAGCGTTTCTCGATCCACTCAGCGCATTGCTTGGCCAGCCAGCGCACCTGGAGACGGTTACGGAATGGGCGATCAACAGCAGTGCCCAGCAACGATAAATCACCTTCTCCGTCTGCGGGAAGAATAAGACGGCAAGCAGAAAGCTTCACCAGCAACTCTCGCAGCTCAGCAAAGGCGAACAACGACAAGGTCGGTGAAGCAACATCCAGTTTGGAATTTGGCACCAGACATCGTCGTAGTTCATCTATCACTCGGTCATTACCACTGTTTTTGATGAGTTTCATCTGCACTACCTCCCTGTGGTGATAACCGCGAAGATCCGCACCGTCGCCAGCACGCCCACACGAGGCGGCTGCCAGGCCGCATCCAAAGCTACCATCGTAATGCCTCCAGAGTCATACCAATTGGATAGCGTAAGTATAACACGTTTACGAGCTATACCGCACGTGGTGGAGGAAGACTGTTGCTCTGTGATTATGTCCTCCCTAAACGGCTCTGTAATAATGTCCTATTATGAGAAACGAGGACATTTATACGAGTCAACGGGATTCGTAGCGTTATCACTTGTTACAGTCGGTGCTGGACGGGGGTTCTGTCAACTCTCACGTCTCGCCTGGCGAGTGGACGTGTCATCGCATCGTTCACTACCAATTAGGCGGCGACGCGCTGTTTCCTCCTGGCGTCGGCAACCGGACAACTCAGGAAGAGCTGCTGGAAGTCGGTGACGGATTGTTGGTACAGCTGGCGGCCTTTCGCCAGGAAAATCGTCTCCTTCATGACGGTGCTGGTGCGGAACAGGTGACGGACTTCGTCGACG
>JBBRXO010000159.1:0-4916 GCA_038248345.1 Armatimonadota bacterium | reverse complement strand
GGGGTCATGTCCATCGGTGGGAGCAGGTTCTCCGCCGCGCCTTCCTCGCGTGCGCGGCGCGCCAGCGCCGCAGCGGTGGCGGCCACCTCGTCCTCTTTTTCGCCGATCACCAGCACATTAATGAGTGCAGTGAGCGGCGGCCAGCAGGCTTCGGCGTCGGCACGTGCGCGTAGCTCCTGCACGTAGAAGGCGCGGTAATCCTGCTGGGCGGCGGCGACGATGGCGTAGTGCGTCGGCTGGAAGGTCTGTACGAATACCTCGCCCGCCCACTCGGCGCGCCCCGCTCGCCCGGCCACCTGGGTTAGTAGCTGAAAGGTGCGCTCGGGCGCGCGGAAGTCGGGGATGGCCAGCGAGGTGTCGGCGGCGATGACACCCACCAGCGTCACACGCGGGAAGTCCAACCCCTTCGCCACCATCTGCGTACCGATGAGGATGTCCGTCTCGCGCCGGTCGAACTTATCGAGGATCTCCTGATGCGCCCCTTTGCGCACGGTGCTGTCGCGATCCATACGCCCCAGCCGGGCCTCGGGCCAGGCGGTGGCTACCTCTTCCATCAGCCGCTCGGTGCCCACGCCCTTGTAGGCCATCACCGGCCCCTGGCAGCTAGGGCATTGTGCCTGCGCGCGCAGCGTGTGGTCGCAGTGGTGGCAACGCAGGATACCCGTGGCCTTGTGGTAGGTCAGCGTCAGGTTGCAGTTGGGGCACATCTCCTGGTGGCCGCATTTGCTGCAGAGCAGCGCGTAACTCCAGCCGCGACGGTTGAGGAAAAGGATCGTCTGCTCGCCGGCCGCCAACCGCGCACCGATGGCCTCGCGCAGCGGGGCGGAAAGGATATGTGCGCCCCTTGTCATCTTGCGCAAGTCCACCAGCCGCACCGGCGGCATCGGGCGCGCGCCGATGCGGGCGGGTAACTCCAGCAATGTGTGCAGTCCCAGCTCCGCCTCGCGCATGGTCTCCAGGCTGGGGGTGGCGCTCGCCATTACCACCGGCGCACCGTGCTGGCGGGCGCGCTCTAGCGCCACCGCACGCGCGTGATAGCGCGGGCTGCTCTCCTGCTTATAGCTGGATTCATGCTCTTCGTCAATGACGATCAAGCCCACGTTGTCGCACGGGGCGAAGATAGCCGAGCGTGCGCCGAGGATCACCCGCGCCTCGCCGCGTGCAATGCGCATCCACTCATCATAGCGCTCGCCGGCGGAGAGGTGGCTGTGCAGCACCGCTACCTGATGCGGGAAACGCCCGTGGTAGAGCGCCATCGCCTGCGCGGTGAGGCTGATCTCCGGCACCAGCACGATAGCCTGCCGACCACCAGCCAGCGCACGGGCGATAGCGTGCAGGAAGACCTCTGTTTTGCCGCTGCCGGTGACGCCGAAGAGCAGGAAGCTGCGCGCTTCACGTCCTTGCACCGCGTCTTCGATGGCCACGCCAGCGGCCAGTTGCGCCGGGGTGAGCTGTGGGGCCTCGGCTTTGCGCCCCTCCACGGTGTCCCACGGGTTGCGGCGCAGCGCACGCGTCTCCAGTTTTAATAATTCTTTTTTTATACAGGTATTGATAGTTGAGGTGCCCACCCCGGAGCGGCGCGCCAGTTCGGCGGTGGTCAATTCTTCTTCCGGGTATGCGGCCAGCCAGCGCAGCAGTTCCGCCTGTTTGGCGGGCACTGCTTCGGCAGTCGTCAGCAACTCCGCGCAAGTGACAGCCGGGATAACCAGCGCCACCTCGCGCGCTTTATTTTTCACCTTGCCTGCTGCCGGGCGCACCATACCCGCGTGGCGCAGCGACTCCAGCGCGGCCATGCCGGCGTCGCCACAACTGGCGCGCACGCCAGCGCTACTGGCGCCGGGGTTGGCGCGCAGGTAGTCCAGCACCGCGCTCTCCTCGGGGTCAGCCAGCAGTGTGGTCACCCCCGGCTCGTCCGCCACCTGCCAGCAGCGCCGCCCACCTGCTGCGCCCGCCTCCACCAGACAGGGCCGCACCGCTTCGCTGATGGGGCACAGGTAGGTATCGGCCAGCCACAGCGCCAGCCGCGCCTGCTCGGGGGTGAAGGCCGGGGTGGGGGATTTGACGGAAAGCAGCGGTTTCAGTTTCTCGGGCGGCACCTCGGTCTCATCTTCCAATGCGAAGACGAAGCCGCTCACCACACGATTGCCCAGCGGCATCGCCACGCGCATCCCCACGCTCACCTGCCCGGCCAGCCGCGCAGGAATCAAGTAGGTATAAAGGCAATCCACCGCCGCATCGCCCATCTCTGGTAAAACTAACGCATACACGCTAGTAGTGTACAGTTGTGGGTGGGGGAGTGCAATATAGGATGTAGGAGATAGGAAATAGGAATGAGGAAACCGCTCACTCCCTACTTCCAGGCAATCCCCAACTTCGTCGCCCCTTCCCGCACCCCTTCGCGGAGCATGACCTTTATTTTACCTTCGACATTAGTTACGCCGATGTCGTCACCCTGCCGATAAACAGAGACGACTTGGTCGATGTTAGTATAATGACGCTCGAACGCGGCACAGATGGGGTAGAACGAGGCATAGAAGAGCGTCATAACGGCATAGACGGTGATCATCGAGCGTGACATGGCCAGGTGAAATGGCGCGAATTCAAGGTTCTTCCGCTCGAATAACGCGGGAATAAACGGAATTGCGAGGAGTAATAGTCCCACCAGCATAATAACTGCTACGCTGGCCGGATAGCCAATACCCGAAAATGAAATTGGACCGGAACTTACGATGCTCTTCCATTGAGTTGAAGATACAGTTATCACCAGATCGCGAATTGGTGAATTTACGAGGAGAAAGTAGAGGATTACCCAACTGAGCGGTAGCGCAAGGAAAGGAATACTGGCTGTGCTCCAGATAAAACTGAAAAATGCGGCTAACAACTGGCCAAAACGTGTACGCCAGGGATGCTCATCTGTGATAAGACCACCTGCAATGCTATGCTGACGGAGTATGCCTGCTGCCATCATAGTAGGTACAATTTGCGTCCATAGGGTAAATATCCCGATGCCAATTGCAAAGAATATAATTGTGCGACCGAAGGTATGGTCGCGCCGGGAGATTGCGGGGATGGCAATATAGAGCAGATATAATACGCACGGCACCAGTAAACCGAGTGCAATGATGCGGAGCAAATCCCTGCTCGATAGCTCAACTCCCGGTGCTGGTTGGCTATCATTATGAGTAATAAGCTTCCACCGCCAGTATTTCAACCCGGCATATACCAGCATCATGCAGCTTAAAAGGCATAGTACGGCAGCCCACAGTTTTTCTACCAGTAGATAATCAATGAGACGGGAAGGGCGGAGTAAATCCTTGCTGAGCATCCCTTTGGGTTCATTTAGGTGTACCGGTAACACTAATGAGGGTAACCACCCAGCATGATCAAACACGATCTTGTCGATTTCTGCGGCACGCTCTTTGTTGACATAATTTTTCCATTCCTGCAGTTTGCCGATAAGTATGTTCTGATTTGCTTCAATCGTTTCTGCTTCTCTGTTAAGGCCGAACTGCCGACAAACAGCAGCGTCGTTTAATTTACTGAGATTGCCGATACCCAGCGCTGTTATTTGCCCGGACAAATTGAATGATTCATCATTCGCCGCTTGAACTACTAAATATTCACCGGTATGGACATATGGTTCTGCTTCCGCAAGTCTGCCTTCTGATAGTAATAGCGACAAGTAGAAACTGTTTACTCGCCCGATGTTGCGCATTTCACTGAACTCGGGATGCACTTCACTAAAAGGTATGGCGAGTTCCATCATTCGAGACGGTAAATCATGCGCAGGTGGCATAGCATCAAATCGAGTTCGTATAAGAGCATTGCAGTGAGTCTTAAGCAACATTTTTGATCCAGTTTTTACTTCCTGCATCCCCAGATCGAGTTTCTCACGATCTTTTATCTTATATTCCCATTGCATTTTGCCTGTATTTTCATCTTTTGTTGTTTGTTCTTCTCGCACCCCCTGATGCAGATATAGATTCCCCAGCAGATAGTGATAGAGTGCATTGTTCGGTTCGCGCCGAATGCCTTCCTGGTATACGCTTTCATTACCATGACGCCACGAATATTCAAAGAATAATGCGTTTGATATTTCGTCTGTGGCGGTGGGCATTTGATCGGGGCGTTGCAACAATGGTTCTAGCTTCTCCCGTTGAACTCCCTGCCACTTAAATGGGTAATAGGTTTCATCCTGCGAATGAGCCTGTAACATGAAGTAGTTTTTTTTTGCAAAATCCTGATCGAATATTTCCACGACAAAAGCAATAGATTTAGTTAGTAACGACAAATTCACAACTATTACCAACGCAACCACAGTAGCAGCGATAATAAGCAAACGACGCCAGCGCATGTCGGTATCCTCCCGGTAATGATTTTGCGTGGAAAATATAATGCTAAATATATTACAAACTGGCGCTGTTGTATAGAGGGGGGGTTGTATCACAAAACTGTTTGACCAACAAGGGTGAAGGCAGGTAGAATAATGGAATAAATGGCGGAGGGGGAGGGATTCGAACCCCCGGACGCTTTGACACGTCAACGGTTTTCAAGACCGCCGCCTTAAACCGCTCGGCCACCCCTCCGCAGGGGCAATGATAATTTACGCGACGAGCGTACATTTTGTCAATGCTACGGGTGAAAAATGGGCATATTTTGAATAAAAACCGCCAGTGCGGTACGATAATGGAGAATTTCGATGACTGACCGAAGACACAAAAAACCGGTTGAAGAGACCGAAGCGGCCAAAGCGCCCGCGACTATCGAAGAGTTGCAGGCGGCGTTGGAGACCTTGAATGCCGAATTGACGGAGACACGCAACACTATGTTGCGCGCGCAGGCGGACTATGAGAACCACCGTCGCCGTATGCGTTCCGAGCGTGACCTGGAAGCGGTACGTGGCCGCGACCGTGTGC
>JBBRXO010000158.1:0-5016 GCA_038248345.1 Armatimonadota bacterium | reverse complement strand
GAAAAAAAGGAGAAGATTATGTCTTCATCACTACGTCGAGGGTTTACCCTCATCGAACTGCTGGTGGTTATCGCGATCATCGCGATTTTAGCCGCCATTCTCTTTCCCGTGTTCTCCAAGGCTCGTGAAAAAGCCCGGCAGACACAGTGCATGAACAATCAACGCCAGCTGGCCATCGCCATCAGCATGTACACGCAGGAGCACGAAGAGACCCTGCCCTTAAATGCTACCGTTTGGCAGTCACTGAAATTGACCTCGGCGCTTACCTCCAACCAGGCCGCTTTAGCGGTAAGCAGTAGCGTAACCAAATGCCCGAACAAACCACAGGCTAATGGCTATGTCTACAATGGTATGCTTGGAGCGGCAGTCGGT
Source organism: Armatimonadota bacterium (assembly GCA_038248345.1). GTDB lineage: Bacteria > Armatimonadota > Hebobacteria > CAIYQO01 > CAIYQO01 > CAIYQO01. Next base: position 4,644 of record JBBRXO010000158.1, on the reverse strand, counting down.
GGTGGCGCCGTCTCCCTGGGTGATGCCGGCAAGGGCGACCCCACCGGTGTGTGGATGATCGCCGATGGAAATTCAGCTGATCCAGCTATGCCCAACGTCGCTATGGGTATGGGTGATGTAGACGGAATCCGCCATGCCAGCAGCTTCATCGCCGCCGCCCTCGACGGCCACGTGGAGATGAACAAAACTACCGACAAGGCCGCCTGGAATGGCCGCTCTGGCGACTATGCGTTGTTACTGGCCAATATGGATCTTATGGCTAGCCTGCCCGACGGGACGCTGGTAGACGGTACCGCCGGTTGGACACGTACTCCGGTTGCCGATGTAATTGACCCAAATGCATCGTGGAACGACGTTAAGGTTACCTATGCAGGATCAACAAAAAAGCTAAGTTTCACCAGGGGGGGGAATACTTCCGCTAATACTGTCAAACGAGATTTCGCTACAGCGGTAGCTGGCGCGAGCACATTCACAGTTACCGGTAGTTTATACATGGAGACGTGGTGGCCAGATATCACGATGACATTTGCTAATGGCGGTACTAATGTAGTAAATGTTAAACTTGCTTCTTCGGAAATATCAGTGAATAACATCGTGATAGCAAATGTACTTGGCGGGTCTACAAATGCGTTCACACTTCAGATTACCGGGAGTACAGGATACTTTGAACTCGGTGGTGTCAGAACTGATCTTACAGGTTTACAACCCATCAACAATATTACACTGAACCAAGCCAATGGTCCTGCTGGAAGTGTTGCCTCCATGGCGAACCTCCTTATAAAAGCGAAATAGGCTTTGCTGTAATAGCTACCTAGTTAAAACCCTGCCGGGGAGTTACGCTCCCCGGCAGGGTTGTTTCTACCACCCCGCCGGCCTCCTACTCAATGCCTCTACCCCCAGCGTCACGGCTGGGCGGGTGAGGAAGCGCGTCATCAGGTACACGAAGGCGTCTACCTGGTCATCATGTACGCCGCCGGGGAAATCCAGTAGTTCGCTGCGAAAGTCCTCCAGCCACGGGGCGTAGGGCGGCAGGCGCAGGTCGCCACGCTCCAGTGCGGGGGTTATCGCCTGCGCGCGGCGTAGTTTGTCACGGTGCGGGCGTACGGGCACCAGCGGCAGGCGGCTCTCGGCACGCAGCATCGGCAACAGCGCCGCTCCGGCTCCGGCGTCCTCCACCACTATCCAACGTGGTTTCCACTGCGCCGCCAGCGATTGCATTTTGCGCTTCAACTCCGGCGTCTCCACCTGGCCGCGCCAGACGTCCAGCAGATAGATTATCCCGTCCATGTCGCGCCCGGCGGTCACCGCGCAGGCGTAGTCGTTGCTGCTGCCGCCTTTCATCGCCGTGTCCCACGCCTGCCCGATCTCGCGCAGCGCCGGCAGTTCAGCGTAGCTGTGCAGCCACTCCGGGTGGAAGACCACACCGCCCTCCAGCGCCGGCCGCCCCTGATACACCGCCTCAAATAGCGCCGACCCCAGCTCGCGCACCCGCGCCCGCAACGTCGCCAATGGATAACCCTCCGGCCACAGCGCCGGCCCGCGGTGGTGCAGGGGAATGCGTAATTTCATAGTTGTTACCTCCTGTCGTAGCATGGGCGTCTCGCCCATGAGAACGGGGTTGCACTGGATTACGTCAAAAAAATGTAGGGGCACAAGGCTTGTGCCCACGTCATAACCATACCTGTCAATTGGTCATGTCTCCCGTGCCCCGTATAAAGGGCACATTCCATGTGCCCCTACAGACGATTACGACACCCTGCGTTATATGCCCGCGTTCATGGGCGGGACGCCTGCGTACCCAGGGATAACCGATATAACGAATAACAGCGCGCTTCAGCGTGCTTGCAGTTGTTAGCCACCTCCTTCAGGGGGTGGATAAGTAATTTCCGCCACCACCTCCCCATCCGCACTCAAGGCCGGCATGTGGCAGGTGGTGTATTCGCCGGTGGCTATCAGGCGGCCGGCCAGGTCATCGGGGTGCCAGCGCGTCATCACTACGATGATGCGGCCACCGGGGCGCAGGCGGGTGAGCAGCGTCTGCCGATACCACCGCCACAGTTTGTCGCGGCGGGCGGCGGTGGCGGTGGTGGCGTCATCACAGGGGTCATCCACAATGATGACGTCGGCGCGCCGCCCGATGAGTGGCCCGCCCACACCGCAGGCGGCCACGGTAGCGTCCTTGTTGCTGCCGTCCGTGCGTGCCACATACCAGGCGGCCAGCGCCCAGCCACGCTTGCGGTCGGGTTTGGTAGTGGGGAAGAGTTGCTGGTACTCCGCGCTCTCGCTCACCGCCGCGCGTACCGCCCCACTGAAGAGCGTCGCCTGCGCCGCGGTGGCGGAGACCAGCAGGATATTCACCTCCGGCCGCCGCCCGATGAGCCAGGCGGGGTAGATCACCGTACACCAGGTGGACTTGGCATGGCCCGGCGGGGCGATGAGCAGCAACCGCTCGGCATCGGACTGCAGCAACTCCGCCCAGCAGGAGTGGTGCGCCGCCGGCCACAGACCAAACACCAGCGCGCCAAAGACCCCCAGGTCCCGGCGCGCCAACTCGGGCAACGATACCCCCGCCGCATCCGTCATACCACCGCCCCCCTTTTAATATGCAATTGTGCGGGGATGATAGCAGAAAATGGGGACAAAGTCAAACGTTTGTTTGGAAAACAACCAGATCGGGGACTGATTCCCCACCCAGCCATATACCGGATCGCGTGGAGCGATGACAGTCCCCGATTTGACGCCAAGCTGGAGGTTGGCGTTCCCAGGGTACAAAAACACCTTCGCCCCGGATCTCTCCGGGGCGAAGGCTTTGACTTCTAGTTTCTTACAGTTATTATGGTAAGAAGGTGGTCAATTTATACTGGGTGGTGTCGGCCAGCGCAGGGAAGAAGGAGCTCTTGAACATCAAGCTGTTCTGGAAAGCAGGGCTCTTCACGTAGGCCATGAAATTAGCGGATGAATCGCCAGTTGCACCAAGGACTGTGGTGGCGAATAGCGGGCGGATCATAACCCAGTTGCCATTAGTAACGGCCTTGCGGCTGTAGGTCTGGGTGATAGTGGTGTTCAGTTTTACGTCCAGTACTTTCACTTTGTAAGGATCAGCTTCGCCGAGGCCGGCGAAACCTACGCCGAACGGATCAGCAGCAACTGATGTGATCATTTCAGCAGCGCTATTCACACGGGTGTAGGTAACGTTGGCGATGCTGGTGCTGAAGAAGACTTCGGTCTTGGCCAGGCCAGCGATGTCAGACATAACGAAGTCGCGGGTACCGGAGCCCATTTCGCGAACATAAAGGTGCAACGGCTCGGTGGCGGTCGGGGTAAAGCCAGTCGGTGCACCAGCGAACAGAGCGTTGATGTCAGCGGAGAATTTCGTTGCACCAGCTGACGGTGTGGTGATAGCTACGGAGGTCAATTTTTTCAAGCGGCTGTTGGCGCTGACGATGATACCGACAGCGTCGGAACAGATTACTTGGGTAGTCTGGCCACAAACTGGGCCGCCTCCAACTGCCTGGAAGTCACCTTTAGGACCGGAAGTACCGCCGATGGTGTTATTGAGAGCAGCCTTGTTCCAGTCGCCGGAGCCGGTGGTGGCGATTTTCGGAGCAGCGTTACCAGCGGCAACCCAGCCAGCGGAAGCAGCCTGCCAGATGGGATCCCAGGTGGTGGAGCCGCCGATTGTGATGGCGGTTGCAGGATTGGCTACATCTAAAGGAGCAGATGGGATGCCAGCGCCTGGGTTGGTTACCCAACCATAACCGGTGGCCTGATAGAAGCCCTGGGCGATAGGAGCGTTGATGTCGCTGGTGTCTTCCAGTTTGGAGCTCACTTGCTCAGCATGACCATCGGCGAAGGAGATGTTGTAGCTGTGGCGAGGAACGAACTCGGTTTTGGTGTCGAACGGCGCGTTGAGGATGCCCGCTTCAGGATACTGGTAGGAAGTGGCATCGGTGATGAGGCCGACGTTGGAAGGGTTCTTCACATCGTTAAGTCCGATGGAGGTACCGTCTGCTTTGTACAAGCTGCCGTTCAGGGCGTAGGAAACGTAGCCAGCGCCATTTTTGTCGGCTGGGCAGGAGAGGATCTTGTTGTTGCCGCCCAGGTAGCTCTCGAGCTGTGCAGCCCAGGAGGTGGTGATGTCCATGGCTCCGTTGTTGAGCTTAACGGTAGGGTAGAAACCCTTGTTGTCGGTGTTGTACATGGTCATGGCCAGAGCGAGCTGCTTCTGGTTGCTCATGCACGAGGTCTGACGAGCTTTGGCTTGTGCTTTGCCAAAGACAGGGAATAGGATTGCTGCGAGGATCGCGATGATCGCGATCACAACCAGCAGTTCGACAAGCGTGAAACCGCGCTTATCATTGCTAAAAGTACGCATGTGCGTATCTCCTTCAATCGGGTTTTAATAGTAACTCCAATGTGGAGTCCAACCCCGATACATAAGTAGAATACCGCTGTACCATGCAAAAAGAGTATGGAGGATGTTAGTGAAATATTTTTTTTACTATTGTGCGATAAACATGACCCTAACCAGATGTTTACAATGTGTTTTGGTGAGGTAAATTGGCTCCTGCTTTTCTTTGTCTTCTCTGTGCTCTCTGTGTACTCTGTGTTGAAAAAAGAATAATGCTTGCAGTTTCGCGGGCT
>JBBRXO010000157.1:0-5210 GCA_038248345.1 Armatimonadota bacterium | reverse complement strand
GGAGATGTCATTACCACGTGTATCAGTCCTGGTACCTATGCGTAACGAGGAAGGGTTCATTGAAACATGCCTCGCCTCGATATGCGCCCAGGATTATCCCGAAGAGCTGCTGGAGATCGTCGTACTAGACGGTGAATCGACCGATGGATCATGTGCCCTTGTTTTAACTATGGCAGAGCATGATCCGCGGATTCGTTTGCTCAACAACCCTGGCCGGCTACAAGCGCAGGCGATGAACATCGGCATCGAAGCCGCCACTGGTGAGATCATCGTGCGCGCCGATGCGCATGCACTCTACGGAAATAATTATGTCTCCATATGTGTTGGGCATCTGGTAGCTGGCGCGGCAGATAACGTCGGCGGCAAGCAGGTGGGCGTAGGCGATAGCGCCTTCAGCCGCGCAGTGGCCGCGGCGCTCAATAGTTCATTGGGTGCCGGCAATGCCGACTATCGCGTAGCTACCGAGCCGTGCTACACCGATACCGTGTGGCTGGGGAGCTGGTATAAGAAAAAACTGCAGGAGCTGGGTGGCTTCAATGAAGCCATGCCCCCCAATGAAGATTACGAGCTGAACTGTCGCCTACGCGCCAGCGGCGGGCGCATCCTCCTTGATCCATTGCTACCCAGCACCTACTTCCCCCGCAGCTCTCCGTTTCTGCTCTGGCGGCAATATTGGCGCTACGGCGTTGGCAAAGTGCGGATGTTACAACTGCACCCAGAGACGCTCATCCGCCGGCAAATCATCCCCCCCGTCTTTGTCCTCGGCCTGCTCTGTGTCACGCTGGCGATCCCCCTCAATCATTGGCCTTTCTTCGGCTATCTGGGGGTATATCTTGCCGCCCTTATCGTCGGCGCTTTACAAGATGCACGCAAAACAAAGACTCGTTATCAACTATTACTCCCAGTGGTATACGCGATCATGCACATCGCCTGGGGCCTGGGCTTCCTCTGGGAGTTCCTCATCGGGACGCCGCTTAGCCGGTGGCGATTCTGGATGCAAGAAGGTAGAAATAAGAAAACCTGAAGATGAACGAAACCTTAGCACATAAAATTTCGCAGTTGCCTGCCCTGCCCGGCGTCTACCTGATGCGCGACGCGGGGCATACCGTCATTTATGTGGGCAAGGCGAAAATACTACGCAACCGCGTGCGCAGCTACTTCGGCGATATTAGCGACCAGCACCAACGCACACAGTTGATGGTGAGCCAGGTGGTGGACTTTGACATCATCGTAGTGAGTGACGAGAAGGAGGCGCTGGCGCTGGAGGCCACGCTCATCAAACGGCACAAGCCGAAGTACAACGTGCTGCTGCGCGATGATAAAAGTTACCCCTACATCAAGATCACTGTCAACGATAAATTCCCCAAGATCGCCGTGGTGCGTGGCGCCGGGCAACTGCTGGAGCACGCGCGCTACTTCGGGCCGTATACTAACGTCTCCGCTATGTGGGAGGTGGTGCGGCTGATCCGCCACGTCTTCAAGCTGCGCCAGGAGACGCGCAACAGCGCGAAAAGACGCATGGGGTGCGCGTGGGATGAGAAGGGCGCGCTGCTGCGTCGACCGTGCCTGGACTACGATATCCGCCTCTGCACCGGGCCGTGCGCCGCGCGGGTGACGGCGGAGGAGTATGGGGAGCAGGTGCATGAGGCGCTGCTCTTTCTGGAGGGGAAAACCGACGACCTGCTGGAGCAACTGCAGGCGGAGATGGAGAGTTTCTCCGTCGCCATGAAATATGAGGCGGCGGCGCGCGTACGTGATAAGATATTCGGGCTGCAGCAGGCGCGGCAGGATGTGCGGGTGGTGAGTGGACGACACGAGGACATGGACATCATCGCCTACTACGCGCGCGCCGACGTGGCCTGCATGACGGTATCGGTAGTGCGCGGCGGCAAGCTGATCGACCAGCAGCATCACCTGATGGACGGCGTCACCGGGGTGAGCGCAGATGAACTGCTGACGAGTTTCCTCACCCAGCGTTATGCGCAGACTGGCTCGCCGCCACGCCAGGTGTTGCTGCCGCACAGCATCACTGAGGCGAAACTGCTAGAGGACTGGCTGAGCGAGCGTAGGATGGCGCGCGTACGTCTGCTGACGCCGAAACGCGGGGTGAAGGCGGAATTGCTTGCCCTTACCGCGGAGAACGCACAGATATATCTGGAGCAACTACAAGCGAAGGCGAGCGAGGAGGCACGGCTGGCGCAGGAAGCATTGACGGAGCTGACCGGACAGCTGAAATTACCTGCGCTGCCCAAACGCATGGAGTGCTATGACATCAGCACGCTGGCGGGGGAGGACAGCGTGGGCAGTATGACGGTCTTCATCGACGGACAACCGGCAAAAGATCAGTACCGACGCTTCAAAATCCGCTATTACACCGGCGACCCGGATGACTACGCCATGATGCGCGAGATGCTGGAACGGCGACTGGGGGCAGCGGCGATGAAGTCGAAGAGCTTCTCCTCGCTACCCGACCTGATGATAATTGATGGTGGGCGCGGGCAACTGAATGTGGCGCTGCGCGCCATGGACGAGCTGGACATCCACGTGCCGGTGGTGGGGCTGGCCAAGCGTTTTGAGGAGATTATCCTGCCCACTACCTCACTGCTGCTGCCGCGCAACTCGCGCGCGCTCCATCTCGTTCAGCGCATCCGCGATGAGGCGCACCGCTTCGCGCTGGCCTACCATACCACGCTGCGTAGTCGGCGCACGCGCGAGAGTGTGCTGGATGAGATCCCCGGCATCGGCCCGGCGCGCAAGCGGCTGCTGCTCAAGCACTTCGGCAGCGTGGACAAACTGCGGGGAGCCAGCGCTGAAGATATCGCCGCCGTGCCCGGGATGAGCAAAGCGCTGGCGGCGCGCATCGCCGAATTGCTACTTGGGACAGAAACTTGAGGATTATTTTTCTAAAAAACACCCGATTCTCCGTTTTTGCGGGGTAAATATTTGTATAATATAGCCACCTGATCGGAGAAATGAAGATGAAATTGATGCACGCCGTTAGCGCGGCAGTTATTGTAATGATGGTACTACCATTAGCCGGGTGTGGAAAGAAGAAAGAGATGCCCCGCCCCACCCCGATTCCCCTGCCAGCGGACTACACGATGCCCTCGGCAACGATATCCTCCGCCACCAGCGCCTACCCGATAAGCTCTGCATCCACGGCGCGCCCCCTGCGTAGTAGCGCCGTCAGCGCCAAACCAGTAACCAGCAGCGCCACCACCGCCAGGCCAACACGCAGTAGCAATGCCAGTAATAGCTCCAGCAAATCTAAATCTACCCCCGTAAAGAAAAAGATCATCGCCAAAAAGAAACCCGCACAAAAAACTGCAACAGTGACGGTAAAAAAGCCCACTACCATTGTCTCTACCAAACCGAAGGTGAACACAACGACCACTAAACCGAAAACGAGCACCAGCACGCTAAAGACGGTGGAATTGAAGAAGCCGTAGTATTCGATTCGAATTGTGAGCATAATCGGGGACTGTCCTCGCGCACAGCAACCGGTATAAGCGTGAATTGTGCCTCCCATAGTTAGCCTCTTTTTCGTATTCAGCCTCCGGTATGCGGAAATTGGCGTTCCCAGGGGTGTTGCCCGCGCCCGCCGTGGCGCGAATTTGCTTACAACAACGCGCCACGGCGGGCGCGGGCTGCGGGGCACCGACCTGTTACTTTTCTCCCTTTCTATGCTAAACTGCACCACGAAATGAGTAACAATCTCCGCATGGTGCTCGTGGTAGCACTGTTATTCGGTCTCTCTACGGGTGTATATGAATATGTGCTGCCGCTGTATTTTAAAGCGAACGGCATCTCTTATGAACAGATAGGGTTTATCTTCGCCTTGGCAGGCGTGGCGGTGGTGCTGGCGCGCCTGTATCTGGGTGGTCTCAGTGATCAACTGGGGCGCAAGCCGCTCTATGCGCTGGCGTTGTTGGTGTGCGGGCTAGCTAGTGGCCTCTCCGCCCTGGGCGCAACGATTGTCTACCAGGCGCTACTGAAGACCCTGCGCGAGACGGCGGCGCTCACTCGCGAGACTATCCACCCCATCATCATCTACGAGGAAGGCGACGAAGGCTTTCTGAACCGGATTGGCAAGTTGCGCGGCATTGAGTTCCTCTTTCAAGCGGGTGGCACGGGACTGGCCGGGGTCATCATCGCCCGGATAGGCGCGGGAGATAACGCCTACCGGGTGTGCCTGGCGGTAGCGGGGGGTGTGCTCTTACTGGCAGGCATGTGGTGGATCGCCGGGTTTGAAGAGCATCATCAGCCTACCGTCAGCAAAATTATCTCGCTGCGCGACCTGCTGAACTTCGATCTGCACCGCAACCTGCAACTCATCGCTATAGCGGGCATCATCTTCACCTTCGGGGTGCAGCTCAGCCACGGTTTCTTCATGGTGCTTTTCTTTCATGATCGTTTTAACCTGCCAGATAATCAGGTGGCCATCATTATGGTGATCCACCGCCTCACCATCGCTTTGCCGATGCTGATCGTCGGCAATCTGAAGCTGAAGAACATGAAGGGGTGGCTTATCAGCGGATATATTATCCAGGGCATCACTGTGCTGGCCTCGGCAGTCATTCCGCATGTGTGGATCGCCGCCGCCGTCTTCCTGCTGCATGATCTCATCGGTGCGGGTATCTGGTCACCCATCCAGACGACCATGATCCAGCGCTACAGCCGCAACGCCTCCAGAGGATTGGAGGTGGGCAAGGTGCTCACCTGGACGAGTATCGGCTCCATCTTCGGCCCGCTCTTCAGCGGCTACTTCGCCACTTTCGACGTCCGCCTCCCCTTCTTCGCCAGCGGCGTAATAATGGTCATAGCCGTCATTCCACTATTCTGGTTGAATCTAAAGTTGCCTGCGCCGGATGCAGCTGTAGATAGTGCGTAATAGCAGGATGTCATTATAGTGTGAATAATAAAGTCTCGACAAAAAACCGTTTTTGCAACTCCTTTCTAAACATTTTTTACCAAAGTGTAAAAATTTCACTATTTGTCACGATTATTGTATTTTCATTATTGACATCTCATGGTATTATTTTAAGTGTAGTGAGGAAAGCGGTAAGTTTTTTGATTTGGCCGCTTCTTCCGTTTTTACGCCCATGAGGCGAAAGGAGCTATGGTAATGTCTACACATCGTCGGTTTGATCTAGCCAGAATGATCGTAGTCGTAGCTGCGATCTGGCTGGCCGTAGGTGCGTTCGGGGCGG
>JBBRXO010000156.1:0-5215 GCA_038248345.1 Armatimonadota bacterium | reverse complement strand
CAGCAAAACGACGCTGATCCAGCGGTGCGTGCGGCGGCGGAGCGGGCGTTGGATGACGGTGACAGGTAGTAAATAACGATGACGGAGGGGGATTGCGGTGATCAGTTATTGCATAAAAGGGAGCGGTGAATTATTCTTTCATCGGTTTGTATTTACCATAGTAATTTGCATATTTGTATGTTTAGCACTAAAAGCAGAAGTGGCAAATACAAGCCCTACACTAGTAACTCAATCCAGTGAAAATAGAGTTGCAGGCCTTGCATTCAGTCCCAATGGAAAATATCTGGTTGCAACCTATTGGGACGGTGCAGTATTGCTCTGGGATGTTCCTTCATTGGGCATCTTATATCGTTTGACTGGCCCCACAGCTCCCGGCGGGAAGAGTAATGCTGCTTTTAGTACCGACAGTCGCTATTTCGCTGCAGGATATGATGACCTGCTGGTGGTCTGGGAATCATCAACAGGAAAACTTAAAAAAGAAATAGAAACGGGTGACCTGATTACATGTTTTGTTTTCTCTCCCCAGGGCACTCTTTTTACCAGCCATTCAAACGGCTTGATTAGATGCTGGGATATACAGACTGGAAAAATGATTTCGGAGATACAACCAGATCAGGGATGGACAAGGGCGATATGCTGTGATAGTGAGGGAAAGCGCGTATTCTACGGTACCGATAAAGGTATATCAGTCTGGAATATTGCAACAAATGAGAAAAAACAGATTGCAAGTTTTGATCTTTCAGTGTTTAGATTGGCGCTATCTCCAGATGAGAGGCAACTAGTGTACGGAGATTCGTACAGGATGAGTACAATAAACTTAGCCGATGGAAAAATGATTCTTCGTAATATTAAAGTTGGTATAATATGCGGCTTAGTCTTTTCTCGCAATGGGGATTCCATAATTGTCGCTGGAGAAAATAGTGGGTGCTATGACGCAATTACAGGTAGAGTGAGAGCACAGTATGAGCAATTTGGATGCCGTATTGTAAATCCTGTTACTGGAGAAACCGTATTGCCTCCCCCACCGATGTTTTTCGATATGACAGTAACTATAAATGACGCAGGGAGTCTATTAGCCTGGGGAGGAGAAGGCGGAGTAGAGATTACCACATATAGTAACTATATTGCCACGTCAATTCAACTGGGAGCAAATCAAAATTTTAATAGATCCATTTGGTGGAATAGTGACGATATCTATACATCTGATATTTACATAGACTCGCATATTAATATAATCAGCTGGAATTTACGTACAGGAAGGGCTGGCAGAATACCTGATAAAGAAATTCATTCGATATCACCTGATTCGCAGAGATATGTTAGTAAGGTTGGTAGCAAATTTGCGATAAAGGATTTCGGAGATGCCAATGTGAATATTGAGTTACCGGGAGATTATGCGCAATGCTTTTATCCATATTTTAATAAGCAATGTAGCTATCTGGCTTTATCATCGGAAGACCCCGCGATTCATGAAGGAATTATTACCGTTTTTGATGCCCAAACTGGCAAAATTGTCTGGAGCTATAGGTCAGGCGGTAAAGACCGAGCATCCATTGTTCAATTTTCCCCTGATGGAAATGTCCTGGTTATCAGGTGCGGCAATACTTATTATGCCTGGGATTATTTGAAAGGGAAGCAGATATCTATGTTTGGAACGGATGTAAATACGAGTATCAAAACCGCACTTACCGATGTTCATAACAGAATGGCTACATTTGACGAACGAACAATGAGTGCGAAAATTTGGGATGTTAGTACTGGTTCGCTCTTGAATAAGGTCTCAATTGGTGAGCATAATTTTAAATGCAGTCAGGATGGAAACACTATTGCACAAAAGGACGACAAAGGCAGAATTTTCTTTCTGAACATGTCAGATCGCCCTTATAGCAAAATGAAGGAATTATCCCCGCCCAATGTTGATGGTACTGACAGGTATTATTATCTGTTAGAATCTGTCCGTATTTCACCCGACAACAAGCTGGCCTCTGTAATTAATAGGAAACTCAATACTGTAGAAATATTCTCTTTTGCAATTATGGATAAGGTCACAGTATTAGAGAATAATCCTTCAGGCATGATAGGTACAGAATTTTCACCGGATAGCCGCTATATAGTTTCTTGTTACCAAAATGATGGCATTCGCATCTGGGAAGCTCTTACGGGGAAGCTGATCTGCTCGCTCCATTCCTTCGACGACGGTACCTGGGCGGTCATCGACCCGCAGGGGCGCTATGACGCCTCAAACGCGGGGGATATCTCTGGGTTGCGCTGGACGATTGGGGGCGAGTCGGTGGCGCTGCGGCAGTTGAAGGCACGGTATTATGAGCCGAATCTGCTGGCCAAGTTGCTGGGGTACAATGACGAACCGTTGCGCGAGGTGGCGGGGCTGGAGACGGTGAAACTTTTTCCGGCGGTGGAGGTCACCCCTCCGGCAGCAGGGACAAGTACGCTGGGGATTAAGCTGACCAACCGTGAAGGGGGGATAGGCGAAGTGCAGGTGCTGGTGAACGGCAAGGAACTCCTCGCCGACGCACGCGGCGAACGCCCGGATCCGGGGGCGGCCACCGCCACCCTCACCGTCGACTTAGCACAGTCCAGCGCGGTGCAGCCGGGGCAGGAGAATCTCATCGAGGTGATCGCCGCCAACGCCGACGGCACCCTCACCAGCCGCAGTATGGCCTTGCCGTGGGTGGCGCCGGGGGTAAAAGTGCGGCGTGCACCCGCCTGCTATGCGCTCATCATCGGCACCTCGGACTACGCCGGCGATACCCTCGACTTGCGCTATCCGGCACACGATGCCACGACCTTTGCGCAGGCGGTGAGGCTGGGGGCAGAGCGGCTCTTCGGCACCGCCGATACTCATGTCACCTTACTCAGCACCGGTGGCGAGCGTCCGACTAAAGCGGCGATCAAGGCGGCTTTCATGCAGATCGCTCGGCAGGCGAAGCCGGAGGATGTGCTGCTGGTCTACCTGGCCGGCCATGGTGCCTCACTCGGGCGCGGGCAGGACACCTACTGTTATCTTACCTGCGAGGCGCGCTCCGTCCTTGATTTAACGGATACCGTGCGCCTCGGGCTGGTGGCGATCACGAGCGCAGAGCTGCAGCAATGGTGCACGCGCATCCCGGCACTGAAGCAGGTGATGATCCTGGATACCTGCGCCGCCGGGGCCGCGGCGGACACATTGCTGCTGCGGCGCGACATCAGCGGCGACCAGATTCGTGCTATTGAGCGTCTGAAAGACCGCACTGGTCTGCACGTGCTGATGGGGTGTGCCGCCGATGCGAAAAGCTACGAGGCGAGCCGCTACGGGCAGGGGGTACTTACCTACTCGCTCTTGCAGGGGATGAAGGGCGCTGCGCTGCGCGCGCAAAAATTCGTCGATATCGGCACCCTGTTCGCCTACGCTACCGACCAGGTGCCGATGCTGGCCGCCAATCTCGGCGGTGTACAGCGTCCGCTGGTGATGGCTCCACGCGGCAACAGCTTCGACATCGGCGCACTGAATGGCGAAGACCGCGCGAAGATACCCTTGAGTGTGGCGAAACCGCTGGTGGGCCGTCCGGCACTGCTCAATCCGGCTACGGTGGGCGATCCGCTGCAACTCACGGCAAGCTGGCAAACGGATTTACGGCAACGCTCCGATGCCAATGGCACCTGGGTGTGGGTGGATAGCGATGACTTCCCCGACGCCTACTTCCCACAGGGCATCTATACCGTGGCGGGCAAGGTGATCACACTGCGCCTCACCCTGTGGCACGATGGTGTGGCGCAGCCGCTCACGCCGCTCATCGGCGACACAGATGACCTGCCTGCATTGTTGCAAGCGATGGATGCAGCGCTGGCAAATGGAATAAAGAACTGAAGAGTGAGGAGACCTGCTATGCGCGTATTTTATCAAATTATCATCATTTGCACGATGGCAATTTCAAGTGTGCTGACTGCTACTGCGGAGGTGGTTCCACCGAATTATTACGCCATCGTGGTGGGCGTCTCGCAGTACGAAGGGAAGAACCTGAACCTGCGCTTCGCCGCCAAGGATGCCGGTTGTATCGCCAACTCTCTCAGACTCGGGGCCAATAGGCTCTTCGGCACGGAGAAAGTGCAGGTAACGCTGCTCTCCACCGAGAAGGGAGACGGCGTCATAGCTCCCACGAAAAAGAACATCAAGCAGGCCTTTGATGCCGTGGCCAATACCGCCAAAACGGATGACGTGCTGGTGGTCTATTTCGCCGGGCATGGCATCACACTGCCGCTGGGGCAGGATATGTACTGTTTTCTCACCAGCGAAGCGCGCAGCGCCAATGACATCATCGACCCGGGGTTGCGCAATATAACCGCCATCACTAGCGAGGAGTTGCATGCCTGGTTGGGCAAAATTGCCGCGCGTAAGCAGGTGATAATCCTCGACACCTGCGCCGCCGGGGCAGCGTCGGATAATCTGATGGAGAAGCGCGACATTACCGGCGATCAGCAGCGCGCCATCACTCGGTTACGTGAGCGGGAAGGGGTGCACATTCTGATGGGATGCACCGCCGATGCGAAGAGCTATGAGACCAGCCAATACAGCCAGGGACTGCTCACCTATGCACTGTTGGAAGGTATGAAAGGGGCGGCGCTACAGCGAGAAAACTACCTGGACATCACCACACTTTTCTCCTATGTCGCTGATACCGTGCCAATCCTTGCGAAGAATATCGGCGGTATTCAACGGCCGGTAAGCGCTACCCCGCGCGGGGAGAGTTTCGATATCGGCGAGTTGACCGTCGCTGACCGCCAGCAGATTCCACTGTCAACACTGAAGCCGATAATATTGCGCCCGGTTCTGATGAATCCCGAAGTGGTAGGCGATCCACTGCACCTTTCCCGCGCCGTACAGGATTGTCTGCGCGAGAGAACGCTGCAGGACAGCACCCAGGCAGCGCCGTTTCTTTTCCTGGACACTGCCAGCTTCCCCGGTGCCATCACCCCGCGCGGTCTTTATACGGTAAATGGGGAGACGGTAAAGGTAACGATGAAGCTCTGGTGCGACGGCAAAGAGCTGGGCACCGTCACCGCCACCAGCGAGGCAAAGCAACCGGAAACGCTGGCAAATTCGCTGGTTACGGAGATACCCAAAGCATTAGCGAAGAAGTAATTTTTTTCAGCGAAAAGAATGAAATACCCAATAGGGCGGTGTGCGTTTGTGCACACCGCTCCATTTTTTTGTCAATTT
>JBBRXO010000155.1:0-5227 GCA_038248345.1 Armatimonadota bacterium | reverse complement strand
GGCCATAGAAAATGCCAATCTGCTCAAGCCAATCAGTTCTAACTTGCTCCCAATTCACTTCCTTATCTTTCTTTGTTTCTTCAGTGCGTTTTTCGAGATAAGCATCGAAATCTTGTTTGCTCATTGAATACTCCTTTTGCAAAAGTATCTGCGTTAAAAAAATAGGTATACTAAATTGTCAATGTAGCCAGTACTACACTGAACCTGCACTCTATCTAATTGTAACATAGCATGGAAGAACTTGCCATTACATCATACCCGGCGCTTGCGCTATTTGCCCGCTCTCATGGGCGGGACGCCCATGCCACGAGTGCTCACCCCGCCCGCCCCAGCTCCCACTCCGCTCTACTGCGCTGGTAAAACTCCTTATCGTAGTAGCCCCTTCTTATTAGGAGTATTTCTTTTTAATGTACTCGGCAGTGCTTGTGAGTTGTGGGTATACAGTACTTGCGTTAATGTTCAGTATATCTAGTTGCTCACGTATGCTCTTTTTACAACCACCGGGTATTTGTATGCGTTCAATCGTAAACCCATTTTTTTTGAGGTCTATTGGTTTTTCACTATGCCCAAACAACAAGAAGGCTCCTGCCTGCGAAGAGACACGCACATTACTCATTTTACTTCTGACACATATGACGCGCCCGATGTCTGCTGGACGAATCTCGGGCTTAAAATATGACTTCTCTTCACGAATGAAGTGGTGTAAACGCTTAACCTGTAGTTTTGTATTAAAAATAAACTTAAAGACTAGGCATGTACTAGACTTATTCGCAATCTCATCCTTATTTGCATACTCCATGCGTGCCAGATTGGCGATCACACTGGTAGTGTCGTTATCAAAAAAATTGATATCTTCCCGCTTCACTCCAATGATGAAAACTTCGCCGTCAGTATCGTTATTCGGTTGGTTTGTCAAACAGGGTTTGTTGTTGCAACTTTTGATTTCTTCACAAGCGAAATAGAGTGCTATCAGTGGGTTCGTTGTAATGTCTAGCAATCGCGTAGGTAACCCATAATGTTGCATGCGCACGAGTTTATCAAACGTTGAGCGATCATCGGAGAAGTCTGATGGATTTGAGGCCATCATCTCACGGAACATCACATCCTCATTTTTTAGGAGTTCTAAATTACGGAATACCCCCGGTTTGAGTGGGTAAATATTTTTAGCGTGTCCACGAAAAAAAAAGTCATCTTTTTTATTGTCTAAACTGCTCAATTTTGTGAGCACGCACTCTACAAAGCTGCTAACACTATTAATATTATTACACATATAACTATTCTACCCCTCCAATTTTAATCACTTTCATCACCTAATCCCAAGGTGGTTTTATCACCGTGACCTCAATGATCCATGATTTCCTGATAAGCCAATGCACCATAAAACAACAATATTGTAACATAACCTCGATGAACTTGCCATACGGCATTGTGCCGAGTCATACCCGGCGCTAGCGCACCGGGCTAAAATCCGCTACCACTTCGCGGTGGAATTTTTCTCGATCGACTGGGACAATCCCAACTTGCGTTGAATACCAAATAAAGCAGACGGTATCGGCGTTTGTGGTATAATATGCAGTAATATGAAGTGTCACCAGGTGGTCGAGAAAGCGCTTAAAGGCGTGAATACCGCACGGTGCCAGGCAGTGCCGCTGAAGATTCATGCATTGGTATAATTGGCGCTGGTAGCAACATTATATGATGAAATGACAGAAGAGCAACGAGACTTGATGCTTGCTTTGCAACCAATGAATATTGAAAGTCGATATCCCGCTGAGAAAGCGAAGTTGCTGGCAGCATTAACTACATCCGGCTGTACGAGCTTGATCTCTGCGACCTAGGAGATGTTTCTATGGATAAAGCAGAAGTTGTTGCACATGAATAACAATATGCCTTCGTGCTGACGCATGAGTTGCCGGTGACGCAGGTGATTCTGTTTGGTTCGTATGTGACTGGTCATCCGCATGAGGATAGCGATATTGATGTTGCCGTTGTTCTGCACGATATCGCCGTTGCGGATTATCTTGCGGTGCTCAAACGCCTCTGTGCGCTTTCCACCCCGATTGATCCGATGATCGAACCGCACCTGATGCTGGAGACCGGAAACAATGGTGGCTTCCTGCAGGAAGTCCAACGGACCGGCGAGATTATTTACCGCGCGGCGTGATGTGATTGACCTGGATTATCCCTGCATGTTAGCCACAATAGACACACCACCAGGACTCCCGTATACTCAGCATCATTATGACCAATATCACCACCAACATCACCCCGATAATCTGGACGGGCGCGGGGCTGAAGATACTTGACCAGCGGCGGTTGCCGGTGGCGGAGCTGTACCTGGATTGCGCCACTGTCGACACGGTGGCGGAGGCTATTGTTACGCTGGCGGTGCGGGGGGCACCGCTTATTGGCATCACTGCCGCTTATGGGCTGGCCATTGCCGCGCGTGAGGCGTGCGACCGGGGTAAGCTGGAGGCGTTGCGGCAACAGCTCTACACTACGCGTCCCACGGCGGTGAATTTGCACTGGGCACTGGATCGCGGGGCGGCGATGATTGCTGCGTTGCCGGGGGCGACTATGCCGGAGTTGCATGACGCATTGCTGGCGCTGGCGCGGCAAATTCACGCGGATGACGCCGCCAGTTGCCTGGCGATGGCGCGCACGGGGGCGGAGCTGATCCCGGCGGGGGCGCGTATCCTCACCCATTGCAACACCGGTGCGCTGGCCACCGGCGGCATCGGCACCGCGCTGGGGGTTATCCGCGCGGCGCACGCGCAGGGGAAGGTGAAGATGGTGTGGGTGGATGAGACGCGCCCGCTGCTGCAGGGCGCGCGGCTGACGGCGTGGGAGCTAGCGTCGGACGGCATCCCCTTCACCCTCAACACCGACAGCATGGCCGCCAGCCTGATGGCGGCGGGGCAGGTGGACGCGGTGATCGTCGGGGCGGATCGCATCACGCGCAACGGCGACTTCGCCAATAAAATCGGCACCTACAGCCTCGCCGTGCTCGCCCATGCGCACAATATACCGTTCTACGTCGCCGCGCCGCGTTCTACCTTCGACATGACGCTGGCGGATGGCGCACAGATCCCGATAGAGTTCCGCGCCGCGAATGAGGTGACCGACTTCCCCGGCATCGCCGTCTACAATCCGTCCTTCGATGTCACCCCCGGGCGGCTGGTGACGCGGTTTGTGACGGAAGAGGGGGTTTTGTCTGAACCCAGATTTTCATGATTACAAGGCACTACTTTCTCGCTGGGATTGAAATCCCGGCTGCGTGGCATTAAAATGCTAGTCGTCCACCTACGCGGACTACCTTCGGGCGGACGACCGGCGTGTAGCGCCCTGCAGCCGGGACTTTAGTCCCAGCATAACGAAGCCATTCCTGCGCATTTTCCAGCAAATCATCACGCCGCATACAGGACTTTCCCTTCGCGAAGTGCGGCAGTGTAAATAAATCCGGGGAATTCACTTCGCTTAATTATATCACTGGCAGTGGCCACTACGACATCGACCGGGAATGACCAGCCAATGCAAAGGCGGTGGACTTCCTCCATAGTGTGGCGTCGGTGAGTACCGTCTGGCATGATGATGAGCAGATCAACGTCGCTGTCCGGCCCCATCTCGCCACGCGCAACGGAGCCGGACAGTACCACCTTCACCGGATGAAGGTCAGCGACTATTCTATCGGTAATCTCGGCAAGTTGTTCCGGCGTCGGTGCTTTCATAACTTGATTATACCATGAAATCAATTAGTTCAAAGCAAACTTTGCCACCATGCTACGGGGGACGCTGGAAGCCATTCGAGAACCTCATGATCACGACCTGGTTCCCAGGGTATTGTAGCCCGCGCCCGCTGTGGCGCGCCTGGTGTGGCGCGCCTGGTGTGGCGCGCCTGGTGTCAGCAAATACGCGCCACGGCGGGCGCGGGCTACAGAGGAGAGACCCAGTTATTACAGCTTCTCTTACGGTGCATAGGCCAGCATCAGGTTCTTGGTGCCGATCTTTGGGAAGTTTACTATCACTTTGGCGGTGTCGCCGCTGCCGCTGATTGCCAGCACCATGCCTTCGCCGAAGGCGTTGTGGCGGACGCGGTCGCCGGCGCGCAGGCTGCTGCCGTCGCGCGAGGTGACGGTGGTGAGGATGGCCGCCGCTGTTGCAGATGGGCGCGGGGCGTGGGGTGGCAATGGCAATGGTGGGCGCGCCGGGGTGGAGGCGGCGGGCTGCTCACGCTCGATATCAATGCCATCCCAGGTGATGTCACGCGCGGTGGGGCGCTGTATCCAGCTGCCCTGTACCGATTGGATCAGCTCCTCGGGGATAGAGCGGATGAAGCGCGAGACTTTGTTATAACCGGTCGCGCCGAAGAGCATACGCTGGGCGGCCATGGTGCAGTAGAGCAACTTCTCGGCGCGGGTGATGCCCACGTAACAAAGGCGGCGCTCCTCTTCCATCTCGCTATCGCTACCTTTGGCGCCAGCACGTACCAGCGGAAAAACCGTCTCCTCCAGGCCGGCGAGGAAGACCACCGGGAACTCCAGCCCTTTGGCAGCGTGCAGCGTCATCAGTGTCACCATGTCGCCCGCGCCATCCTTCTCTTCATTGTCGCTCACCAGCGTCACCTGCTCCAGGAAGGAGGCGAGGCTACGCCCTTCGGTGTCCTCGGCCTCCGCCTCGAACTCCTTGGTGGCGGAGAGCAACTCGCGCACGTTCTCCAGCCGGGTGTTGGCCTGCACGGTGTTCTCTTCGCGCAGCGACGCCTCGTAGCCGCTCTCCTCTATCACTGCCGTGGTCAGGTCCGTGATAGTAGTAGAGGCAGCGCGTTTCATCAGCTTTTTAATCATCTCGGCGAAGCGGCGCACCGCGGTGGCGGCGCGCGCGGGCAGGCCGGCGCTGTCCACATCCAGCGCCACCTGGAAGAGGTTACGCCCGCTGGCGGCGGCCACCTCCTCCATGCGCGCGATGGTGGTGTTGCCGATGCCGCGCACGGGGGTGTTGATGATGCGGCGCAGGCTGACGCCGTCGTCGGGATTGTAGATGACGCGCAGGTAAGCGAGGATGTCCTTGATCTCCTTGCGCGAGAAGAACTTCAGCCCGCCGATGATGCGATAGGGGATCCCCTGGCTGATCATCATATGCTCGAAGACGCGCGAGAGCGCGTTGATGCGGTAGAGCACGGCTATTTCATGGTAGCGGTGCGCGCCGCTCTTCACCTGCGCGGCGATCT
>JBBRXO010000154.1:0-5421 GCA_038248345.1 Armatimonadota bacterium | reverse complement strand
CCGGCAGTCGAGACACAACTCGTCTTCCGTGACAGCGCCTTCGCCGACGATATTGCCAAAACCAATCTCACCGCCATCCTCCAGCAATACGGGCTGAAGAATGTGCGGAGTCTGTAAGGGGAGGGAATGATGAACAAAGATCTGATAAGCTCATCTGTCGACAGGCAAAACATCTTGAATAATCCATATGCGCTTGCCGAGATCGAGAAAGCGGCGGGGATTCAAGGCATCCCGTTCGAAGGAAAGACCGTGGTGCTTAAAGAGCAGATGGCCTCTTTTTTTGAGGTCACTGTACGAACCATAGAAAATTACCTGGAGCAGCACGCCGAGGAATTGGCGCGAAACGGTTATGAGGTGTTGAAGGGTAATCGCTTGAAAGCGCTGAAGGTCGCGATCCGTGGATTGGATGTTCGCGAAACAGATTTCGGGAACATCGCAAAGACCCCCCAACTCGATGTCTTTGACTTTCGGGCTTTCCTGAACCTGGCTATGCTGGTTTCAGAGAGTGAACGGGCCAAGTTACTGCGCCAGGCAATTCTGGATAGTTCGACATGAGGGCTGCGGAATGTGCGGAGTCTGTAAGTGAGTTTTTTTAGACAGGATTAACAGGAGGGACAGGATTCGGCTTCGCCGGTGTTGTGTCATCGTGCGCCGAAGGCGGTATTCCTGTTAATTCTGTAAATCCTAACTAAAATGCAATACGATATAAAGGCTGTACTATCCGAAAGGGAATGCCATGAAATTACATTTTGATCCAGAGCTGCCTTTTCAGGCAGCCGCAATAGAAGCCGTGTGTGACCTGTTCCGCGGGCAGGAGGTCTGCCGAACGGAGTTCACCGTGACGCGAGAGGTTGCACAAAACCTCAACCTACCGAGTTTGGAGAGTGATCTGGGCATCGGTAACCGACTACAATTGCTGAATGACGACGTGTTGATCAACCTGCAGAATGTACAAATCCACAATGGCCTGCGCTCGTCGGTGTCACTCGCCTCCGGTGACTTCACGGTGGAGATGGAGACGGGTACCGGCAAGACATATGTCTATCTGCGCACTATCTTCGAGCTAAACAAGCGGTATGGCTTCACCAAGTTCGTCATTGTGGTGCCCTCGGTGGCTATAAAAGAGGGTGTGTACAAGACCCTGCAGATAACTGAAGAGCACTTGCGGGGTATCTATGCCAACGCGCCGTATGAGTATTTCCTCTACGATTCCAGCAAACTTGGTCAGGTGCGTAACTTCGCCACTAGCCCGCACATCCAGATAATGGTGGTCACCGTGGGCGCGATCAACAAGAAGGATGTAAATAACCTCTACAAAGATAGCGAGAAGACGGGCGGTGAGAAGCCTATCGACCTTATAAAATCCACTTGCCCCATTGTTATCGTGGATGAGCCGCAAAGTGTGGACGGCGGGCTGGAGGGGCGTGGCAAAGAGGCGCTGGGGATGATGAACCCACTCTGCACGCTGCGCTATAGTGCTACGCATGTGGACAAACACCATATGGTCTACCGGCTGGACGCCGTGGACGCCTACGAGCAGAAACTGGTGAAGCAGATTGAAGTAGCGTCGGCAGGTGTAGAAGGCGGGCACAACAAGCCATATGTAAGACTGATATCAGTGAGTAATAAACATAGTACCATCGAAGCTAAAGTAGAGTTGGATATCCAACAAGGCACAAAAGTGGCGTGTAAGATAAAGATCGTGCAGGATGGCGATGATCTGGAGCAAGTCACCGGACGCGCGGTCTATGCCAATTGCCTGGTGGGTGAGATCAACTGCGCCAAAGACAAAGAGCTGATCGAGCTACGCGTGCCCGGCGGCGAACAATGGCTGAAACTGGGTGAATCCTTCGGCGGTGTCGACCAGGATGCGTTGCAACGGCAGATGATCCGCCGCACCATCAAGGAGCACCTGGACAAAGAGCTGCGCCTGCGCCCAATGGGGATTAAAGTGTTGAGCCTGTTCTTCATCGACCACGTCAGCTATTACCGCAATATTGATGCGGACGGTAATATGGAGAAAGGCAAATATGCCCACATCTTTGAAGAGGAGTATATGCGTCTGCTTAGCCATCCCGATTACCAGTCGCTCTTCAATGAAGCAGATGTAGCGAGCGAAGCAAGGGAAGTGCATGAAGGTTATTTTTCCATCGACAAAAAAGGCGGCTGGACTGATACCGCCGAAGGCAACCAGACGGGCAGGGATAACTCCGAGCGCGCGTATAACTTGATTATGAAGGACAAAGAGCGGCTGCTTAGCTTCGATACCAAACTGAAATTTATCTTCTCCCATTCGGCGCTGAAGGAAGGATGGGACAACCCTAACGTCTTCCAGATTTGCGCGTTGCGCGATATGAGTACCGAGCGGGAACGCCGCCAAACGATAGGGCGCGGTCTGCGCCTGTGCGTAAACCAACAGGGCGAGCGCCTGCAGGGGTTCGATATTAACACCCTCACGGTAATAGCCACTGAAAGCTATGAGGAATTCGCCGAAAACCTGCAGAAGGAGATAGAGGAAGACACAGGCATTCGCTTCGGTATTGTGGAGAAGCATCAGTTTGCTGCCATACCGGTAATGGATGAGGTGGGGCAGACACAACCGCTGGGCGTGGCACCATCAATGGCAATCTGGGAGCACCTGCACGAGATGGGCATGGTGGATAGCCGGGGCAAAGTGCAGGATGCCCTGCGAATCGCCCTTAAAGATGGTACCTTAACGGTGCCAGAAGCATTTACCGAGCAACTACCGCAGATAAAAGAAGTGCTACGTAAGTTAGCGGGCAGACTGGAGATCAAAAACGCCGACGAGCGCAGACAGATCAAAACGCGCCAGGCGATATTGGAGAGTGCTGAGTTCAAAGCCTTGTGGGAGCGCATTAAACACAAAACCACCTACCGGGTGCAGTTTGATAATGAAGCACTATTGACCACCTGCACCAAGGCGATAACTAACGCTCCCCCCATCGCCCGCACTCGGCTACAGTGGCGCAAAGCGGATTTGACTATCGGTAAATCAGGAATCGACACAAAGGAAACGCGCGTCTCTGAACCGGTGGCGATATACGAGACGGATATTGAGCTCCCGGACTTGCTGACCGACCTGCAAGACAAAACGCAATTAACACGCCGCAGTATTGTGCGGATTCTCACCGAGAGCGAACGGCTGGACGATTTCACCAAGAACCCGCAGCAGTTCATTGATATTGCCGCTGAATCCATTAATCGAGCTAAACGGCTGGCAATAGTCGACGGTATCAAGTACCAGCGCATCGGTGACCAGAGCTACTACGCCCAGGAGCTATTCAGCACCGAAGAGTTGACCGGGTATCTGAAGAATATGCTGGCTACCGAGAAGTCAGTGTATGAGTATGTCGTCTATGATTCCCCTGTTGTAGAGCGTACCTTCGCCGAACAACTGGAGCATAACGAAGCCGTGAAGGTATATGCCAAATTGCCCGGCTGGTTCCAAGTGCCGACCCCGCTGGGCACCTACAACCCCGACTGGGCCGTGCTGGTGCAAGAAGAAGATGGCGAACGCCTCTACTTCGTCGTCGAGACCAAAGGCGGCCTTTTCAGTGACGACCTGGGGGGTAGAGAAAGTGCAAAGATAGAATGTGGCAAAGCGCACTTCAAAGCCATCGCTGGTAGTGACAACCCGGCACGGTTTAAAGTGGCAACGAGTTGGAATGATGTGATGGATAGTACACGGTGAGGATGGCTCCTTATAAATGATAGATACCAATGAGTAGAGTCAACATCATAATACTGCTGAATAGGTTGTATTGGCAAATCATGACTAGCAATGTAACCAGCACATCAACCAGCGCCCCGCAGTTTGGCAGTAAGTAGTGCATGTGGTATTATCATTCCTGTCATCACGGAGAGTAACAACTTATGCCAGCACACATACATCTTATATTTGCCGGGCCAGCGCCGGCGCTCCTGGAGCAGGGGGCGGAATTTCGCCATGCTAATGGGTTGCGGGCGATGGTTTATGACTGCTTGGCGGGGGTTGATCCGGGGTTTGCGCAGGATATGCATGACGATACCTGGCCGAAGCCGTTGACGCTTAGCCCGCTGTGGTGGCGCGATGGGTGCTGGGAGCTGGATATCTGCGTGCTGCTGGAGCAGGTGGGCAGCCTGCTGCTGCAGGGGCTGGCGGCGCATGACCCGATGCTGCGCCTGGGACGGGAAGAGTACCACCTGCAGGAGGTGCGGCTGGGGGAGTCGACCACTATCGCAGAGATAATGGCAGTATCCGCACCGGCTTCGCGACTGATGGTCGATTTTATCACCCCGACTACTTACCAGGACACCTTGATAATTGACCCGCTGCATAAGACTAAGGTCAGCTACCCCTTCCCCGACCCCACGCGCATGGTCACCAGCTGGTATCACAAGTGGAATTGCCTGCTGGGCAGGATGCAGCAGCCCCCCATCCCCGACGCCTTCCTGGAGCTGTTGCCCCGGCTGGCGCTCTCGCGGATGCACGGGGAGACGCAGGAGATTCGCCTGGGGGAGAAGCAGCGCCTGGTCGGCTTCGTCGGCGCGGCGGTATTTGATGTAATCGGCGCAGCTACCGCCCCGGAGGAGCTGACCACCACGCTGAGCCAGCTGGCGAACTTCGCCAACTATGCCGGCACCGGCGTGGAGACCTTCCGCGGCATGGGGCAGACGCGTGCAGCAGCCCGGTGGCATGCTAGGTAAGGTCACCTGCAGGCGCAACCTGATAGCGCGAACCACCAGCGCGGTAGTCGCAGGCGTGAGGTTCGCGGAAGCTTTTCGAGAGGGGTTCCGTGTGGGCGCTTGACATGCCCGGCATTAACCACTAGAATCTCATCAGGTTCGCGATTTTGAGTGTGAATTACGAGCGTGGCCGTTGCAACGGGTAATGAATGCCGACAGGCATTGAAACATATATGATTCCAGGCAACCCACTAGAAGGACTAGTTGCAACGGGTAATGAATGCCGACAGGCATTGAAACCACTCCATCCTCTACCGTTATGTTAGTTGCTGGCGTTGCAACGGGTAATGAATGCCGACAGGCATTGAAACCCCACTGCTTTCGGCGTTATGTCTGCCAGCCGGTTGTTGCAACGGGTAATGAATGCCGACAGGCATTGAAACTGGGTTAATATCACCGTATATCATGCTGCAACCGCATTCGTTGCAACGGGTAATGAATGCCGACAGGCATTGAAACTGCCTTTGGATAGAATTTACTCACTCTGTGCCTCCGTTGCAACGGGTAATGAATGCCGACAGGCATTGAAACATCGTCACAGTCAACAAACCGGAATGTCGCGCGAGTTGCAACGGGTAATGAATGCCGACAGGCATTGAAACGTCTGGGGCACGGTAGATGGGAGTCGTCTACTTGTTGCAACGGGTAATGAATGCCGACAGGCATTGAAACTGG
>JBBRXO010000153.1:0-5557 GCA_038248345.1 Armatimonadota bacterium | reverse complement strand
TAAAAAGCCTTCACTCTCGAGTAATAAACTTCGAAGAAACTTTTCCGCGAGAATGCGATCTTTTTAGAAGCCGACAATCGCACCCAGATGATGGCCATATACGATAATATCAAGCTGCGGCTACGGGCCATCCTAACCCCCGAACAGCTGGCTATAATGGACAAGCCCCCCACGCCTGAATCTGTTGTGGCCTTCGGGGTAAAATTAACCGCCGCGCAGGCAGAAAAGTATAAAACTTTCATTGCCGCGGCAGGCCCTGCAGAGAAAGCTATCATCGCGAATGCAAAATTGTCTGAAGCTGAGAAGCGTACCCAGAAGATGGCCATTTACGATAATATCAAGCTGCAGCTACGGGCCATACTAACCACCGAACAGCTTGCTAAAATGGATAAGCTCCCCACGCCCGAACCTGTAGTGGCCTTCGGGGTAAAATTAACCGCCGCACAAGCAGAACAGTTAAAAGCCTTCAGTATCGCGGCAGAACCTGCGAAGAAACTTATCCGCGAGAATGCGACCTTATCAGAAGCCGACAAACGCACCCAGATGATGGCCATATACGATAATATCAAGCTGCAGCTACGGGCCATCCTAACCCCCAAACAGCTGGCGATAATGGACAAACCGGCGCCAACAGCTGAACATTAAAGATCGTGTGTTAATCCCATTCGGGACGATGCAATCGAAGCTGAAAACAGTACAGGCCACTAAATGTGTGGCCTGTACTGTTTCCGCTATTTAGCGAAGGACAACATCAGCCCTCGCCCGATTGAGCAAGATATTCTCCGCCAGATAATTATCGCACCGATGGCATAGTGCCAGGCGTTCCTGCCGGAAGGCGGTACGGAAAGCGGTATATGCTGCGCCGGTGTAGATATCACATAGGGTGGCCACTTTAACGTTACCAATAGATGGGATTTTGTCCCGCGTCATACAGCAGGGAAAAACATCACCGCGCCAGGTGATAAGGGTGGTGAGCCAGGGGGCGTAACAGAGGTGCTGACGGTAGTAACCACGCGCATACTCCACCGAGGCAGCCTGCTTCATCTCCGGTCGCACCACCCCAAAGGGGTATTGCAACTCCTGTCCCATACCGAAGCCATACTTCAGGCGTAGCTCGATGGCCGCCGGGACGATGTCGTCGTTGAACTCCTCCAGTTGCCAGGCGGAGAGGCGGTTACGCTTACTGCCACCCTCATCAACCGGCAAAGGGGTCACGTCATCCACGCCCAATTCACCTGCTAGTGATAACAGCTCGGGGTAAAGGTGATAGTTGTGGCGCGTGAGCACTGTATTGATGCGAATCTTTAAGCGTGTGCCGTTGACTTTGCGCGCACGACGCATATTTTTGATACCCGCCACCGCCGCCTTGAAAGTACCTTTTACTCCCCGAATAGCGTCGTGCAACTCAGCGTGGGGAGCATCCAGAGAAATCGTTATCCCTACCAACCCAGCAACTACCAATTCCCTGGCCAACTCCTCGGTGAGCAGTGTCCCGTTGCTGGTGAGCGCGGTGCGCATACCAGCACGGGCTGCGTGGGCGATTAACTCGGGCAAGTCTGCGCGTAACGTTGGCTCGCCGCCCGTGAAGTGAATTTTGCGGCAGCCTAGCGCGGCCAGACCATCCAACACATTGTGCAATTCCGCACTGGTCAATTCATCACCAGCGTCGGTGCGCCAGCAACGGCAGAAACCGCAGCGCAGATTACAGCGCCCGGTGAGCTTTATTTTGGCATCACGCAATTGCCGAACTGGAGAAACGCCTGACACAATATCCTTTAGTTCCGCCAGTGTAGATTCATTTGCCAGCAATTCCGGGAGATCGTACATGTTAATATCCGTCGCGAAGATCGACATTGCGCAGCCAGTACTGCTCGGCTCCGATAGTGGTCTCTTCGCCGTGGCCGGGGAATACGCGCGTGGCCGGCGGTAGCTCACGCAGGCGGGCTAAACTTTCCATCATCTGCGCGGGCGAGCCACCCGGGAAATCCAACCGCCCGCAGGTTCCCTGAAAAAGCGTATCCCCACTGAAAAGCAACCCTTCTTCGCTGCAATACAGACAGATACAGCCCGGGGTGTGGCCCGGCGTGGACAGCACGGTAAAGGCAACCTCCCCCACCCTAATCGTATCTCCCTCGTGCAATAATCTATCCGGTGTGACGGGTACCAGCTCAAATGGGAAGCTGAACGGGGCATAGGTTGGATAAACGATCATCTCCTCATCTTCAGCAGCAACAGCCGTCGTCGCCCCGGTAGCATCGCGCAACTCCGACAGCCCCATGGTGTGATCCCAGTGTCCGTGCGTCAGCACAATCTCCGTCACCGTCACCTGCAGCTCCGCCACCAATTGTTGTATATCGCCTACCAGCTGCCAGGGGGCGTCCACCAGGATAGCCTTCCCCACTGCCAAGTCCCCCACCAGGTAACAGTTAGTCTCCAGCGGCGCGCCGGGTAAGGTTCTTATTGTCAGCATTATATCTCCAACACCATTTCGGTGCTTCTAACTATTTCTCTTCAACTGCCTTATTATACGCATCCTGCATCTTCGCCACGGTGACATCGAAGTGTGAGGTGTGCCAGATTACTTTGCCCTTTTTATACAGGAGCACCTGCGGTGAGCAGTGCGAGACTCCGGTATTGTGGGTGATTGCATCCGAGCAACTGCGATCCTCAATCACCAGCACACGCGCGCAGGGAGATATCTCCAATTCGGCAAAAATGATAAACTGCCGGTACGCCGCCGACGAGATGGGGCATCGGGTGGAGTGCTTCAGCAAGAACACCGGCGCGGTCTCACTCTGTACAAGGTACTCCGCCAGTTCATTTTCATCATGAATATCAATAATCATCATTGGCCTCCTACAGCTATCATATAACAACACACCCCCATTTGGCTATGTAACCAACCGGAGGTGTGTCAATCAAGTACTACATTGAGCGAAAGTTAAAGCTCTTCCGGGCTGCCGATGCGGCCCAGGATCGCCGAGGCGGCGGCGATGGCCGGATTGGCCAGATAGACTTCGCTGGTAGTATGCCCCATGCGCCCGACAAAGTTGCGGTTGGTGGTAGCCACTGCGCGTTCGCCGTCGGCCAGGATGCCCATATGCCCACCCAGGCACGGCCCACAGGTGGGGGTGCTCACAGCGGCATCGGCGGCGACGAAGATATCCATCAGCCCTTCATTTACTGCTGCCAACCAGGACTCCTGCGTGGCCGGGATGATGATCAGGCGCACATCCGGGTGGACTTTATGGCCCTTCAGCACTTCTGCTGCCACGCGCAGGTCTTCAATGCGCCCGTTAGTGCAGGAGCCGATGACGGACTGCTGAATGGTGACGTTGAGTGCAATCGCCTCGCTGATCGGCTTGGCATTGGAGGGCAGGAAGGGGAAGCTCACCTGTGGTTCGATGGTGGCGGCGTCCCACTCGAAGGTCTCCAGATATTGGGCATCGGCGTCGCTGGCGTAGAATTTGTATTCTCGCTGGGCACGGTTTTTGATATATTCGCGGGTGGTTTCGTCGGGGGCGATGATGCCGTTCTTGCCGCCGGCCTCGATGGCCATGTTGCAGATAGCCATTCTATCGGCCATACAGAGACCCTCGATGGTGTCCCCACAGAACTCCATGGCACGGTAGCGCGCGCCGTCCACGCCGATTTTGCCGATGGTGTAGAGGATCAAGTCTTTGCCGCTCACCCACTGCTGGCGTTCGCCGGTAAATACGAACTTCATGCTCTCCGGCACGCGGAACCAGGTCTCGCCCAGCGCCATCGCCGCTGCAAGGTCGGTGCTGCCCACGCCGGTGGAGAAAGCGCCCAGGGCGCCATAGGTGCAGGTGTGGCTGTCAGCGCCGATGATGCAGTCGCCCGGTAATACCAGCCCCTGCTCCGGTAACAGCGCATGCTCCACGCCCATGCGTCCTACTTCAAAGTGATGGGTGATGCACTGGCACTTGGCGAACTCGCGCATCATTTTAGTGAGCTGCGCAGATTTGATATCTTTATTGGGGGTGGAGTGATCTGGGATCAGCCCTACCCGCTCTTTATCGAAGACATTGGCCACGCCCATCTTCTCAAATTCGTTGATGGCGATAGGGGCGGTTATATCGTTGCCGTGGACGAAGTCCAGCCGACAGCGGACGAAATCGCCGGGGCGGACGGAATCCAGCCCGGCATGAGCAGCGAGAATCTTCTCGGTTATAGTCATTGGCATGTGGCACTCTCCCAACTGATAATATAGAATTGTAGCGCAAAGGGGGGGTGAGCGTCAAAGAATGGGGCCGATGATGGGGATAGAAGGTTGTTATTGGTAAGTTATTTAAGTATCCATTATAAGCAATTTTTCAAAGTTATGGGGATAATTTGGGGCTAGCCTTGCTCTGGTATTGGTCTAGTCTCGACCTACTTTAAGTCTACTATTGAAAAATGAGCGGGGGATTTTTTGGCGTTTAATGATAGGTTTGGTATGCTACAAATAAAGGTAGGAGGTAGGAAATAGAGGTGGTGGTGTGTACCAATTTGTGAAAGAGAAGGGGTGTCCAATTGGATGGTTGTTCATGCAAGTGAAACCAGACCTGAGGCTAACCCCAGGTAGGGGTTAGCCTCAGGTCTGAACCCAGATTCGCATGATTAAAGGATTATCTCTGACCTATTCGTCTACACTGTTGGATAGCCTCTTCTGTTGGACATTGAACATTGAACATTAAACATTAAACAAAAATCGCTATCCAACAGCAGAGGCATTACCTTCAACCTAATCCTCTAATCAGGCGAATCAAGGTTCTAAGACAAGTAATTACGGTCCTGGCGAGAGAGACGCACAACGGAACCCGATGATGAAGCCGTAGAAGTCGGGGTCGTTGACGTAGCGACACGCGCCACGGTCGTAGTCGTTGATGTAGTCGCCCCACGAACCGCCCCGCAGCACGCGGTAATTGCCCGTTGCCGGCCCCGTGGGGTTGGTAACCGGGGTGGCAGAATAGTTGCCGTACCAGTCGCCACACCATTGCCAGACATTACCCGCCATATCCTGCGCCCCACACCAACTGGCCCCAGCAGGGAAACTACCCACCGGCCAGGTACTCTTACCTACATAATATGAATTATCGTAGTTTGCGCACTTCGTCTCATCCCAGCCATTGTAAGGGTCGCCTGACGTTGCCGTGCCACCCCAGGGATAATTGTTGCCCGACGGGCCGCGTGAAGCATATTCCCATTGCGCCTCGGTCGGCAACGTCACCCCCGCCCACGTCGCGTAGGCTTGCGCGTCGAACCAGGTGACATTAACGATAGGGTGCTGCTGCAACGCCGGGTCCGCCCAGCCGCTCTTCCCTGTCCAACTGTAGCCGGAGGGGAAGGACGGCAACGCCCGCGCGGTCGCCGCGCAGAACGCGCGGTATTGCGCCACCGTGACATCATATTTATATATCCAGTAACCGGATAACGTAACCTGCTGTGTAGCAGGTGTCCACCAGTTATCATATTCCGTACCCATAGTAAAGGTATTTCCGGGCACCCAGAGCATGGCCGCGCCGTCGGTGGGGTTAGTTTTCTGCTGACCTAC
>JBBRXO010000152.1:0-5728 GCA_038248345.1 Armatimonadota bacterium | reverse complement strand
GGGCCTCATGTTTCCGCTGGGATTGAAATCCCGGCTGCAGGGCGCTACGCGCCGGTCGTCCGCCTTCGCGGACTTTTCTGAACCGAATGATAGCGCGCTTTAGCGTGCTTGCAGTTGTTAGCCACCTCCTTCAGGGGGTGGTGTACGGTTTTAAACCCCGCGCTCATGGGCATCCCGCCCATGCTACAAACCACCGTTTCCCCTTCCCCCGCCTTACGTGTTACACTTATAGTATGCGAAAAGTTATTGTAATTGGTGGTGGGGCGGCGGGGCTGATGGCGGCGGGACGGGCGGCGGAGCGCGGGGCTGACGTGTTGCTGATTGAAAAGAACCGTACTGTCGGGCGTAAACTGCAGATCAGCGGCAAGGGGCGATGTAACCTGGCTAATGATACCGAGATTAATGACCTGCTGGCCCATGTACCCACTAATCCCAAGTTCCTGCGTTCGGCGCTGCATAATTTCGGGCCGAAGGATACGCAGACATTCTTCACGAATCTGGGCATGAAGCTGAAGGTGGAGCGCGGCAACCGCGTCTTCCCGGTGAGTGACAATGCCGAAGAAGTTGTTGATGCACTGCGGAAATATTGTATTAATGCCGGCGTAGAAGTGAACGCGGGCGTCACCGTGCGCCGAATCAGCTTTGGCGGCGGCAAAGTGAGCGGTATTGATATGGAAGGCGGTGCTTTCCTCTCTGCCGATGCCGTCATCCTCGCCACCGGCGGCGCTTCCTACCCGATCACCGGCTCTACTGGAGATGGCTACCGCATGGCCGAGGAGCTGGGACACACCATCGCCCCCATTCACGCGGGATTAGTACCCATAGTCACCGAGGAGAGCTGGCCTACCGAGGCGCAGGGGTTGTCGTTACGCAATGTGAAGCTGACCACCGTATCGCCGGAAGGCAAAAAGCTGCGCAGTGAGATCGGCGAGATGCTCTTTACGCACTATGGCGTTACCGGTCCGCTGGTGCTCACCGCCAGCAGTCTTGTGGCGGATAAGCCGGGAAGTAAACTGGTGATCGACCTGAAGCCGGGTCTGGATGAGACGAAGCTGGATGACCGGCTGCAAAGAGACTTTCTGGAGAACGCCAAACGCCACTTCGGTAATGCGCTAGGGGCGTTGTTACCCACCAGTATTATCCCGGTGATTGTCACCCTCTCGCGCATCGGCCCCCATGCCCCGGTGAGCAAGATCACCCGCGAACAGCGGCTGGCGCTGGTGCAACTGCTGAAACATCTGACACTGACGGTGAAAGAGACGCGCCCGTTAAGCGAGGCGATCGTCACCGCAGGTGGGGTGAATGTGAGCGAGATCAACTCTACTACCATGGAATCAAAGATCATCCACGGCCTCTATTTCGCGGGGGAGGTGATCGATGTAGACGCCTTCACCGGAGGCTTCAACCTGCAGATAGCCTGGAGCACCGGGCATCTAGCAGGCGAAAGCGCGGCAGTTAGTGATACTGTGGCTAGCTGGTAGTATTAACATGGATGGACAGGATAAGCAGGATACTAGCGTGGGATTCGCCCGCAATCACCCTCAATATGCGCTGATACGGTTAATAACCATTCAATCTGATAAATAACATAGCCCCGGGCGCAACCCGGGGTAGGCTTACCGAACTCATGACATTATGTAGGTAAACCACTTCCCCGGGTTGCGCCCGGGGCTATGTTATTTTCCTATTTTACAGGTCACGAATTGTATCAGGTCATCCATTCTCGCACCCTCAGCAAAAAAACATGGATATACGAGATAGGTAGGATATTAACTCTTTTATATCCTATCTATCCAGTATGTCCATGTTAGTATTAAAAAAACTACCTGCGGCGCAGGAAGCTGGGGATTTCCATGTCGCTATCACCGCTATCGTTAGATGAGGTGATGATAGGCGCAGCGGACTGGGCGATGAGCGCGCGGTTGGCTTCTTCTAATGGGTCGGTGGCGAAGCCGGTGGCTACTACGGTTATGCGCACGCGGTCTTCCATTTTATCATCAAAGACGATGCCGAAGATCACGTTGGCATCTTCCACGCCAGCGGCGGTGGCGATGATATTCGCTGCTTCGTCAACTTCATTCAGTCCCAGGTTCATGCTACCGGTGATGTTGAAGAGGATGCGGGTGGCGCCTTCCATACTGGTTTCCAGTAGTGGGCTGCTGATAGCGGCCTGTGCGGCCTCGGCGGCGCGGCGTTCGCCCTGGCCTTCGCCGATGCCCATCAGGGCGGTGCCAGCGTTGGAGAGTACAGCGTTTACGTCGGCAAAGTCCAAGTTGATGAGACCGCTGACGGTGATGAGGTCGGAAATGCCTTGCACGCCCTGGCGCAACACTTCATCAGCGTAGCGCATGGCTTCAATCATGGTGGTGTTTTTTGGCACCACACCTAGCAGGCGTTCGTTAGGGATGGTGATGAGCGCATCAACTTTACCCTTGAAGCGGTTGATCCCGTCCACGGCGGCTTGCATACGCTTGCCTTCAAAGCGGAAGGGCTTGGTGACCACACCGATGGTGAGCGCGCCCAGGTCTTTCGCCGTCTCGGCGATGACTGGGCTGGCTCCGGTGCCGGTGCCGCCGCCCATACCAGCGGTGACAAAGACCATGTCGGCGCCATCCAGCATATTTTTGATATCCTGGCGACTTTCTTCGGCGGCCTGGCGTCCCACTTCTGGGTTTCCGCCAGCGCCTAATCCACGCGTAACATCCTCGCCGAGTTGCATCTTACGTTCGGCGGATGAGCGTGACAGCGCCTGCATATCCGTATTGGCGACGATGAATTCGACGCCGCTAAGACCGGCGTCGATCATGCGATCAACAGCATTGCTGCCTCCGCCGCCCACGCCAATAACTTTTATCTTTGCCTGGCCGTCATGTAGTTTTACCACTGCCGTCCCCTTTCGCTCCGACACCGCCGGTGCGTTTTCTTCTAATAAATTAAATTGAAGCTGCGCCGTGTCATTAATGGCACGGCGAGGTTGTCGAGACATTCGCCCCATACATTACATTATAGGTTTCCCCATTGCCCGGTGTCAACCGGACATATTACCTATTATGCGTATGAGGCGAAATTCCTGCTAAATTTCCAATTATTTTTTCACGATAAAGTCGGCAGCGCTTATAATGTCGGTAGCATTATCCACATTTTTAAGGTTGTCCGCATCGAAGTGACGAAAGATGTTAGCCACGGGTGAAGCGACCATATGAGTACAACGAATATGACCGCGCAGCCCGTGGATAGAACCCCGATATTATACTCTTTTCCTTTCCGCCACCACGCGCTAAAACACGTGGCTATCAAGGTTAAGCACCCTGAAGGGCGCTATCATTCGCAGCAGACAAGTACGCGAAGGCGGACGACCGGTCGAAGATCATGAGCTTGTCGAATGACAGCGCCCTGCAGCCAGGATTTCAATCCCAGCATAAGACGATTAATGAGGTAAATAACCAATGCCAAATACCAACATCTTGAATATCAATCCCAACCTAGTTCGGCGGATTCTGGTGAACGCCATTCGCCACACTGGCGAGTCGATCACCGGTAATGCATGTGGGCGCTGGGTGGTGAACCTCTCCGGCGGGCTGGACTCGGCCATCGTCGCCTTCCTGGCGGCGGAGGCGTGGGAGCGGAGAACGTGCGCGTGGTGGAGGCGCTGGGGATAGACTACCATGTGAATGAGATCACCGCTTTTCAACACAGAGCACACAGAGAAGATAATAAAATGATTGGAAGATCGTAGCATGGGCGTCTCGCCCATGAGAACGGGGTTGCAATTCCTAGCACCATATTTTAGCTGGGATTGAAATCCCGGCTGCAGGGCGCTGCGCGCTACGATTATACGTTAGTGAATTTGCCGTTGTTAGCCACCTCCTTCAGTGGGTGATGAAAGCAATCGCGGCCCTTAGACTCGAATGGTCAGCGGGGCCGCGCTAAGGCTTGGCATCCTTCCAGACATCATATTGAAACCTAAAAATCCAACAACAGATTAAATAAATACCCCACCGCCAATATCCCCAGCGCTACCACGCCCAGGAAGACCGCGATCAGTTGCGGTTTTAGCACTTTGCGCAGGATGATCACCTCGGGGAGGGAGAGGCCGATGACCGACATCATGAAGGCGAGGACGGTGCCCAGCGCCGCGCCTTTGGCCAGCAGCGCCTCCATTATTGGGATCACCCCGGCGGCGTTGGAATAGAGCGGCACGCCCACCAGCACCGCCACCGGCACTGACCACCAGGCGCGCGCGCCCATTATCCCCGCCATCATGTCATTGGGCACATAGCCGTGGATGCCCGCGCCCACCGCGATGCCCAGCAGGATGAAGGGCCAGACGCGCCCGACGATGTCGCGCACGGCGGTATAGGCGAAGTCGAGGCGCTCGCCCCAACCGAGCTGCTGCTCTTCGCCGGTATCGGTAGCGCCACCGGGCAGCGTGTACACCCACGGCTCCACGTAGCGCTCCAGCTTAAGTTTGCCGATAACCCACCCGGCGACGATGGCGATAGTCAGACCTGCCGCCAGATATATAATGGCCACGCGCCAGCCGAACAACCCCCAGAGGAGGATCAACGCCACCTCATTCACCATCGGCGCACTGATGAGGAAGCTGAAGGTGACGCCCAACGGCACCCCGGCGGAGACGAAGCCGATGAAGAGCGGCACGGCGGAGCAACTGCAGAAGGGAGTGGCCACCCCCAGCACCCCGGCGAGGATATTGCCGAGGAAGGTGCGCTTGCCCGCCAGCAGCGCCCGCGTGCGCTCCGGGGTGAAAAAACTGCGCAGGATGCCTACCAGAAAGACCACGCCGGTGAGGAGTATCAGTACCTTAGGCACTTCGTAGACGAAGAACTCCACCGCCAGGCTCATCCGCATCTGCGCCGTCAGCTCCGCCACATTCGCCCCGCAACTGATACAGGCAAAGCCGACGCCCACCTTCACCTGCTCCACCACCGGCAGCCGCAGCAACGTGTGCGTCACCCAGAAGGCCGCCTGCCAGAGGTAGAAATACCCCAGCACCCCCACTAGCAGATACCCCGCCAGCCACCCCAGCTCCCGTGGCGTCACCCGCCGCCCCGCCGGTGGTGTGGCGCAGGGGCAGGTGGAGTCTGTTATTTGATTGTTGTTGTCGTTTTGTTGCACATTAATGTTCCAAGTTCCAAAACCGTGAACGGCTTTTTTATTCCCCATATGTTCTTATCAAGTAACCACCGCGAAGCGGTGACGGAATATAGCCCTGGGCGTGAGCCCTGGGAATAACTCACCGCTACCCCACCCCCTAAAGGAGGTGGCTAACAGCCACAAGCACGCTAAAGCGCGCCATCATTCGGTTTAGACAAGTCCGCGAAGGCGGACGACTGGCCGTAGATCATGAGCTTGTCGAATGACAGTGCCCAGCAGCCGGGATTTCAATCCCAGCGAGAAGGAGGTTATGCAATCATCACCCTCCAATCATTCTAATCCTATAAACTCCGTCCGAGACCAAATTCAATACGCGCTACTACGGTTCTTAACCATTCCCCCGGAATATTATCATAGCCTCGCCCGCCATGCCCTGTCTATTATTTACATCTTTGAGGCTGTCAGCCACGAAGTGGCGAAAGATGTTAGCTACGGGTGGACCATAGGAGTGCAACGAATATGGCCGCGCAATCCGTGGATAGAACTCCGATATTACCCCCAATTCCTCTCTCGCCAGCCCGCCTAGGCGTGCTGGCGAGAGAGGAATTGGAGG
>JBBRXO010000151.1:0-5734 GCA_038248345.1 Armatimonadota bacterium | reverse complement strand
GTTGAGTTGCACTGTGTGCAGGCCGCGCCCGGCGAACCACTGCATTATTCCCGCCACCAGTTGCTTCCCTACACCATGGCGACGGTTGGCTGCGCTGACGCTGATATCGCTGAGGAAAGCGTAGCGCAGGTTGGCGAAGAAAGGCAGGTTGTTGGCCACGTAGCCAAGGACATAGCCGATAACCGTCCCGTTTACACCCGCCGCTACCAGCACACAAAAGGACTTATCGCTGATGCAATCCTTCACGTATTGCATATAATGCTTGCACCCATTAGGTGGGATAGCGAAACGCGCATCCACCGCCGCGTGGAAAGAGATCAACTCTACCCACAAGTTGCCAATAGCTTCCAAATCTGCACGGGTAGCCGGGCGCACTTTTATTTCTTCATTCATGATGTTGTTAGTATAGCGAAAGTTAGAGGAATGTGGTAGTTTTACGTAGAATGGGCTGCGACTCCATTATTTTTTTCAACACAGAGGCACAGAGAGCACAGAAAAGATAATAGATGATGTCAATGGAAAATGTTTGGAAGAGGGAGAAGGGCAGGCGGGACGCAATTCGAGAACCTCATGATCTACGACCTGCGTTCCCAGGGGTACCCACATATTCTACCTTCTCTGTGTACTCCGTGCTTTCCATGTTTATATTTTTCTTTCTTTGTGCCTTTGTGCCTTCGTGGTTCCTCTCGTCCGTTTTCATGGGCGGGACGCCCCTGCTACGGGGTTGTCGCAATATTTCCATACATCAGCAGTAATAAAAGTAGTAAAATATCATTTCACCTGCGAGAGGAGGCCATTTATGACGACAGATATTCGCCCGCCGGCAGTAGCCGGGGCATTCTATGAGGCCACTGCGGAGCGGTTGCGTGCGGAGATAGAGGCTTGTTTCACTGAGACGCTGGGTCCGGGGGATGTGCCGGTGGTAGGCACCGGCCCGCGCCAGCTTTTGGGCATCGTAGCCCCTCACGCAGGATATCTCTACAGCGGGGCCGCTGCTGCCTGGGCCTACGCGGCAGCGGCGCGCGACGGGCGTCCGACGGCGGTGGTGATCCTCGGAGTAAATCACCGTGGGGTGGGAGCGCCGCTGGCGCTGTCACCCGCCGCCGGTTGGCGCACTCCGCTGGGGGTGATGCCGGTGGCACAGCAACTGAATGAGCGCCTCCTGAAACTGGATAGTGATCTGCGACTCGATCCCACCGCGCACGCCATGGAACATTCGTTGGAGGTACAGGTGCCATTTCTGCAATATACCTTCGGAGAGGTGCCCATTGTGCCCATCGTTATCGGCCATGTCGCCGGGACGGCCATCGAACGACTGGGGGCGGCGCTGGCGCACCTAGCGACACAGGTAGACCTGCTGGTGGTGGCCAGCAGCGACCTTTCTCATTACATCCCCCAGCAGCAGGCGGCGACGTTGGATGCGCTGGCATTGAAGCATATTGCCGAAGTTGATGCCGAAGGATTGCTCGATATCGTGCTCGGAAAAGGTATCACTATGTGCGGCGTACTGCCCACGGCGGCGATGCTCCACGCTGCGCGGAAAAGCGGAGCAACCCACGGAAAAGTCCTCCATTACCACACCTCCGGCGATGTCAGCGGCGACCTGGAACGCGTGGTGGGATATGGAGCAGCGGCTATTTATCGAAAAAATAGCAAATAACCACCAAAAATGCTTGACTAACATGCAAAAATGGGTAATCATTGCTAAGGGTAATGAACTCGTGACTAGCGACAAGTGACTAGCGACTAATTTGAAAGAGGTAGAGAAGATGCCAGCTATATATTTAGATCATGCCGCCACCACACCGGTGGCTCCGGAAGTTATCGAGGCGATGTTGCCGTATCTGCAGGAGATCTGGGGCAACCCGTCCTCCATGCACAGCTTTGGCCGTCAGTCTTATGAGGCGGTGGAGCAGGGGCGCGCGGAATTGGCCAAGTTGCTCAACTGCCAGCCGCGTGAGATAGTCTTCACCTCCGGTGGCTCCGAGGCGGACAACCTGGCCATCTTCGGCGCGGCAGCCGCATTGGAGAGCAAAGGCAAGCACCTCATCACCAGCAGTATCGAGCACCATGCAGTGTCGCACACTATGGAGGAGCTGGTTAAGCGCGGCTGTGATGTCACCTACCTGCCGGTTAACGAAGCTGGTTTAGTTGATCCCGAGGCAGTGCGCGCGGCCCTCCGCCCGGATACCGTGTTAGTGAGCATTATGCACGCTAACAATGAAGTGGGCACAGTGCAGCCCATCGCCGAGATCGGCGCCATCTGCCGTGCGGCCAAGGTGTTGTTCCACACCGACGCGGTGCAGTCGGTCGGGCATATCCCGGTGGATGTCGGGGCGCTCAACGTCGACATGCTCTCGCTCTCCGGGCATAAATTCTACGGCCCCAAAGGGGTGGGCGCGCTCTATATCCGCCGCGGTGTACGCATCAAGCCGCAGATATTCGGCGGTGGGCACGAGCGCGGCATGCGTAGCGGCACCGAGAACGTACCCGGCATCGTGAGCATGGGCCGCGCGGCGGAGCTGGCCATGGCCGAGATGGATACCGAAGCCCTGCGCCAGGCGGCCATGCGTGACCGTTTGCTTGATGGCCTCGTCGCTGCTATTCCCGATAGCTTCGCCAGCGGTGATCGTGTACAGCGGCTACCCAACAACGCCAGCATCATCGTCAAATATGTCGAGGGCGAGGCCATGCTGTTGCGCCTGGATGCGGTGGGCATCGCCGTCTCCTCCGGCTCCGCCTGCACCAGCGGCTCTCTCGATCCCTCGCACGTGTTGCTCGCCATGGGCATCCCGGTAGAGTTCGCCCACGGCAGCATCCGCTTCTCGCTGGGTCGTGGCACCACCGAGGCGGACATCGACTACGTGCTGGAGAAGATGCCCCCCATCATCGCCACCCTCCGCGCCATGAGCCCCTTCAAACCGGGAGTAGATATCAATGCCATGTGCAGCCCTGGGGGCTAATGCTATTGCGAAGACAAGGAAATAAGTAGGTCGTCCGTCCTCGAAAAATGGACGGACGACCTACAGAGCTAGCTACCAGCGAAGGTGGAGGTATCACCCGCTTCGCGTAAACCGTGTCTTTCACTGTCAGGTCTATATCACCACCATAGCTCCGGTGAACTTGATCCACGTCAGTTTTGCGACTATTGTGATGTTATAAGTAACTCCTATAAAACCATTGGGGGAATCAAACGGATAGGATTGGTACTAAGCGCGAACCCTTTCCGCCTCGCAAAGCTGCGCAGAGCGGAAAGGGAGTTGGCTATTCTATTACGGCACCGCTGGTGTCGGCGCTTTGGGCATTCCGCCTAGTTGGATTTGGGCGGAATGGCCTTCGTGGAAGAGTTTGTCGTTGTCATCCTTGGAGTTTTTTATCGCCATGTCAATGTATTTGGCGGCGGCAACTTTGTCGGTTTTCATCTTCTTCATCACGTAGATCAATGAAGAGAGGACTTTGCGGTCTACCTCGCGCGCCATACTTTTGCCGATAATGTCCATCACTTCGTCGCCGCCGATGGCAAAGAGTGACAGCGCCGCATTGCTCCGCGTTCTGTAATAATCATTGCGCAACGCCCTGGTCAATGGCTCCATCGCCGCTTTATCCTTATATGCGCCTAACGACAGCGCCACGTTAGCCGACACCACACCCGCTTCATCATCTAATGTGTCCATTAGCGGTTGGAATGCCGTCTTTTCGACGAATGCCTCCGTACCCAACGCTTTAGCCGCCCCGGCACGTACGCCGACGCTGGTGTCCTTCAATGCTTTGATCAAAGCCGCCAATATCTTATCGTTTTTCATCTCTGGCAGGTGGCTGATAGCGCTCAAACGGATAGCGGGATTGTCATCACTCATAGCGGCAACCAATGCGTCAATAGCACGGTCATCGTCGATCATAGACATCGCAGACAGCAGGGTATCATACTGCTCAATGTCGTCTTTCTGGACAAGTAAAGGTTGCAGGTGATCGAATGCTTCTGCTGGTGTACAGATATAGACTATAGATTCAATTGCAACGATGCGAGTACTCTTTTCTTTATCAGATAAATAAGGGAGTATTCGGGCAAGGTCATGAAATGCTGAAGCGATTGCTTGAACCGCAGCGTTCTTAACCAAGATATTATCTGACTTCGTACCGCTGTCGATTATCGCTTCAGCTTCAGCACCTCCCGTAGTTGCGATAGCATTATAAGCATTTCCCGTAAGTATAGAACTACCGGTCTTTACTGCATCATCAATAAACCTTTTCAGAGCTGGAATAGCGCCAATATCTCTATATTCCCCGATGGCTGTCGCCAAGTTACACCTGATAAATACTGATGGTTCGTCATTTAGCGCACTCAATAAAGTATCATATGCCTCCGGTATAGCTGGGTGTTCAATGAAATAAATACCAGCTTGAGCTTTTTCGTTCCCATCTCCGTTTTTGATAACGTTCAACATTGCCTGCACTTCTGCCTGTGTGTAATCGGCGGCAAAGGAAGTTTTGACGAAAGTTGACAATGTACATAAGAAGACAAAGAGTATCATAATCTTGGGGATAATCAATTTACCATCCTCCTTTAAAAAAATATTTTCTAATAATAGATGCATCGAGTATGTTACTAAATAATAATTAAGCAGTATCGGTTAACTACCAATACCTCACTTAGTACTAGTCTGAGATTTTCCTTGACATACCATATTCTGTCCTTCATAAAATTCCCAACAAAATTTCTGATCGCTTCTATCGCTACGGTATATATCACCCGCATTAAGATTTTCCTTACTACCCCAGCTATAAGCTGCCTTTTCTACCATCGTTACGTAAAATAGCGGTTCGTACGTATTTAATGTCAATGGTTTCTTTCTGTAGAATATAAAACTGGTTGCGTTCTTATCGTCATCAGAACCATAAAAACCATTATTTGTTGGGTGAGCAAAGTGAGCGGGTGTATTTCCCTTTGCAGGAGTGTATCGGTTAGGCGCAACATATAGTGTCCAAGTATAGCTATCTTTTTGTCCATCAATAGTTGTATTAGTATCTGCAGCTAACGGAACTAGATAATCATTGTTCTTACCTAATGGGTATACACTCATACAAGGCACCACCCCGCCAACTATCAATACACCCACAATCCCCACCAGGACTAATGTCCGTAAATTCAACATCTTCATAATATTCTCCTTCTTCCTTTCAAAAATAGTTTAGTCAATGCTGTAGTCATCTGCAGCAACGTAGATCATGCCGTCGAAATTGCCCAGACGGTAATACGTCCAGTAGTAGCCATCTTCATCATAGTAGCTATACACATCCAGCACCTCGCCGTAATCGAAGGTGAGCTGGTTATTTTCATCTCGTTCACGGATGTCGAAATCATTCTGTGCGGTGCCATCGACGTATTTATAGACCAGTGTCTCTTCCGCATCATAAATCTCATCGACACGCCACTGTATCAAATGATCCGCTACCAGATCATCATTATTATCAGTGAGTTGCATCTGTACGCCGACAACCGGGTAGTCATTTTTATCATATCCGGCATCCCAGCAGTCGAACCACGTGATAATCGGCACCACGTAGTAACTAGATGCTGTGCTGGTACCGTCGGGGTTGGTCACTGTTATGTCGTTGGGGCCGGTGGTGAGGTCAGCGGGGATGGTTACGGTTATCGTGGTGGCGTTCACCACCGTGAAGGTTGCCGCTGTGGCGCCGATGTTGAGGGTGGTGACGGTGTACTTGACCTCGGGGG
>JBBRXO010000150.1:0-5761 GCA_038248345.1 Armatimonadota bacterium | reverse complement strand
TATGTTAGTGTCCTATTGAGAGCTATTGAGCATTAGTAGATCGTATTTTTTAATTAGGTTGTCAGTCGATTATACCCGGCCCGTGTTCCTTCATCTTTATCACCTTTCCAACTGACGCGGGCCATGCCCGCAACGCCCTCTCTATCCTCCACATCTTTGAGGCTGTCCGCCACGAAGTAGCTAAATTCCTTTGCCCCTTCAGGGCAATTACTCCTTAACTGCTCCGCGCCAGGGAATTAAATTCTACCAGCCCCATTGTAGCACCGATAATACAATATCACACGCTTGTGACAATTTGTCTGTAAATGGCAGTAGCATTTGCAGTGATAATACGCTAAACTTCCGGTATATGGGGTACAATTATTGCACAAACACTTGACGTACCGGCACTGGAATATTACTATCGGATAGGAAGTATTTGCCCGAATGTCACGGGCGAAAATTTGTGTATTAAATAAGGAGAGAGAGATGGCTTCTGTTAAAGGTACCGAGACCGAGAAAAACCTGTTGAAAGCGTTTGCGGGCGAGTCGCAGGC
This sequence comes from Armatimonadota bacterium, assembly GCA_038248345.1. Classification (GTDB taxonomy): domain Bacteria; phylum Armatimonadota; class Hebobacteria; order CAIYQO01; family CAIYQO01; genus CAIYQO01. Next base: position 5,225 of record JBBRXO010000150.1, on the reverse strand, counting down.
GCGTAACCGCTACACCTATTTCGCCAGCCAGGCGTTGAAAGACGGTTTTGTGCAGATCGCGGATATCTTCATCGAGACCGCCACGCAGGAGAAGGAACATGCTAAGCGCTTCTTCAGCTTTCTGGAGGGCGGCGGCGTAGAGATCATCGCCACCTACCCCGCCGGCAAAGTGGGCACCACGGCAGAGAACCTGCTGGCCGCCGCCAATGGCGAGATGGAAGAGTGGACGATGCTGTATCAGGATTTCGCTGGAACCGCCCGCAAAGAGGGCTTTGAAGTTATCGCGAAACTATACGAGAGCATCTCGGTCGCCGAGAAGAACCACGAACGTCGTTATCGCGGCCTGCTGGCCAATATCGAGAACGGTACGGTGTTTAGCAAGCCGGAACCCGTAGTGTGGCGCTGCCGCAATTGCGGCTACATCCACGAAGGGCCCGATGCGCCGAAAGTCTGCCCGGCATGTATTCACCCGATAGATCAATTCGAGCTACTGGGAGAGAACTGGTAGAGAAACGGGTCACGAGTCGCTAGTCACGAGTCACGAGTGATTTGAGACTATGGACTAGCGACTATTGAAAGGAGAACTGACCAATGGCAACTGAACTGTATAAGTGCGAAGAATGTGGTGCACTGATTGAAGTGCTGCGTGGTGAAGGGCTGGAATTCACCTGTGACGGGCATGAGATGACGCTGGTCACTGAGAATTCAGTGGATGCCGCGCGCGAAAAGCACGTGCCGATCATTGAGAAGACCGCGCAGGGGTTCAAGGTGATGGTGGGCAGCGTGCCGCATCCGATGATCGAGACGCACTGGATCGAGTGGATCGAACTGGTGGCTGACGGCATCTCCTATCGCAAGTTCCTGGATCCGGGCGATGCCCCGGAGGCGGAATTCTGTATCTCCGCCAAATCAGTGTCCGCTCGTGAATCCTGCAACGTGCATGGAATCTGGATAGGAGAGCAGAACAATGATTAACGAAAAAATGTTAGCGGCGATCAACGAGCAGATCAACTACGAGCTGTACTCGGGGTATCTGTATCTGTCGATGTCCGCGTGGTATGCCAGTATCAATCTGCCCGGCTGCGCCAACTGGATGCGCGTGCAGGAGCAGGAAGAGCGCTTCCACGCGCTGAAGTTCTACGACTACGTCATTGCACGTGGTGGCGATGTTAAGCTGGCGGCTATTGATGGCCCGCCGGTAGTATGGGATAAGCCAGTAGACCCCTTCAAAGCGGGATACGCGCATGAAGTCACCGTGACCGAACGGATAAACAACCTGGTAGCACTGGCGATGGAGACTAGAGATTTCGCCGGCGTCACCTTCCTGGACTGGTACGTCACCGAGCAGGTGGAGGAAGAAGCCAACGCCGACAATATCATCAAACAGTTCGCCCTCATCGGCGACGACCGCAGCGCCCTCTTCATGCTCGATCGCGAGCTGGCGTTACGGGTGTTTGTGCCACCAGCAGTGGTGTAGTTGCACTGGGACTAAAATCTCGGCATGAGGTGACAAAATGACTAGGGTGACCGTATCGAATAGATACCAGATTGTAATACCATCTGATATCCGAAAAGCTTTGCATATCTGCAAGGGACAGTGCCTGTCAGTAGTAAATATGGGGGGGGCATCGAAATTGTTCCCGACCGTAATCTCCAGGAAATGCGTGGAGCATTCCCCGGGATTTCTCTTGAGGAGATTCGTAACGAATCAGACAGATTATAGGAAAGTGTGCTGTATATGATATTGGTTGATTCTGTCGGTTGGATTGCATATTTCACAAACGATTTACTTGCTGATGCCTATGAACCGTATCTCTTAAAGACCGAGTCACTTGTTGTTTCGACGATAAATATTTATGAAGTATGTCGTCGCATAGAGAATACCGCCGGTCGCCGTGCGGCTGCAGAAGTAATAGCGCAGATGCAGAAGTCGATTGTTATTCCTGTCGATGATACCATCGCTTTAGCGGCTTCTTCAATTAGCGTTAAATGCAAATTGGCGATGGCAGATGCAATTATTGACGCAACCGCCCAATTGCATCAAGCACAGATTATCACGAGTGATGCGCATTTTACTAATCTCCCCGGAGTATTGTATATTCCGCATCATAGCATTAAATCTGCAGGAGATCATCAGCTAGAGGAATCATCGAACTAGGTTCTAATGCCATAAACGTACCAAAGGAAAACCATACAAGGAAACTATAAACCATGACAAAAACAGCATACCGCGCGGTGAAAATTAGTGAGCACGTTTACTGGGTGGGGGCCATCGACTGGTCGTTGCGCGACTTTCATGGCTATGCCACCCCGCACGGCTCCACCTATAATGCCTTTCTGGTGCTGGGCGAGAAGATCACCCTCATCGACACAGTGAAGTCACAGTTCAAGGATGAGCTGCTGGCTCGCATCGCCTCGGTGATCGACCCCACGAAGATCGACTATATCGTCTCTAACCACACCGAGATGGATCACTCCGGCTGCCTGCCGGATATCATCGCAGCGGTGAAGCCGGAGAAGGTCTTCGCCTCCGTCAACGGCGTGAAGGGGCTGCCGCAGCATTTCCGCCAGGGGCTGGAGCTTACCGCCGTGGCGGATGGCTCCACACTAAGCCTGGGGAATCTGACGCTGCAGTTCCTCGAGACGAAGATGCTGCACTGGCCGGACTCCATGTTTACCTACCTGCAGGAGGACGGCGTGCTCTTCACCAGCGACGCCTTCGGGATGCATCTGGCCTCGTCCGAGCGTTTCGATGATGAACTGGCCGAGGAGACATTGTGGGAGGGCGCGGCGACGTATTACGCCAACATCCTGCTCCCCTACAGTGGACTGGTGCAGAAGTTGGCGGAGAAATTGACGCAATTGAATCTGCCGTTAAAGCTGGTCTGCCCCGATCATGGGCCGATCTGGCGCTCGCGTATCGGGCAGATTGTTCGGCGCTACGTCACCTGGGCAGAGCAAAAACGTACCAATAAGGCGGTCATCGTCTTTGACACCATGTGGCACAGCACCGAGATGCTGGCGCGCGCCATCGGCGAGGGCCTCACCGACGGCGGTACCGAAGTAAAGGTACTCTCGCTGGCGGGGACCCCGCGCAGCGAGGTGGCTACGCATGTGCTGGATGCCGGGGCGTTGCTCATAGGTTCTCCCACTCTCAACAATAATCTCTTCCCCACCGTCGCCGACGTGCTTACTTACCTGAAGGGGCTGCGCCCGCGCAACCTGATGGGGGCGGCCTTCGGCAGCTACGGCTGGGGGGGTGAAGCAGTGAAACAGGTGCAGGAGATCATGACCGGCATGGGCATAGAGATGGTAGGCGACGGCCTGCGTGCCCAATATGTCCCAGACGAAGAAGCGTTGGCCAAAGCCTACGCGCTGGGGCAGGAGATCTCGGCAAAATTACTCGCGAAATTCTAGTCGACCCCAGTGTGGGTATATCAACAACAAAAGGAGAACGATCATGAAATACGAATGTACCCTATGTGGCTACATCTACGACCCCGCCATTGGCGATCCCGACAATGGCATCGACCCCGGCACCACCTTTGATGACCTGCCCGATGATTGGGTATGTCCGGAATGCGGCGCTGGCAAATCCGAATTCCAGCCCGCGTAGTAGACCTAACCTCCATCCCCATCCCTCGCCATTCGGCGAGCTCATGATCTACGACGAGGGAAGGGGGATGGGGGTAAATTCAGTACCTTCGACCTCGTAACTATCATAAAAAACGAGTCGTTGGTATTCATATAGAACGGGTTACTAAGAGAAATAATCAAATAGTGAACTACTAACATAGCCCCGGGCGAAACTCGGGGAGCTGGTTTAAACTATTTGTTTATGCATCCATAAAGCCTTCCCCAGGCTTCGCCCGAGGCTATGTTAGTAGCAGTTTGAGAGCTATCGAACCCTAGTCGCTCATAAATTGACTCGCGATAATATCGGTGTTAATTGTAAAGAATCCATAAAACCGTGCCCGGGGCGGGAATAGGAGAATGATGGAGATACTTCAGGCAGACGTGATGGGGTTTTGCTTTGGCGTGCGTCGTGCTATTGAAAGTGCGGAGCAGGCGGGGCAAGAGCATGAGAATGTGACCACGCTGGGGCCGCTGGTGCATAACCCACAGGAGACGGCACGGCTGGAGGCTACCGGCATCAAGGTGGTGCAGTCGCCAGCGGAGATCACCGGCGACACGGTGGTGATCCGCGCCCACGGCGCACGCCCGGAGACGCTGGCGGAGTTGCAGCGGCGCGGGCTGAATGTCATCAACGCCACCTGCCCCTTCGTCACCAAGTCGCAACGCCTGGCGCATGATCTCACCCGCAACGGCTACACGCTGGTGATCGTCGGGCATCGCGATCACCCGGAAGTGCAGGGAATCCTCGGCTACGCCGGCACCACCGCCTATGTGGTGAACAACGCCGCTGACGTGGCCAACCTCCCCGCCGACATCCGCCCGGGCGTCATCGCACAGACCACGGTGAACGAGGAGAGTTTCAAAAGCATTGTTGCGTGCCTCAGTGCCCGCTACCCCGACCTGATGATCCACGACACCGTCTGCAGCGCCACCCGCGAGCGCCAGGAGGCCGCGCGCGAGCTGGCGGCCACAGTGGAGGCGGTCTACGTCATCGGTGGCCGCGAGAGCAGCAACACCAACCGCCTGGCGGAGATCTGCCGCGAAGTCTGCCCGCGCACTTACCTGATAGAGACCGCCGAAGAGATCACCGCCGAGCAGGTAACCGGAGTAACCCGCGTAGGCGTAACCGCCGGTGCCTCCACCCCCCACTGGCTCATCGAACAGGTGATGGCCCGGCTACGGGAGGTGGGGGAGGCAGATTCCTGAAGAGGTTAAATACCGATGCCAGGTGCGAGGCCCCGATATCACCCATAGGTAGATCATCGCCCTGAAAGGGCATGTGTTGCTGATAGGCAACGCCCGTGGGTGCAGTTCGGCATCACCGATGTGGGTAATCCACATAGACCCTGTCCCAAAGTCCCCACTTTGGGACTCGTTTGGGGGTGGCGAGTTGTTTAATTTCGCCTTATTTTTAAGCTCGCCATCCCCAAAATGGCTTGCTTATGCCCATGTTACCAGTTTTTACCGCCGGATAGGCGTGTTTCATCAGCAGCGCAGATTTTTGGCGCTTTTTGTGTCTGATTTCTATTCTATTTTCCGTTTCCGACCCTCGGTTATTGCTTTCTGACTGCCGGAAGGCGGGCTAGCAC
>JBBRXO010000149.1:0-5780 GCA_038248345.1 Armatimonadota bacterium | reverse complement strand
GCGGACTTTTCTGAATCGAATGGTGGCGTGCCTTCCCCTATTTCCTTTCCACTCTTCGTGTCTTTGTGCCTTCGTGGTTTTCCTACAGCCGTACGCCACTTAGCGCGGGGTGTAAACATTTGCTATCTTCCCCCCATATCCCCCGTTATGGTATGCTTAGCGACAAAGGAGGATACTATGAGTAACAACTATTTACCACCTACCGCGGAAGAGATCGCGGCGGCAAAGGCTACCGGGAGATTTACTGCGACGATGACTACTGAAAAGGGCGTCATCATGCTGGAGCTTGATGGCGCGGAGGCTCCGATTCACGTGGCCAATTTCGTCAAGTTGGCGCGCGCCAACTTCTACCATGGCGTAGTCTTCCACCGGGTGGTGGAGAACTTCGTCATCCAGACCGGCGACCCACAGGGCAACGGCATGGGCGGCCCCGGTTATCAGATCAACTTCGAGAAGAATAACCTGCAGCATAACGACGGCGCATTGGGCATGGCCCGCTCGCAGGATCTGAACTCGGCGGGCAGCCAGTTCTACATCTGCCTCGGCCCTCAGCACTTCCTTGATGCGAACTACGTCGTTTTTGGCCGGGCCACCGCGGGCCTCGATGTTGTAAAGAGTATCGTCGAAGGCGATAAAGTAGTGTCAGTCGTAATTGACTGATAAAATGTGAATACGGAATACCTGACCCACTCTCTCTTGTAGGGAGAGTGGGTCAGGTTGACCATTTAGGATTCTATAATGCCCACATCTACACTAGAGAAGCTCCTCGTCACTTTTCTTCCTGATGAAGTTACCGCCGAGGTTAATCCCGGCGAGACTATTTTGGATGCAGCACGGCGCGCCGGGGTGGCCATTGACGCCCCCTGTGGGCGGCGCGGGCGCTGTGGCAAATGTCGCGTCCTGGTGGTCTCCGGCGAAACCGGTGCCCCGACGGAGGAAGAACTGTCACTTCTGCAACCCGGCGAACTGGCGATGGGAGAGCGGCTGGCGTGCGTGGCGACGGTTTGGGGCGCGATAACGGTAGCGGTTCCGGAGAGCAGCCGCAATATGACGCGGCGCAAGGGCACCGCCGCCTTACCTTACCCGATTGTGGCCGCTCCGTGGACGCGCAAGATAGCTGTACAGGTGCCTGTGGCGGCACTGGCGACGAAAGATTTTCGCGCTGACCTCACCCGGCTGTGGGCGGCGTTAGGTATGGCGGAGGGGGCAACCGATTATTTTGCGGTAAAAGCGCTGCCCGAAGCATTGCGGCAAGGCGAGGGCCTGGTGACCGCGGTGCTCGCGGATGGCCACCTGCTGACGGTAGAGCCGGGCGATACCGCTGCCGCGCACTATGGCGTAGCGCTGGATGTAGGCACCACCACCGTGGCCGGCTATCTGCTTAATTTGCATACTGGCGAGGAGGTTGGCGCGGCCTCGCTCCCCAATCCGCAGGGTATCGATGGCGCGGACGTTATCTCGCGCATCGAGTATTCGCAAAACAACCCGGAACGAGTGCGTAAGTTGCAAGCCCAGGTGATGGGCGCCGTCAACACTATCCTCGGTACGCTGGCGGGCGAAGCGGAGATTGACGTAGCGCAGATATATGAGCTATCCATGGTGGGCAACACCTGTATGCACCATCTATTCTTCGGCATCGACCCCGCCACGTTGGGGCAGTCGCCCTACGCCCCGGTGGTCACTGCGCCGCTCACCACTGGTGCCGGGGCATTGGGCATCCACGCCCACCCGCAGGCCAAGTTGCGCGCACTGCCTAACATCGCTGGCTTCGTCGGGGCGGATACCGTGGGGGTGCTGGCTGGTAGCCAACTGGCGCAGCGGGCCGGCCTCTATGTCGCCGTCGATATCGGTACTAACGCCGAGATATTGGTGGCGCAAGATGGCCATGTTGTCGCGTGCTCAACCGCTGCCGGCCCCGCTTTTGAGGGCGCGAAGATAACCCACGGTATGCGTGCCCAGGCGGGCGCCATTGACGGTGTCAGTATAACCACCGACCTGGTCATCCATACCATCGATGAACGGGCCCCGATAGGCATCTGCGGTTCCGGTATTATCGATGCTATCGGCGAACTGCGCCGGGTAGGCATCATTGAATCCAGTGGGCGCTTCACTGACCATGATGAGCTGGATGATTTGCCCACCCCACTTCATGCGCGCCTGCGTGAGCATGGGTTTGCCCTGGCGACAGCAGCGGAGAGCGGCACCGGCAACGAGATTCTGCTCACCCAGCATGACATTCGCGAGGTGCAACTGGTGAAGTCGGCCATCTACTCCGGCGTACTCACTATGCTGGAGAAACTCGGGCACACACCGGCTGATCTCGACGGTCTCTTCATCGCCGGGGCTTTCGGCGCCTACATCACCCGCGAACACGCCATCGGCATCGGCCTTATCCCCAATGTCCCCATCGAGAAACTTACCTTCCTCGGCAACGCCGCCGGGACAGGCGCTAAGATGGCGCTTCTCAGTACCGTTGAATATGACAATATCATCAAAGCCGCCGCCAAAGTAGGCTATGTAGAATTAGCCGGCGACCAGAGCTTCTCCGAGCACTTCATGTATTCGATGGAATTGGATGTTGATTGCGGGGAATGAGTTTTTGTTCCATGCAATCGTGGCATGGGCGTCCCGCCCATGAGAACGGGGTTGCGATCCTTAACGCCACGCGCTAAAGCACGTGGCTATAAGCCGTCGCCATCCTGGCTATGGCCTACATGTAAGATCAAGCACCCTCTGTTCGACAAGCTCACAGCCTTCGGAAAGGGCGCTATTATTCGATTCGATAATAATTTCCTCTATCTGCCCGTTCTCATGGGCGAGACCCCCATGCTACGATAGTTGAGTTTCCCTCATCTACCTCAGCAACTTTTTGCGCAACTAGTGGTATACTAAGTAGTGCTCATTAGTTATGCCTAATGGGAGGGTGGAGGTCGTGTGAAGAACAAATGGTGGCGGATGTTCATGATCGCGGTGGCGCTCGTCAGTGCGGGCATGTTCGTGGTGGCTGCGGGGCCATATGAGGCCGACACGTGGGCCACACCAGGGAACATCGTCGATGCAAAAGTGGTGCCCACGTTGCAGCAACATGGGGTGCAACTGCGCAAGTCTTGTTCAGATGAAGTCTTCATTCGGCGCGTTTTTATTGATTTGATTGGAACGCTCCCCACAAGCGCGGATGTCGATTTATTTCTGGCCGACAAAAGCCCCGACAAACGCGCTACGCTCATTGAAGCCCTCTTGAAACGTGACGAATTCGCGCAATACTGGTCGATGAAATGGTGCGATCTGTTGCGAGTAAAATCGGAATACCCCATCAATCTGTGGCCCAATGCCGCGCAGGGATACCAGCGCTGGATTTATGAGCAGCTTCGCGATAATCGCCCGTATGACCAGTTCGCCCGGGAATTATTGACATCCAGCGGCAGCAATTTTCGCAACCCGCCGGTTAATTTCTACCGCGCCATGCAGGGGCGCGATTCGGCGGCCATCTCCAAGATGGTGGCGCTCACCTTCATGGGCACCCGGCTGGAGAAATGGCCGGAGGCGAAACGTAACGAGCTGGCCAACATCTTCTCCCGTGTCGCCTACAAAAAAACTGACGAGTGGAAAGAGGAGATAGTTTACCTGGACCCCAAGCCGGTGGATCCATTGAAAGTAATATACCCGGATGGCGCCGTCGCTACCATTGCAGCTGGCGCTGACCCGCGTATTGCCTTTTCCGATTGGCTCATTACACCGAAGAACGAGTGGTTCACCCGCAATATCGTCAATCGTAATTGGGCGTGGTTGATGGGAACCGGGGTTATCCAGGAGGCGGATGATATTCGTGCGGACAACCCCGCCGCCTGCCCAGGGTTGCTCACCGCGCTGCAGGATGAGCTGGTGAAAGCTAAATACGATATGCACCAGACCTTCCGCTTGATCTGCAATTCGCGTACTTACCAGCAGTCGTCAATCGCGAATAATGACACGGCTGCCCCGGCGGTGGAGTTCGCCCATTATAAGATTCGCCGGCTGGATGCCGAGGTGCTGATTGACGCGCTCTGCTGGATCGTCGGCGACGGGGAGAAATATTCCAGCGCTACCCCGGAGCCGTACACGTTTATCCCCAAAACAAACCGAACGATCACCCTCGCCGATGGCAGCATCACCAGCCCGTTCCTGGCCACCTTCGGGCGTCCGGCGCGCGATACCGGGCTGGAATCCGAACGGGACAATATGCCTACAGACGCGCAAAGCCTCTACCTGCTCAATTCATCTGATGTACAGCGGCGGATCTCCACCAGCCCGCTGTTGCGCGAACTGATTTATAGAAATATGAAGAAACGCGCGGATATGGTCCGCGGCATCTACGCAACAATCTTATCACGCTATCCTACCCCCGCCGAGATGACCACTGCGGATCAGTATTTCACCGCTAATGCAGCGGTAGGGGCGGGGCCAACGGCTAACGATTTGGCCTGGGCGTTGATCAACTCGAAAGAGTTTTTGTGCCGGCATTAAATCCATGATGAGGAAATACGAATGAATAAACAGTACATAAACCACCACCTTCCGTTATTGGCGGCGTTACTGCTCTGCACTTGTTACGGCGTCGTGGCACAGGCGCCAGCGGCAATGCCGGTAAAAGCTCGTGCTAAGTCAGTAATACAGATCTGGCTCTGGGGTGGGCCATCACAACTGGAGACCTTCGACCCCAAGCCGGATGCGGGGCCGGATTACACTGGGCCACTGACCAAGCCAGCGCAGACCAACGTGCCGGGTATCCAGATATGCGAGTTGCTGCCCTTGCTGGCGCAGCAGGCGGATAAATACAGCCTCATTCGCAGTATGACCCACGGCAATAACGGGCACGAGACGGCTTCCTACATGATGCAGACCGGGCATTTGCCCGGTGTTGGGCTGGTGTATCCATCGGCGGGCGCGATAGTGTCATATTTCAAAGGATATGGACACGGATATACCGGTTTAATTCCACCCTACGTAGTGCTAACTGAACAGCAGAGCCGCTTTGCCGAGGAGGGTTTCCTGGGCCCGCTCTACAAGCCCTTCACCACCGGCGGTGATCCTAACCAGAAGATCTTCGCCGTGGATGGCATCGTCTCTGCGACGATTGACGAACAGCGGCAGAAAAACCGCCGCCAACTGCTGGCGGCGCTGGATACGCTGGATAAGACGATGCCGGATAATCCAGCGTTAACGGAATTTGATAAACCTCAGGAGAAAGCTTACTCGATGATCCTCGGCGATGGGCGCAAAGTCTTTGACTTGAGCCAGGAGACCACCGCCACCCGTGATAAATATGGCCATACTAAATTCGGTCAGTCGTGCCTGGTGGCGCGACGTCTGGTGGAGACAGGCGTTCCCTTTGTCACCGTTAACCTGGGTGGATGGGATACTCACAAGCAACACTTCCAGGCGATGCGGCAAAAATTGCCCGACTTGGATCAGGGTCTGTCAGCGCTCCTGCAGGATCTGGCCGATCGCCAGTTACTCGATTCAACGATAGTTGTCTGCGGCGGTGAATTTGGCCGTACTCCGAAGATTAGCTGGGAAGCGCCCTGGAATGGCGGACGCTCGCATTGGGGCAGTTGCTTCAGCGTGCTGGTGGCCGGCGGAGGTTTCCAGGGGGGCAAAGTTGTCGGTGAATCTGATGCCCGTGGTGAATATGTAAAGTCGCGTCCGGTTTACCCACAAGATTTAATTGGCAGTGTCTTTGAATTACTGGGGATTGACCCGGACAGCTCGCTACCCAACGCACGCGGACTCGACTTGAAAGT
>JBBRXO010000148.1:0-5842 GCA_038248345.1 Armatimonadota bacterium | reverse complement strand
CCTGGCCGCCGTCACTACCGCCCCGGTAACAGGCGGTCCGGCGAAAGACTACCATATCATTATCAATTACGCCGACGGCAATGTCACCGCCACCCTGAAGGTGAGCAATTGGCTGGACAACCCATCGTACGGCGAGCCGGTAATCTGGAAAACGCGCCACATCCACACTCCCGTTGGGGATGACTGGAACAACAACGCCTCAGTCTTCGCCTACAAATTACCGCTGGACGCAAAACGTTCAGTAAAAGGCATCACGCTCCCCAACGACCCCGAGCTAAAAATATTCGCGCTGACGATTCAGAAACCCTAGCATTTCGGCTGGAAGCATGGTTGCGAGAGATGAGGACTATAATAATTATTGCAGTGGGTGATTTCAAAACCCTTCGGTTTGGTGTTTCGCATTCAACCAGTCCCTGGGCAACGCCCCAGGTCTGATTTACCCCAGCGCCTCCCGCACCTTGCGGGCCAGCGCATCTGCGGTGAAGGGCTTCTGAATGAACGTGGTGCCCATGTCGGTAATGCCTTGCTGAATGATGGCGTCATCAGCGTAGCCCGACATGTATAGCACGCGCAGGCGCGGGAACCGCGCATGGACGGACTGGTAGAGCTGGTAGCCGTTGCGCTCCGGCATCATGATATCGGTGAGCAGCAGCGCGATGGCGTCGCCCTCTGCCGCCAGCAGCGCCTCGGCTTCCGAGGGCAACGCGGCCTTCAGCACACGATAGCCGTGGCTCGCCAGAATCCGCTCGGAGACATTGCGTACGAACGCATCGTCTTCGACGATTAATATCGTTTCCGTACCGGCCAACGACGCGGTCGGCCCGTCGACTTGCACGGCGATCGCCTCCTCCGCAACCCTCGGCAGGTAGACTTTGAAACTCGTGCCCTGGCCCACCTCGCTGCCTACCCAGATATTGCCGCCGTGCTGTTTGATGATGCCGTAGACGGTTGACAGGCCCAGCCCGGTGCCTTTGCCGATGTCCTTGGTGGTGTAGAATGGTTCAAAGATGTGCTCTAGCACGGACGCCTCCATCCCGCAGCCGGTATCGGTGATAGTCAGCAGCACATAGGAGCCGGGGATGGTACCGATATGGTCGGCGGCATACGCGTCATCCAGTTCGACGTTGTGGGTCTCCAGCGTCAGCAACCCGCCGTCCGGCATGACGTCGCGTGCGTTGACTGCCAGATTCACGATCACCTGTTCTATCTGCCCCGGATCCGCTTTCACCGCCCCCAGCCCCGCTCCTGGGACGAACGAGATGGTAATGTGCTCCCCGATCAGTCGTCCCAGCATCTTCAGCAGATCGCTCATAAGTTGGTTCAGGTCGCATACGACCGAGATCAGGGTCTGGCGGCGGCTGAAGGCCAGCAACTGGCGCGTCAAATCGGATGCCCGCTTGGCCAGCGTGAGCACCTCCGCTGTGTCTTCCCGCGATGTTGAGCCTTCCGGCGCTGCATCGTACGCGAATTGCGTAAAGCCGATGATGCCCATCAGCAGGTTGTTGAAGTCGTGCGCCACCCCGGCGGCCAGTTGGCCCACGGTCTCCATCTTCTGCACCTGCGCCAACTGCGTTTGCAACGAGTCACGTTCCTCCTCCGCCCGCTTGGACGCGGTGATGTCCAGGCAATGCCCGATATAACCCAAAAAATTTCCGGTGCTGTCGAAGCGCGGCGTACCATTGTCCTGCAGCCAGCGGTATTCGCCGCTGGCATGGCGCAGGCGATACTCCATGCTGAATGCTTCGCGCTTGTCGAAGGCGGTGACATAGGTCTGTAAACACTTTGCCATGTCATCGGGATGCACACCCTCCGTCCATCCGTTTCCAAGCTCCTGCTCCAGTGCCCGTCCGGTGAACTGGAGCCAGATCTCGTTGAAGTAGTCGCACGCCTTGTCCAGTCCCGAGGTCCAGATCAGTGCCTGCCCAGAATTGGCCAGGGTGCGGTATTGCAGTTCGCTTTCACGAAGCCGATCTTCCGCCCGCTTGCGCTCCCGTCGTTCGGTGGTTTCCTGCAGCTCGCGTGTGACCACCGGGCCCAACCGTGCGAGCTTGTCCTTCATTACGTAGTCACTCGCGCCGGCGCGCATGGCGGCAACGGCGTTATCTTCGCCGATGGTACCGGAGATGATGACGAACGCGATGTCCAGCCCGCGCTCCTTGAATAACGCCAGCGCCTGCAAGCCGTCGAACTGCGGCAGGGCATAGTCCGCCAGAATGATATCCCAGTCCTGGTCGAGTTGGGCCAGGTACTCGGCTTTCGTCTGCACCACCACTGTCTCAGGCGCGAAGCCGGCCGCCACCAGCGTCTCGTAGACCAACTCGGCGTCCCTGGGATCGTCTTCCAGGTGCAAAATACGCAGCGGTTTATTCATGCTCGTCTCCTTATATCAGTAACCACCGCGAAGCGGTGAGGGAATATAGCCCAGGGCGTCAGCCCTGGGTATGAATCACCTTCGATATTCCCACCCTGAAAGCCATTCCCAGGGCTGACGCCCTGGGCTATATTCCGCCACCACTCCGTGGTGAAATATTTATGGGATAACGCCCCAGGTCTGAATTCAAGGCTTGTCCGTCAATTTCACATACGGCGCTTCATTCGTGAGCACCCAGAAGCCGGCCAAGAGTTTAATCGCCTCGATGAACTTGTGGAAATCAACCGGTTTGACCACGAAGGCGTTCACTCCGAGTTGGTAGCTGGTGATCAGGTCACTTTCCTCGCGGGATGACGTGAGTACCACCACGGGTATCAGCTTGAGCTTCTCGTCGCCCTTCATCTGGCGCAGCACCTCAAGGCCGCTGACCTTGGGCAGTTTAAGGTCCAGCAACACCACCATGGGGTACCCCGCGTCCAGCGAAGCGAAGTTGCCGCGGTGATACAGGTAGTCCAGCGCCTCGGCGCCGTCGCCGACGACGACCACCTCGTTGCAGAGCTGGTACTCTTCGAGGGCGATGAGGGTCAACTCAGCATCCTTCGGATCGTCTTCAACCAGAAGAATCGTCTTCAATTTGCTCATAGTAATGTCCTTTCAGTGTTATTATTTGCGGTTGGAATGGAGAGGGAGAAATAGAAAGTGGCGCCTTCGTTCAGCACGCTCTCGGCCCAGGTGTGGCCGCCGTGGCGCTGGATGATGCGCCGCACATTGGCCAGCCCGATGCCGGTGCCTTCAAATTGTTCGGTGGTATGCAGGCGCTGGAAGACGCCAAAGAGTTTATCGATATACTGCATGTCGAACCCGACACCGTTGTCGCGGATAGAGAAGACGTGCTCGCCCTCGCCCTCCGTGCAACCCATGATAATCACCGCCTCGTCGCGCGGACGGGTGAACTTGAGCGCGTTGGCAAACAGATTCGTCAGGACCAGGCGCAGCAGACTCGCGTCGGCGTTGACGTCTGGTAGCGGGGCGATTTGCCAGTGGACTTGCCGTCCCTGCGTGTCGGGGAGCAATTCCTTGATCACCTCCTGTACCAGCACGTCGAGGTGTACCGTCTCCTGGTGCAACTCCGTGCGTCCCGCGCGCGAGAAGGACAGCAGATCGTCAATCAACTGCCCCATGCGCACGGCGGATTCCGAGATGTAGGTCAGATGCCGCCGGGTTTTGTCGTCGAAACCCGCCAGGTCACTCCTGAGTAGCAGCTCGGAGTATCCCGTGAGGTGGCGCAGCGGCGCGCGCAGGTCATGCGAGACCGAGTAAGCAAAGGCTTCCAGTTCATGGTTGGCTGCCTGGAGTTCGGCGGTGCGGTCGCGGACACGCTGCTCCAGTTCGGCGTTGAGCTGGCGGATCTCATCTTCCGCCCGCTTGCGTTCGCTGATGTCGCGAATGTCGCACTGGATCATTTTTCCGCCGCCCACCTCATAGACATTGCTGGTGAACTCCGCCGCAATGGATCGGCCATCGGCGGTTTCCAGCGGCAAGTTTTCGTAGCGGATGTAGCCTTGGGCTTGCAGTTCGAGAAACGCCTCCTTCGACCCCACGATGTCTTTGAACAGGTCAATCTCCCAGAGTTGCTTGCCCAGAAACACCTCGTGCGAATACCCCAGCAACTCGATGAGGAACGGATTGACGTCCACCACCTTGCCGCTCTCGCCATCGAGCATCAGGATGCCATCCCGGGAGTTTTCAAAGAGCTTCCGATAACGCACTTCGGAGACGCGTCGTGCCTCCTCCGCCTGCTTGCGCTCGGTGATGTCCATCCCAAGCCCAATCAGGCAAAAGGCTTCGTTTACCAGCATCTTTGCTCCGGTGAATTGATAGGGGGTCCTCGTGCCGTCTTTGGCCAAAAAGGTTCCTTCCACTTGAACCTCTCCATGGGTGAACACCCGTTGAATCGCCACCGCAATCGCCTGTTTGTCGTTCCCCTCAAACAAGTTCATCGGGCTTATCTGCGCCATCTCTGCTGCGGAGCGACCGGTCACTTCCTCAAATCGTCTGTTCCAGCGCAGGAACTTCCCCTCTTGACTGATGAGATAAAACACGCCCGGCAGACTGGTAATCAGCGACTCTGAAAATAGTTTTTCGCCCAGCAATATCGCCTCTCCCTGCTTTTGCATAGTCAATTCCCGCCGGGAGAACACCAGCTTCTGCTGACGCAACAGCAGTCCAACACCCAGCACAGTCACCAGCAGCAGGAGACCGGCAACGATGCCGACGGTCCATGCCTCTTGGCGGAGCGGGGCGTTAATCTCCGCCTTGTCCACCTTGGCTACCATGAACCACGGCGTGCCGGGAATCTTGCGCAACGCCGCCAGCGACGGGATGCTGCGGTAGTCCATCCCTTCCACCACGCCTTCCTGGCCCTCGACGGCCATCGCCGCCGGCAAACGGAGCTTCGGATCCATGGGCAGGCGCAGCACCAGCGCGGTGTCATTGCGGTGGCGCAGTTCGTTCAGATACAGCACGTCGTTGCCCTCGCGCCGGATGAGCAGCGTCTCCGCCGTGCGGCTGGGCATGGGCCAGCTTTGCACCAGTGGATAAAGGAACTTGGAAGGATCAATCACGAACACCAACACGCCGTCCGCCTGCGGTGAGCTTGTCGAATTCGCCTGTTCGTTAGCTTGCGGTTTGATGCCAATCGGAATCAGAAAGCTCATATGGACAGACTGGCTGGATTGGTCGAGATGCAGATCCATAAAGACAACGTCCCGGGCACGCAGCGCCGCCTGGACGCGCTCCGCGCAAGGGCTGTCGGGCGAGGACGCGTCGGTTGGCACCGCCAGACGGACGGTGCCGTGCGCGTCCAGCAGCATCACCGCATGGTAGTCATTCACCCGCTGTAAGGTAGACATCCACTGCAGCGCCTCTTCACGCGCAACAGCATTGTCCGGCGCAGTGAGGAATTGCTGGGCTTGCGGATTGTTAATGTTCATCTCGGCGTCGTTGTGCCGCTCTTGCATCCAGCCCGCGATCTGGCCGGTCTTCAAGTCTGCGATAGCGGCCAGCGTCTCCTGGGCGTCGCGGCGGGCTGCGGCTTGCTGGTGTTGGAAATAGAACCAACCGCCGCCGCCGATACCAACCACAAACAGCAGGCCGAGCGCCAGCAAGCCCCAAGCAGAGCCGCGGGCGGGTGGGAACAATACCTTGCGGATCGCCTCGATCATACGCATTTTCTCAATCCCCGTATTCGGTTCGTTGACCACAATGATGCGATTCGCGTCCCAACACGACAGCGGTTGGCGGCGTAAGTCGAACTATTGTGTTATCAGGTAGAGGGCATGCCCCCTACAGTTTTCCATAGTTATTATACCACACAATTTTCGATTGCATTAGGCGCGATTGGAACATCTCCGGAGTATCGGTTTTACCAAACCCCCGGGCCCCATACCCCGCCGGGGAGGGGGGCCGGGG
>JBBRXO010000147.1:0-5866 GCA_038248345.1 Armatimonadota bacterium | reverse complement strand
TTATGGGCACGGGCGATGGGGACACAGCTACGCGAGCGCGAGAGTGGGTTCCGCTACACCCCCACCACCTGCTTCGAGACCTTCCCGTTGCCACTGCCAACCGACGCGCAGCGCGAGGCGATAGCGGCGGCGGCGCGGGAGCTGGATGCCCTGCGCAACAACTGGCTGAAACCGCGCGAGTGGGTGGTGACGGAGACGCTGGAGTTCCCCGGCTCGCTGGCTGGCCCGTGGACGCGCTATATCACGGATGCGGACGCGAACGGCATCGGCACCGTGCGCTACCCGCGCCTGGCCCCGCGCGACAGCGCCCACCGCGAGATGCTGGCGAAGCGCACGCTGACCAACCTCTACAACCAGCGCCCCGCCTGGCTGGACAACGCCCACCGCCAACTGGACGCCGCCGTCTGCGCCGCCTACGGCTGGGCACCGGACATCAGCGATGACGAGTTGCTGACGAGACTGCTGGCACTGAATAGGGAACGGGCCTGAACTGATATTTCCTTCCCCTTCGCGGACTTTTCTGAATTGAATCTACCCGTAGCATGGGCGTCTCGCCCATGAGAACGGGGACAAGGTAATCGATGTCGATAAATCTGTAGGGGCACATGGCATGTGCCCTGATAACGGAGTTTCGTGATGCATTATCGAATGGTTACGACGTGGGCGCAAGCCTTGCGCCCCTACCGGAGACATGACATAAAGCTCCAAGGCCTCGTTCGCATGGGCGGGACACCCATGCCACGGGGCAGGCGGGACGCCTGCGTTCCCAGGGATACCCCGTGTTTTGCCCTACCCCCGCCCCATATGTTATACTGCTAGCGAAATTATAGCGGGGTGAGATATGTCTGGACATTCTAAATGGGCTAATATTAAGGTCAAAAAGGGTAAAGTGGACGCGCAGCGGGGGGCGGCTTTTACCCGGCTGGCTAAGGAAGTTATTGCGGCGGCGCGGGCGGGCGGCGGAGATCCGACCAATAACCTGCGCCTGCGCAACGCTATCCAGAAGGCGCGCGACGCCTCCATGCCCAACGATAACATCGCCCGCTCCATCAAGCGCGGCACTGGCGAGCTGGAAGGCGTGATCTACGAAGAGGTTACCTACGAGGGCTACGGCCCCGCTGGGGTGGCAATTATGGTTGACTGCCTGACGGACAACCGCAACCGCACCGCGCCGGAGGTACGCAGCTACTTCCGCGCCAGCGGCGGCAACCTGGGCGAGACCGGCTGCGTCGGCTACCTCTTTGACCACCAGGGGATCATCACCATCGCCAAGGAAGAGGGCGACGAAGATACCATCATGATGGCCGCGCTGGAAGCTGGTGCACAAGATGTGCAGACCGAAGAAGAGGATATCTATATCGTGCTCACCGACCCCAGTACTGTCTTTACCGTGAATGAAGAGCTGAAGAAAGCCGGCATCAAAACGCTGGACGCCGAGGCCCGCATGGTGCCAAAAGTCGCCGTCACCCTCACCGGTAAAGAAGCCCAGCAGGTGGCAAAACTCCTCGATAAATTTGAAGAAAACGACGACGTGCAGAACGTCTACTCCAACGCTGACATCGCCGATGAAGATGAATAGTCGCAGTTAGCGCGTGGAATCGAAGAGGGTATCGAGCGCAATAACCTGATATGGACTACCTTCCAGTGCGCGGGCAAAACGATTATCGGCGGTAAGTAACGGCAATTGCAGCTTCTCCGCCAATGCCAGATAGGTAGCATCATAGGCGGAGATGTGGTAATCACACGCCAGCGCCAGCGCGCGGGGCATGAGTTCAACACCAGAAGTTACCGGGAGCGAGAGCTTCAATAATACCTGGCAGTTATTTTCGGCATCTTCGCGGAGCATTACACCGCGCGTAACCAGTTTCCACAGTATATTGCTGCATTCGGTGAAAAACAGCTCAGGAACATACACCTGCACCGGTGGCATATCCAGCAGGCGACCCAAATACTCATGTACGTCCACCGAGTACGCCTCATTTACCACCAGTTTGATGCCGAAACAGGCGTCGATCACACTTGCCGCGGGTAGCGTTTTCATCGCTCAACCCGCCCTTCCTGCAGCAACGTCAGCGTATCAACATCAATCCGGCCAACCTTCTTCCGACTGGCCTCTGCCATGCGTAACGCCTCGGCGCGGCTTCTACGGAGTATCCGTTGCCGAATCCCTTCTTCAAATATTTCCCGCGCCTCGGCATTCAGGCTCTGCCCGTCTGCCATCGCCAACTCGCGCAGCTCATCATAGATATTTTGTGGTACCCCACGGACGTTTATAGTAGGCATGATCATCACCTCATATTTGATTATACCCGGTGCATGTATATTCTACAACAAATTATGATGACACTATGTGCTGGCGCTCTCCTCCACCCTCCGCAAGATCGCGTACGCCGGCAACTCCCCGTCCAGCAGCAGCACGTTGTGGTTCTGCGCTACCGTCAGCTCCTCGCCCTCGGTGGTCAGCAGTACGGCGGGCAATTTATACGGGCGTACGCGGTGGTCGGGGGTGAGGAGTTCCAGCGTTTCACCGGCGTTAATGCTGTTCTTCACCACGGTGACGCGGCGGCCGTCGCGCTGCTCCTCGGTGGTGTGGGCGATGAGGGTCGACTCCGCGTGGTAGCCGCCAAAGTCGCGCTGGTAGTCGTCGGGGGTGACTCCCCCCTTCATGAAGCCTTCGCTGTAGCCCCGGTGGCTGACGCGGCGCAGCAGCCGCATTACCTCATCGTCGGGCAACTGCTCGCCGTCCATCAACCGCCGGTAGACCGAAACCACCGCGGCGAGATAGTGGACATTCTTCATGCGCCCTTCGATCTTCAGCGCTGCCAACCCCGCCCGCATCAGCGCGGGCACGTAGTGGTGCAGCGCCAGGTCTTTGCTGTTGAAGAGATACAGCCCGCGCTCATCCTCGGTCACCGGGAAATAGGTATCGGGGCGTTTCTCTTCCACCAGCGCGTAGTTCCAGCGGCAGGTCTGCGTGCATTCGCCGCGGTTGGCGCGCCGGCCGGTGAGGTAATCGCTGATAGCGCACCGCCCGGAGTAGGAGAAGCAGACCGAGCCGTGGATGAAGACCTCCGTCTCGATGCTCCCGCCCAACTGCGCCTGAATCTCCTCAATCTGCCCCAGCGACAGCTCGCGCGCCAGGTTCACCCGCGTACAGCCCAGGGCGCGGTAGACCTCTGCCGCCGGCGCGCTCACCGTGTTCGCTTGCGTGCTCACGTGTACCGGAATCTGCGGATAATGGGTGCGCAGTGCTTGGATCACCCCGATATCCGCCGCGATGAAACCGTCCACCCCCAGCTCCGCCAGTTGCCCGGCGGCCTGCAGCAATGCCGGGTATTCAGCGGAGAACGGGTAGATATTCAGCGTCGCATAGCCACGCTTGCCGCGTTCATGCAGGTACGCCAGCCCCGTAGCCACGTCCTCGAGCGAAAAATTGCCCGCGTAGCTGCGCAATGAGAAGTCGCGCATACCGAAGTACACCGCGTCCGCTCCGTAGGCCACCGCCCACCGCAAATTCTCCAGCGTCCCCGCCGGTGCCAGTAATTCTGTCATGCTCTAAGGGTACAACTGGTTGGGGTTTAAGTCTATAGGTATTTAGGTCTGTAGGTCTGTAGACCCTTCATGGTAATATTCTGAACAACTTGCATTGAAAATCTGCACGTTTCGGGTTGATCGTGGCATGGGCGGGACGCCCATGAAAACGGGCAAATAGAGGAAGTTATTATTGAACCAAAAAACAGCGCCCTTCCCGAAGGCTGTGAGCTTGTCGAACAGAGGGTGCTTGATCTTATAGCCACGTGCTTTAGCGCGTGGTACAGGGTCGCAACCCCGTTCTCATGGGCGGGACGCCCATGCCACGATTGCTTGCAGGATAGATAATTATATTGAGTTGTGGGTTCCCACGTTAGGTCTGTAGGTTGGACGAGAGCACTACAAACCATTATTAGCTATTTCACCATCATAACCGCTTCGTCGATGACGTACAGCGAGCCGTCATCCGGGGCCAGGTGCAGCGTGCCGAAGACGCGGGTGGGGAAGTCTACCGGCATGACTTTTTTTCCTCCGGCGATTTTCACCTTTATGACCTCAGATATCTTCGGACGGCTGCAGAAGTAGCACCCGACTTGCTTCTCCGCCAGGAAGAATTCGTTGGATTCGCCGGTGGTATGCAGCGGCAGAATAAAGCCCTTGGCTACCACCGGTTTGCCATCCAACAGTTTCACCGAGTCTGGTATAAGCGGTTTTTCGTTCATCGGCCAATCGCCTGCCGCCAGTTGCTTCCAGTCTAGCGGGACGTAGCTCCCTGTAGGAGCTACGTCCGCATATCCGGGGAAGCTGGGTTTGAAGATATAGCTCCAAGTTGCTTTCCCCGCAGTAGCTATTATCACCAGAATGATCGTCGCCGCGACGATAGTCAAATCACGTCGGCGTTTCTGTTGTACTGTTAATGCCATTTTCTTACTCCGCTATTAATGTCTCCGCCACGGGTAGCCGATACGCAACTACTGCCGGTAATATACCCGCCAGGATGCCCAATAACCAGACGGCGCCGCCGATGTATGACTCTACCGTCAGCAGTTGCCAGGCTTGCGGGGCGATGCCATATTTCGCCATAATGTAGCCAGAGAGCAGCGCCACCGTGCCATGGCCCAGCAGCCAGCCGCTGATGATGCCCAGCGCAGTGAGTACTGCCGCCTCGATGATGATCATGCGGAAGATATCCACCCGCGTGGCCCCCAATGCGCGCAACACCGCCAGGTCGCGCCGCCGCTGATGCAGCGACAGATACAGGCTGATGAGGATGGAGAGCGCCGCCACCAGCACCACCAGCCACGCCACCAGCAAAAGTAACCCCTGCAGTGGACTGATGAAGGTCTTCACCAGTTGATCCACCTGGTCTACCGGTATCGTAGCCATGGCGTTCTCTTTTTTGTTGATATCGTCCGCCAATTGATAGCGGCGGCCTTCCTGCTTCAGCCGTACCAGCAGCGCGGTGATCTCCTGACCATGCTCATGCTCATGTTCATGTTCATGCATATGAGCGTCCGCTTCGTCATGATCTGCTCCTGCTGCATGTTCGTGGCCCTCATGTACCTCCCATACTGAGCGATAATCGGCGTAGAGGGCGCGATCCATACTGGCCCCGGTGCGTTGCAATATGCCCACTACCGTGTAGGGGGATTCGGAATGTTCGTCGCCGCCGCCTACCCAGCCGTGGCTACCGACTACTTGCATGCCCAGGGTGAGATGCTGCCGTTCCGCCACCTCCGCTCCTACCACGACCTCCATGGTCTTGTCGAACATCCGCCCGCTGGCCAGCGCGCCGCTCTGTGAGCGCACGGTGAAGAACTCCGGCGTGGTGCCGATGATGGGCGCGCCGTAGTAGTTATCGCCGATGCTCACCGGCACGATATCGCCGATGCCCGGGTTAGCGCGCAGGTGATCCCAGACATCAGTGGAGATATTCCCCGTCGGGGCGTCCAGATAGTAGAGGCTGTTGAGAATGAGCTGCAACTGGCTGCCCTTGGCCCCCACCACGATATCCCAGTATTGCGTCTCCTGTTTGAGCGTGTCCTGCGTCTGCCGCGAGAGGATGAGCACCACCGTGGCCAGCCCCAGCCCCAACGCCACCGAGAGCACGGTGAGTATAGTCACCAGCAGGTGCGTGCGTAAATAGGTGAATGCGAGTTTGAAGTCAGACATGGCTCACCTCCCGGCTGTGCAACCAGCACCCCGCGTCCACCGTGCGGGTGAAGCGCGTGGCGATACTAGTGTCATGCGACACTGCCACCAGTGTTGTCTCATTCTCCGCGCAGAGCTTGAAGATCAAATCGAGTACGGCGGTGACATTGGTGGCATCCAGGCT
>JBBRXO010000146.1:0-5867 GCA_038248345.1 Armatimonadota bacterium | reverse complement strand
GAGATATATTCCATCCGCCACGGTGCATGCAGTCGTGCCGGGCTATGCTCAGGTTCATTACACATAAATATTTGATTTCGGCAGTTGCACACTAAATACCTTCATGGTATAGTTAATAAGAGTTCGATGGAACTTTTTGCTAATCAAATACGTATTAGCATTAAAGGAGGAATACCATGAGGTTTTCACATTTGATTGTCGTAGTTTGCGCGCTGTTTGCTTTAAGCACAGCGGGCCTGTCGCAGGGGGGCTTCGGTGGCCCAGGCGGCTTCGGTGGTCCAGGTGATCCAGGACCAGCCATTCCTTTAGATGTTAAGCCAGTGCAGCAGTTCACCGGCTCTGTAGCTGATCCATCGTTGATGGTAAATTCTCCGGAGTTTATCGCTGACAATGCTGGTTTGCAGGCGCTCTGGATGAAATGGAAACTCACCACCCCTAAGCCAGTTATTGACTTCACCAAAATGATAGTACTCGTTACTGTTACTCAAGAACCGCAGGCTCTTGTGTTTTTCAGCCTTTTCGGCAAAGGTGATTTATTCGGAATGCCAGGTATGCCGCAGGATCCGAATATTCCAAGACCAGCTGGTTTCCGTTATGCTTTGTCCACAGTAGTCCGAGAGGGGATTAAAACTTATAACAAGAAACCAGTACCGCAAATCAAAAAAATCCCACTAGTTAAAACTGAGTTGATTGCTGTTACAGAGATAAGTGGAACGGTTGATGATGCTGCATTAATGGCAGATGCTCCCAAATACATATTGGATGATAAATCGTTACAGGATCTCTGGGCAAAATGGAAAATCACGAACAAAATGCCCGCTGTGGACTTTAAGAAGCAGATGGTTTTGATTGTTGCAGTAGCGGGTGGCGTAGCGGAACCGGCATATTTCATCGATTCTGCCGGGAATATCGGCGTACAGGGTACAATGACAACAGATGATTCGCCTGGTTTCCATTACACAATCGCAGTAGTTAGTAGTGTCGGCGCCAAGAGCATCTTCGGCAAGGATATTCCGTATATCGGACCACAGACACCCTCACTTCTCGTCAAGGGTACTCTTGATGATGAGACGATGTTGGGATCAGCCCCCGCCTTTATCATAGACGCTGCTGGGTTGAGCAATTTAGCTAAAAAATGGGATATTGCTGACAAGCTTCCCAATGACATAGATTTCGAGAAGAAGATCGTCGTTGTTTCTACCTCCACCAGTGGTGATTTTAGCACCATTTATAAGCTGGATGGCACCGGCAACATCTCGATTAGCAGCACCAGAAGTTTAGACTTTGAGCCGGTGCCTGGCTTCCGTTATGTTATCGCTGTCCTCAATCGCGAAGGGGTAAAAACGATTGGTGATAAACCAATTCCATACATTAAGAGACTGACCCCTAGCGCACAAATATCAGGTTCTAAAGGGAATCAAGATATGGGACTGCTTGCCGCCCCCCTACCAGATGTCATTATCGTTGCCACCCAACTGAATGATCTGTGGAGGAATTGGAATATTGCCGAAAATATGCCGACAGTGGACTTCCAGAAGCAGGGGGTTATTGTTTCCATCACTCCCGGTAGTCAACTGGCGCCGACTTTTACCTTGGATGAAAAAGGCAATATCATTGTGATGACAAACCAGTCTAGAGATATGCAACCAGGGTTCCGTTATGTAATATCGGTAATTAACATGGAAGGTGCAAAGAGCATCAACGGAAGGGCAATCCCGCGTTTCGGAGTGCAGACCCCTGTGTCAGACTATAGTGGATCAAGTAAAGATCAGCTTATAATGACAACAGCTCCTCCTTTCTTCGTGAGGAAGCAGGTTTTTTCATCCTTCTGGGCAGCATTAAAAAACAACGATAAGATGCCGGATTTTGATGAAACTACGCAAGTTGCTATCTTCACTACCGCGCAGAGTAGCGAACTTTCCGTCAGCTATAGATTAGATGCCCAGGGAAATATTGAAGTGGTACCGGTCACCAAGGCAGACGTAAATGTCGTTCCTGACTATCGCTATGTAATAGCGATAGTCAGCAAAGCGGGAATAAAGACGATCAATGGCAAACCGGTAAGATAACAATCCAATTGTCTTTCCAATAAACGAATGGACTTCAGGCCCGGCAGTTAATGCTGGGCCTGATTTTTTTTGCGCTGGCATCATGAATTGGTCATCTGGCGCCACATTATCTACTCCATTAATGCCACAAATGTAGTATATTACTAACATAGCAATTATTGTGCTGGGGGAGGTGTTATGGACTTGTTAATTCGTATCGCTGGGGAAGCTGGACAAGGGTTGCAAACTACCGGCAGTCTGCTGGCCGGAGCACTGTCGAAGCTGGGCGTGCATGTGTTATCCACCCAAAGCTACATGTCACGGATTCGTGGCGGTTTGAACTGGGTTGACCTTCGCCTCGGCGATTCCGAGCTTACCAGTGGGTGTGATAAGGCCGACTTGCTGGTATCATTTACCACTGTCGGGCGCGATGTGCTCCAGGGAGAGATGGTGCCTGACGGCATCATCCTATTGGACGCGGAGAATGACGACAAATCTATCGCCGTGCCCTTCACCAAAATCGCCCGCGAGAGCGGGGGTTCTACTTTGATGGCTAATACCGTTGCCACTGGCCTGCTCTTCGCGCTCCTCGGTTATGATACGCAAGCTTTGCTGGACTACATTCGCGAGGAGTTCGCCCATAAGGATAACGAGATCATCAACGCCAACCTGGCCGCCGCCTGGGCAGGAATCAACCATGCGGAGGTGATGAAAAAGATCGCCGCCCCGCGCCCTACAAACGCTCCGAAGAGCATCACCAGCGGAGCCTCGGCTATTGCACTGGGCGCAGCGACGGCGGGGGTGAAGGTTGTCTGTAGCTACCCGATGTCCCCCAGCACCGCGACGCTGGCGGCGCTGGCTGCCCTGGCAGATAAATATCACATGGTGGTAGAACAGGCGGAGGATGAGATCGCCGCCATCAACATGGTCTGTGGCGCCACCTACGCCGGGGTGCCTGCGCTCACCACCACCAGCGGCGGCGGCTTCGCACTGATGGTGGAGGGGCTGTCCAATGCCGGTATGCTGGAGCTGCCCGCTTTTATCGTGCTGGCGCAGCGCCCCGGCCCCGCCACTGGTATGCCCACGCGCACCGCGCAGAGCGATCTGCAATTCGCGTTGCACGGCGGACACGGGGAATTCCCGCGCGCCATCTTCGCGCCCGGTAGTGTAGAGCAGTGCTTCGCGCTGACGCGCCAGGCACTGGAGGTGGCCCACCGCTACCAGACGCCGGTGCTCTTTCTCACCGACCAATACTTGCAGGATATGGAGCAGAATATCCCAGCGCTGGATGCGGACGCGCCTCCCATCAACCGGCATATTCTCGCGGATGCATCTGCCGACTATCTGCGATATGCTGTCACCCCGGACGGCGTCTCGCCGCGGGCTATCCCCGGCGGGGCAGCGCGGGTGGTGATGGATAGCGACGAACATGACAGCGCCGGGCACCTTTCGGAAGATTTTGCGATCCATATGGAACAGTACGATAAACGGCTGCGCAAAGAGGTGGCGATAGCGGAAACGGCGTTGCCGCCGGAGTACTACGGCCCGCCCGATGCGGAGAACCTGCTCATCATCTGGGGTTCTACCTATGGAGCGGCGCTGGAGGCGGTGGATCGGCTCAATGACTCTGCGCACAGCTACGGGATGCTGCATTTCACGCAACTCTGGCCGTTGAACCTGCCGGCAGTGGCGAATATGCTGGCGGGATTCAAGCAGCATATCACCATTGAGGGCAACGCCACCGGGCAATTCGCCGCGCTGTTGCGCGAGCAGGGGTTGATTGAAAAATGCCCGCATATCCACCGCTACGACGGCTTGGCCTTCACCGCCGACTTCATCGTCGATGCCATATTGGGAGGTAAATGATGATCTGCCTGACAAACGCTGACAAGCAACCAGCCTGGTGCCCGGGGTGCGGCAACTACGCTATATTGAAAGCCTTCAACGCCGCTATCGCTGAATCCGGCCTCGCGCCGGATGACCTCGTCCTCGTCTCTGGCATCGGGCAGGCGGCCAAATTCCCGCACTACGTCACGCCTCCGGTGAATATCTACAACGGCCTGCACGGGCGCGCGTTGCCCGCCGCCACCGGTATCAAGCTGGCGAATCACCGGCTGAAAGTGGTGGTCACCAGCGGCGATGGCGATATGTACGGCGAGGGCGGCAACCACTTCATCACTGCCGTGCGCCGCAACATCGGCGTGGTGGCCTTTGTACATAATAACCAGGTCTATGCCCTCACCAAAGGCCAGGCATCCCCCACCAGCGACCTCGGCTTCGTCACCAAAGTCCAGACGCACGGGTCGCTTAACATGCCCTTCAATCCGCTGGCGTTGGCTATTGTGGAGGAGGCGTCGTTCGTCGCCCGTTCCTTCAGCGGTGATTTCGAGCACCTGAAGAGCATGATGCTCGCCGCCCTGCACCACCCCGGCGGTTTCGCCCTGCTTGATATCCTGCAGCCCTGCGTCTCCTTCAACAAGGTGAACACCTACCAATGGTACAAGGAGCACGTGCAGCCGATTGACCCCGCCCACGACCCCCGCGACAAACGCGCCGCGCTGGAGCTGGCCCTGCAGTGGGGCGAGCATATCCCCATCGGCATCCTCTACACCGGCTCCCGCCCCAGCCTGGAGTCGCAACTGCCGGCGCTGCAAGGTGGGACGCTGTTGGAGCAGCTGGGATAAAGGAATCGTAGCATGAGCGTCTCCCTGGGAGCGCAGGCGTCCCGCCTGCCCCTCGTGGCATGGGCGTCCCGCCCATGAGAGCGGGGTCATTCTGTAGCCCGCGCCCGCCGTGGCGCGTATTTGTAATGTTGCCAAAACAGCATTGTCTGGAAGGATACCAGGCCTTAGCGCGGTTCCGCTAGGCATAGGGCAATGACCGCACAATCATACGCAAAAATTCCCACAAAAGGGTGGCTTTTGCATATGATTGTGCGGAAAGCAGTTTCCCTTACGACAAAGGGCAGGCAGGACGCCTGCGCTCCCAGGGAGACGCCCATGCTACGACGAAGGCACGAAGAACCCTCTCCGTGCCCTCTGTGCCTCTGTGTTGAAAAAAAGCCTAGTGCGATAGTCCCCGATACTTGATACGATGAGGGGTGTCGGCGGCGGTGCCCAGGCGTTTGTGGCGCTCTTCTTCGTAGTCGCTGAAGTTGCCCTCTGACCAACGGATGGTGCCGTCTTCCTCGAAGGCGAGTATGTTGGTGGCGATGCGGTCGAGGAACCAGCGATCGTGGCTGACGACGACGGCGCACCCGGCGAAGTTCTCTATCGCCTCCTCCAGCGCACGCAGCGTGTTAACATCAAGGTCGTTGGTCGGCTCGTCGAGGAGGATAACGTTGGCCCCCTTGCAGAGCATCTTTGCCAGGTGTACGCGGTTGCGTTCGCCGCCGGAGAGGTTCTTCACCTGCTTCTGCTGGTCGCTGCCGTTGAAGTTGAAGCTGCTGACGTAGGCGCGGCTGTTCATGCTG
The DNA here is from genome assembly GCA_038248345.1 of Armatimonadota bacterium. Taxonomy (GTDB): domain Bacteria; phylum Armatimonadota; class Hebobacteria; order CAIYQO01; family CAIYQO01; genus CAIYQO01. The sequence goes on along the minus strand of JBBRXO010000146.1, from coordinate 347 downwards.
CGTTTGCCCAGCGTCATGTTATCCAGGCCGCCGGATATCTCTTCCCACACTGACTTCTCACCGTCCAGCGTCTCGCGGCTCTGGTCCACGTAGGCCAACTCTACTGTCTGTCCGATGATAACCTTGCCGGAGTCCGGCTCTTCTGCGCCGGTGATCATCTTCAACATGGTGGACTTGCCCGCGCCGTTCGGTCCGATGACGCCGACGATGCTGCCGGGGGGGATGATCAGCGAGAAGTCATCAATGAGCAAGCGGTCGCCGTAGGCTTTGCTGACGTTCTCCAGGTTGATGGCGATATCGCCCAGACGGGGGCCGGGAGCGATCTGAATTTCCATCTCCTCACGGCG
>JBBRXO010000145.1:0-5971 GCA_038248345.1 Armatimonadota bacterium | reverse complement strand
GAAGAAAAATTCGCGTGCGGCGATCTCTTCCGCTTGCTCCAGCAGTTTATCATAGGTGGGGAAGCTCCCGGCGTTATTTTTTTTCAGATAGTCTACCAGCTCCTGGCGCAGGCCAATATCCACCTTAATGCCGAAATTAGTAGCGGTGACCAGATTGAGCAGGTGGGTATATTTCTGCAGGAAAACCGTGCGCAACTCATGGTAGGCCTTTTCCTGGTCTTTCACCTGGCCAACCTCTATCGCCTCATTATTCTCGATCAGCCACATGCTTTGCACGGCTCGGTTAATATGCTGGGTGAAGTCATCGTCGCCCAGCAAAGAGATCTGGCCATTGCTCTCACCGTTCTTTGCGCCATTTTTCTTGCCATTTTTCTTTTTCAGCACCCCCATATGGAGGTTCTCCAGCCGTGCCCCCACCAGTGAATTACCCGGGCGCAGGTGGTGGTCGAGGAAGGAGAGCGGACGATCCTTCGCCACGGTGATGATCCAGAGCGAGAGCTTGGCCAGCTCCACCGCCAGTGGGTTAAGATCGACGCCGTAGATGCACGACTGCACCACCCGCCGTTTCCAGTAATCCAGATCGGCTTCGATAGCTGTCTTTCCCTCGGGGGTGATGCCGAGGTCAACCAGATAGCTGGCGATATACTCGGTAGCCTCCACCAGGAAATGGCCGCTACCCATGGCGGGGTCGAGTACATTGATACCCAGGATGGCCTGCAGTTTCTCCGCATCGGCGCTTTTGCCCGCCAGCGCGCGCTGCAGTAGCGGATCAACGGCGTGTTTAACGATATATTTGACGACATCATCTGGCGTGTAGTAGGAACCGCTGGTTTTGCGCTCGCCTTTATCATTGATAAGGTCAATTGTCCAGCCATCGGCAGGCTCGCAGGGGAGTAATCTGAACTCCAGCAATCCCTCGTAGATGGTACCCATATGGCGCACGCTGAGGTCGCGATAGTCGATGAAGTGGCCGTCTACCCGCGCCAGCATGTCGATGGCCTGCTGCAGATGAGCGTCACCGACGGAGTAACGCTCCAACAGTGGATGTTTACCCGGATCAAACAGCCCACCATTGAAGGTGGCCACTTTCAAGGGCGGGCTACCCAGGTTAATAGCCCCGAAAAGCTCCTTGAGACGCGGCCACAGCGTGACACTGGTGGGCAGCATCTCCCTACCTTCCGCAACTCCTTGTTTAATAGCCAGCAAGCTATAGTATTCGCGATATTGTTTACTTTCGCGCAATGGTAGTAGCTCACGCGCCTCGGCGTAGAGGATGAAGATGAGGCGGTAGAGCATGATCAGCGCGGAATCGTAGACGTCGATTAGTGTATCTGGCGTGGTGGCCAGTCCGTTGCTGGGGTAGTCCAGGAACCCCTGTGCCAGGTGCCGCAGGGCGTCATAGACCTGCAGTTTCAGTGATTCGCTGACACCCTGGGCGTAGTCGATACTGGCACGCAGAATATCAGCGAGGGATAACGTGCCGGGATCAAAGGCCGCGCGCCGGAAGAAGGTGTAGAAATAGAGGAAGCGCTCTTTATCACCGGCTTTTACCAGCTCTTCCAGGTCTACCTCATAGAAGAAGTCCAGTTTGTAGGCGGTGTCGCGGTGATAGATCCGCCAGAGTTTGCCGTTGGTGAGGATGCCCCACTCTACCCCGCTATGCAGCATGTAATAGTAAATCTGGAAGTTAGGGTTCTTATTCGATAGCGAATCCGCGCCCGGCTTTTTTATGAGGATATCCAGCGGGCGGTTCCAATATTTGGCATCGCCGATGGCGAAAGCGCCTTCTTTGCCCACAGTCTCGGTAAGTACCTGATTCTTATGCGCTACCTGTGCCGCATTGTCCTGGTAGAAGAGATAGTCCGGCACCTTGGTACCATCGGGAGTTTTCAGGGGTGCCTGCACCTCAAAGGAATGTCCGAGGGCACGGAGCACGGGGATGACCAGATTTTCCTCGGTCTGCCGTTCATTGTCGCTGGGGGTGTAGCGCTGGAATATCTCAGCGATCTCCACCAGTACCGGCTCCGCCGGCACCGCCAACTCTGCCCACCCGGGCCGGGCGGGCAGAATTTCGTTCAGGTAATAATCAGCGAATAATTGGCTATTACGATGCGCGGGCACCGGTAGTTCTAGTTGTGAATCTGGCATTGCTATTCATCCCATCCCATGGCATGCAGTTATTTCTAATGCTTTATTCGGCATGGTACCAGGAAATTCCTGCCAAGACTCATTCACCCCACCGGCTTCACCGAAGCCTTCGACCGCGTCTCCTGCAGTTTAATCTCTATCGGCTGATTTTCCAGGATGCCCAGCGACATATCGATTACTTCCTGGGCTTCGTCGGGGCTCATGGTGCCGATGGTAACCATATCACACGGGCGGATGGTGTTCCAGACGAAGTTGAGGGCCTGGAAGGGACGGAGTTGGCCGGCGGCGAGGGGCTTGATGGTCATCACCGGTTTTTGCGCCTCGCGGATGATCTTCGCCGTCCAGTCTACCTCCAGTTGCATGAGGAAACCGGCGGAGTTGTACATGCTGATATATGTGTCCACATCAAGCTTACTCTCGTCGGCGTAGACGATCGCCTCGGGCATGTGGGTGCTGAGGCCCGGGTGCATGCCGCGGGCGCGGATCAGTTCGGTGATCTCAGACATGCGGCGAATCGTATGTGAGCAACGGTCGGTGAGGGCATCGGTGGTGCTTTGGTGCGGCATACAGAAGGTCGCACCCTGTGCCTGAACAGCATCGAGGACGCGCTCTACTTCGCCCATATCAAAACCCTGTGTGGGCGTCTCTGGTGTAATGGGGAGGCTGGGCGTGGAGATGATAATGCCTTTCACCCCCGTGCGATCTTCGGCATCGCGCATAGCATCTCGAATCGGCTCGTTATCTAAGGGAACCATGATGGTGTCCACCCCGGCGCGGAAGAATACTTCGAGGATTTTGGCGATATGCTTGCGGTCGCGGATAACCTCTTTGATGTAGGTATCCTTCGCTGGTGTGCAATGGCTATATCCGAGTAGCCAGTTAGATCCAATGATCAACCGAGATAAAGAAACGCCCCCAACCAGGGTGCGGGGAAAACTTGACATTATTGTACTCCTACACGAATTCTTTGCCAATTATAGCATAACATGTACCCATTTCAACACTACTTACACTAAGCTAACAGAGAATGCAACAAGACCACACAAAAGGAGCGTACCATAATAGTTGGTATTTAAGTAGAAAGTAAAAATGCGGATTTGTAGCACCTATGATGAACGGACAAATGCATACAAGCCGAGGCAAAATTAAAAATGGGGACGAGGCGGAATTCGGGAAGAAAAGACCGAATGAAGTGTTGCGTCTGGAGTTGCAGAAAGACCCTACGACTATGCTACCTCATGTGCGGGGGTGGCTGCGCGAGTTTGTCGAGGGAGCTTTCCCGTGTTCCGGCGGTTTTATCGCTATTGAGGTGACGCGGTTTGATGAGGTGTTGCAGGATCACGGCCATGAAACCGGGGAGGAGTTACTGCGCAAACTGGCACGCCGCCTGCGCGAGACGCTCCCCGCTGATGCTGATCTGATACGTGGCGCGGGGCGCATCTTCTATGTCTGGCTTCCGCAGGTGACGGCGCAGATTACCGAGGCGCTGCTTGCGCAACTTCGGCATGAGATCGCCGCCAATCCACTACAGCTGCGCGATGGCCGGGTGCTGAAGCCACAGATAAAGTGCTATATCCGCCAGATACTCGGCGGCGAAGCAATAATGCCCGCTATCATGGAGATGGAGACAGCACTGGCGCGGTTATCGGATGATTATATCAGCGAAAACGTGCAACATCCGGCGTCGTCGCTGGAACTGCTGGAGAGCCGTATGCGGGCGTTGCGTAACTTCTCTCGCAGTGGCATTGTGGAGACGGTGTTGCGCCACCTGGATTTCTCCCGTGTGAAAGCACAGACGATTTTCCTCGTGGGGCCGCCAGATGTCGGTAAAACCTGGCTGATTCATAGTTTTCGGCATCTCTTTCACGGGCATGATATCACCCGTGCCGAGGTGATTTGCCGCCCCAGCGAGCGTGAATGCGCTTACTCAACGCTAATTTCGTTGTTGTTGGAGTTCATGCGTTCATCATCCCAGGAGCGGATTCGCATGGATTTAACGCCGACCATTCAGCAATATCCGTGGATTACCCAGGTATTTCCCCGTTTAGCTGCTAACAACCGGGCGGTAGTAGCTATTCCAGTAGATAAAGCGCAGATTGCCGAGGGCTTGCTAGGTGTAGCGCAGACTGTACTACGTCAGGGAGTATCGGTGGCGCTGGTGCATAACCTGCACCTGGCCGATACTGATTCCTTAACGGCATTAGCCCGGCTGCAGCGCCTGCCCGACCATGGGCTGCGGTTGATTGCGGGCTTTGACCCTGATTGTTCCCGGCAACTATTACGTGAATATCCGACTGATATGGTGCGACTATTGCAGTTGAACCCATTCTCCCGGGAAGAGTTCGCCGAATATCTGCACGAACTGGGCTTGAGCGAGATGGATGTAGAGGATATGCAGGAGCTCTACGCAACCAGTGACGGGTTGCCGGTGGTGCTGGAGCACACCTTGCGTGCTTGGGTGAGTAAGGGACGCATCACCCTGGTTGACGGACAATTACATACCCCTGCGGAGGATGTTGTCGTTCAGCAAATAGCGGCTAAACCGCGTAAGATGGCTATCATGAAAACCAAACCCTATATTTGGCTTCCTTTGCTGGCGGTAGTGGTCTTTGCCGGCATCTTTATAGGCGCGAAGCTGTCGAACCCCGCAGGCGTGCCTACAATAATACCTGCGAACATGCAGGAGAAACGTAATTCAGTGGATGACGCGGAGATGGTATTTATTCCTGCCGGTACCGCACAACTGGGGTTGAGCGGGAAGCAGGAACAGCAATTGAAATTGCCAGCGCTGACGGTGAATGAAGCAAATACAACATCGGTGATCATAGACGGGTACTGGATTTATAAATACGAAGTTACGGTAGGGCAATATCGTAAGTTTTGCCGAATCACTGGTCGCCCGGAGCCGACTGGCGAGCATGACAACCCGGTAACTGGTGTCAGCTGGGATGATGCGGTTGCCTATTGCGCCTGGGCAAATACCAGCCTTCCCAACGAAGCACAGTGGGAGAAAGCCGCGCGTGGACCGGCAAGCGCCATCTACCCATGGGGTGCCGGAAAGAGAGATTTGCCCGCGATCCAAGGTACCAACTCCGTTCCGGCAGGCAGTACTACCGGGGATGTGAGTGGCTATGGAATTCGTGATATGGGCGGCAACGTCGCCGAATGGTGTGTGGATGCTGACCCCGTAACCGCAAGCCGCCACAGCCGCCGCGGCGGTTCCTTCCGTGCAACAGCAATTACCGATTTACGCGGTACCGCGCGTTACTACCAGGCTGGAGATGAGCGTGCCGATGACCTTGGTTTCCGTTGTGTGAGCGTGAAGTAGGGGTAATTAAACACAGAGGCACAGAGAACACAGAGAGAGAGAAAGAAAGGGGGTACATGAGTCATGTGCCCCCATTTACCTTAACAAGGGCGCTAATATTGGGACTGTCCTCGCGCATAGTACCCGGTATATTAATAGCCCATCCCACCATATTCGCACCTGTTTTCGTTTTTAGTACCCGGCTGGGACTGTCCCATCCGGTCGAAAATATAGGCTGTTTCGTTCTGAAGGGCGCTATTCAATTCGATGATAACTTCCTCTATCTGCTCGTTTTTATGGGCGGGACGTCCATGCTATAAGGCTACGCCCACAGTCCAATTATTACCTCATTCCATCCACACCTCAACACGTCGATTGCGGTCGCGGCCGTCGGCGGTGGCGTTGTCGGCGATGGGACTGGCGCTTCCCAGTCCGTCTACAACGGTGATGGTGATGCCACGGGAGCGCAGGGCTGCGGCAACTGATTCGGCACGTTGGCGGCTGATCTCCAGATTG
>JBBRXO010000144.1:0-6040 GCA_038248345.1 Armatimonadota bacterium | reverse complement strand
TCACAAGCACTGCCGAGTACATTAAAAAGAAATACTCCTAATAAGAAGGGGCTACTACGATAAGGAGTTTTACCAGCGCAGTAGAGCGGAGTGGGAGCTGGGGCGGGCGGGGTGAGCGGCTACCACCCCGAAGGGGTGACGGAATTTAGCCCAGGGTGCAAACCCTGGGTATGGCATCGAATCAGGTATTCCACCCTGAAGGGGTGGTGGAATCGGGTAGGCACCACCTTGGGGATTAGGTGATGTGGGTGAATAGGGTATGAGTGGAGGAAAACAATAAATGAGAAGTCGTTCGATAATAGAACTAAATCACGAAGACGCTCGATCGTTTTTTCTAAAGCAAGAGAGTTACTGTACCATCGAGCTGCCTCCGTATTTTCAGTTCAATGATCTCATTGCTGGCATCGTCAAAGTCCTAAATGGAAATTTGCTTTCCAATTATTCTTCAAACAAGCCCCGTGATTCTGAAAACGTGAATCACATGATATTGAACAATAAAGACGGCAGACATGCATGGAGACCTTTTCAGTTAATACATCCTGCACTATACGTATCTTTGGTCACCCAAATCACTAACGCTGATAAATGGGAATCTATCATCAGTCGGTTTGCTGAATTTGCACAGGATGATAAGGTAAAATGCCTTAGTCTTCCTATTATATCATTAACGGATGAAAAAGACAAAGCAGAGCAGATTACGAATTGGTGGTATCGTATTGAGCAGAAATCTGTTGAATTATCCCTTGAATTCGAGTTTATAATACACACCGATATTACAGACTGTTATGGCTCTATTTACACCCACTCTATTGCATGGGCACTCCACACAAAAACTGTTGCAAAAAGAGAACGAACCGAAAAGAATAATATAGGGAACACTATTGACAATCATATCCAAGACATGCGTAATGGGCAAACTAACGGCATTCCCCAAGGAACAGTGCTGATGGATTTCATTGCTGAAATGGTACTTGGGTACGCAGACAATAAGCTTTCCGAGAAGATTGCCTGTTTGAAAATAGTGGACTACTGCATATTACGATATCGTGATGATTACCGGATATTTGTGAACAATTCGCAAGACGGCGATAGGATACTAAAGTGCCTTACTGAGGTCATGATAGACCTTGGACTCAAGTTGAATCCTCTAAAAACCAGTATAAGTAACCGTGTGATCACCTCATCTATCAAAGACGATAAGCTAAAGTGGTTATGTCAGAAGCAATCAGACAAGAGTCTGCAAAAGCATTTGCTTATAATTCACAGTCATAGCCTCGAATACCCAAATTCAGGCAGTTTGATTGTGGCTCTGAATACCTATCATAAGAGAATTCTTAAGCTTTCAGTGTGTGACCAGACAAAGCCTCTTATTAGCATTGTGGTTGATATAGCTTATCACAACCCCAAGACCTATCCTATTTGTGCGGCAATTTTGAGCAAATTATGTAGTTTTATTGATACGACGGACGAAAGAATAAGAGTTATTGAGATGACTAAGAAGAAGTTTCGACTGATTCCGAATACTGGTCATATGGATATTTGGCTTCAAAGAATAAGTTTTCCGTTCGATCAGGCTATTGACTTTGATGAACCGCTTTGTCGTCTGGTACGAGGAAAGAGTGAACCGATATGGAATAGTGAGTGGATACGACCGGGGATATTACTGGATGCTGTTGACGCCAATAAGATAATTGATTGGAATGCTCTAAAGGAACTTGATGAAATAGTTTCTGCTCGTGAAATTGCGGTATTTGTTGACAGGGCAGAATATGATTCATGAGAATTGCGATTCGCGAGAAAAAGATCGAGATGCAATAAACTTCTTCGCAAGCCTCACCTTTCGACCGGACGGGACGGGCCAATGCGGAGATTGGCGTTCCCAGGGGGCTACAGAGTAAAAACCACTTCTCGCTGGGATTAAAATCCCGGCTGCAGGGCGCTGCGCGCCAATCGTCCGCCTTAGCGGACTTTTCTGAAATGGATGATAGCGCCCTTCAGGGTGCTTGCCGTTGTTAGCCACCTCCTTCAGGGAGTGGTGCGAGGAATTGCAACCCCGTGCTCATGGCCATCATTCGAGAGCCTCATGATCTTCGTGATGCCCATGCTACGGGCAGGCGGGACGCCTGCGTACCCAGGGGGGCCGCATGATTGTTCTTTCAAAAAAAGGAAAACGCCCCCGTGCGGGTGAATTACATACTATAATAACTGTTTTTGGGGGGTATGTGATGACTAAAGTGAAACTGGCGTTAGTTAGCGTCTCGGATAAGACCGGGCTGGATGAATTTGTACGCGGGTTGCATGCGCTGGGGGTGGAGTTTATCTCTACCGGTGGCACGAAGAAGGCGATTGCCGCGGCGGGGGTGCCGGTGCGCGATATTTCTGATTATACTGGCTTCCCGGAGATGATGAATGGGCGCGTAAAGACGCTGCACCCGAAGGTACACGGCGGGCTGCTGGCGCTGCGCGACAACCCGGAGCATATGGCGCTGGCGGCGGAGCACGGCATCAGCATGATCGATATGGTGGTGGTGAATCTCTACCCCTTCGAGGCCACCGTGGCGCAGGACGGCGTGACGCTGGAGGATGCCATTGAGAATATCGACATCGGCGGCCCCAGCATGGTGCGCTCCGCGGCGAAGAACTACCGCAGCGTCGCCATTGTCACCGATCCGGCGCATTACGGCAAGGTGCTGGATGAGATGCGCGCCAGCGACGGCGCGGTGAGCGACCAGACACGCGCGGAGTTGGCGGTGGCGGCCTATACCCTCACCAGCGGCTACGACACGGCGATATCTACCTGGCTGCGGGTAAATATGCTCAAGGAAGCGGGTATGCCCACGGTGGTGAGCGTCCGCGGCGCCAAGGTGCAGCAGGTGCGCTACGGCGAGAACCCGCACCAGGCGGCCGCTTTCTACGGCACCCTCGGCGCTGCCCCCTACGGGCTGGCATCCGCGCAGGTGCTGCAGGGCAAAGAGCTGTCCTTTAATAACTACCTCGATCTGGAGGCGGTGCTCTCCGGCGTGCGCGACTTCACCGCTCCCACCGCCTATATCGTGAAGCACACCAGCCCGTGCGGCGTGGCGAGCGACGACGTGCTGGCGACGGCCTACTCCCGCGCGCTGGAGTGCGACCCGCTCTCCGCTTTCGGCGGCATTGTGGGCTTCAACCGCGAGGTTGACGGCGACACCGCGAAAGTGATGCTGGAGGGGATGGCCCAATACGGCTTCCTCGAGTGCATCCTCGCGCCCGGTTTCACTGCGGAAGCCCGCGAACAGCTGGCGGCGAAGAAGAACCTGCGTCTGGTGGTGGTGCCCGATATCTACGCTACTGACGCCTATGACTTCAAGCGCGTCACCGGTGGCTTCGTGGTGCAGGAGCCCGATGCCAAATTGGACGCCGACAAACTGACGGTGGTGACCGATGTCGCCCCCACCGACGCGCAACTGGCGGCGCTTAGCTTCGCCTGGCGCGTGTGCAAATCCACCAAGTCCAACGCCATCGTCTACGCCAATGGCACCCACACAGTGGGCATCGGCGGCGGGGTATACTCGCGCGTGGACGCCAACAAAATAGCCGCCGATAAAGCGGGCGCACGCTCGCAGGGCGCGGTGCTGGCCTCCGACGCCTTCTTCCCCTTCGCGGATAACATCGCGGTGGCCGCCAAAGCCGGCATCACCGCCATCATCCAGCCCGGCGGCAGCATCAAAGACAACGACGTGATCGAAGCCTGCAACAAACACGGCATCGCCATGGTGTTTACGGGGGTCAGGCATTTCCGCCACTAGTACGGGGAGTCACGAGTCGCTAGTCACGAGTCATTTTTTTGACCTATGATCAGCGACTAGCGACCAGCGACTAGCGACTAGCGACTAATAAGGAGTATCAAATGCGTTCTGACACAATTAAAAAAGGTTACGAAAGAGCCGGGCATCGCGGGCTGTTGAAGGCTTGCGGGGTTACCGATGCGGATATGGGCAAGCCGTTCATTGGCATTGCCAATTCTTACACGGATATCGTGCCTGGGCATATCCACCTGAACAAATTCGCCGAGATGGTGAAGGATGCCGTGCGTGCGGCGGGCGGGGTGCCTTTTGAGTTCAACACCATCGCGGTGGATGACGGCATCGCCATGGGGCACGTGGGCATGCGCTACTCATTGCCCAGCCGCGAGTTGATCGCCGACGCGGTGGAGACCATGACGATGGCGCACTGCTTCGACGCGCTCATCTGCATCCCCAACTGCGACAAAATCACCCCCGGTATGGTGATGGCCTCGCTGCGCATCAACGTCCCCACCATCTTCCTCACCGGCGGCCCGATGAAGGCCGGTATCAAGCCGGACGGCACCAGCGGCGACCTTATCTCCATCTTCGAGGGCGTGGGCCAATACCAGGCGGGCGAGCTGGATGACGCCGGGCTGAAGGCGCTGGAAGACAGCTGCTGCCCCGGTTGCGGCTCCTGCTCGGGGATGTTCACCGCTAACAGCATGAACTGCCTGCTGGAGGCCATCGGCCTGGCCCTGCCCGGCAACGGCAGCATCCTCGCCATTGACCCCCGGCGCAAAGAGCTGGCGCAGCGCGTGGCGAAGCAGATCATGTACCTCATCGAGAAAGATATCAAGCCGCGCGACCTGGTGACGCAGGATTCGCTCGACAACGCCTTCGTGCTGGATATGGTCATGGGCGGCTCCACCAACACCGTGCTGCACACCTTCGCCATCGCGCATGAGGCGGGCATCGAGTACCCGCTCTCCCGCGTGAATGAGATATCGGCCAAGGCACCGTGCATCTGCAAGGTTTCGCCTTCCAAAATGGACGTACACATGGAGGATGTCGACCGCGCTGGCGGCATCAGCGCCATTCTCAAGGAAGTCAGCAAAATCCCCGGCCTGCTGCACCTGGATGCCATGACAGTGACCGGCCAAACGCTGGGCGAGAATATTGCCGATGCCGAGATCATGGATAGCAACGTCATCCGCACCGTGACCGACCCCTACACGGTAGATGGCGGGCTGGCGGTGCTCTTCGGCAACCTGGCCCCCGAAGGCTCGGTCATCAAGGCGGCGGGCGTCGACCCCGAGTGCTTCACCTTCGAGGGTGAGGCCATCGTCTTCGAGTCGCAGGATGAATGCCTGGCGGCATTGGAAGAGCGCAAAGTATTGCCCGGCCAGGTGGTGGTGATCCGCTACGAAGGCCCGCGCGGCGGCCCCGGCATGCCGGAGATGCTCGCCCCCACCAGTATGATCAAGGGCCAGGGGCTGGGCAAAAAGGTCGCGCTCATCACCGACGGCCGCTTCAGTGGTGGCACCGCCGGCACCTGCCTGGGGCACATCAGCCCCGAGGCGGCCAGTGGCGGCCCGATAGGCCTGGTACGCAACGGCGACACCATCCTCATCGACATCCCCAACCGCACGCTCACGCTGAAGGTGAGTGACGAAGAGCTGGCCGTCCGCCGCGCCAGCTGGGTGAAGCCGGCGTGCAAGATCAACACCGGCTGGCTAGGCCGCTACAGCCGCATGGTCACCAGCGCCCACCGCGGCGCAGTGCTGGTGGTGCCGGATACAGATTGTTAGCGTAGCTGGTGAATGGGAGCAATGAAACGGGGCACGCTGGGAGCGTGCCCCCTCTGTTTGCCCGAAGAGCTGGAATGTTATAGCCCTGGGCACCGCCCAGGGAATACTTACAGGGCTTGGCAGTTTTTGAGACCCTCCACCCTGGGCGCTGCCCAGGGCTGCAACATACGAGCCCTTCGGGCTGATAGCTACGGGGCTCCTGGGAACGCCAATCTCCGCATTGGCCCCGCTGGCCGCGTGCGCTCCCAGCGCACCTATTGACACCGCAAACATAAGTTGTATAATTAACGCAGAAAAACAATGCGCGTGTCCCAGGAGGTTCCTATGCTCAAACGTCTATCGTTATTATTGCTGCTCTGTCTGGCCATCGCCCCGCTCTACGCCGCGGATGATCCGTCGTGGACGGGCACGGGCTTCGTCGTCTCGCCGGACGGCTACCTGCTCACCTGCGCCCACGTGGTGAAGGAC
>JBBRXO010000143.1:0-6046 GCA_038248345.1 Armatimonadota bacterium | reverse complement strand
TTCGTGCCTTTGTAGTTTTCTTAAAAACTCACCCATCCCCGCATACCCCCTTACATTTGGTATAATTGACCTGCAACTGTTGCTCTCGCCATTTAACCGTATTATGAGATGCTGTTGCCGGGGATCAACTTGTTCATCGAGCAGATATCATACGCGGGTATTTTTACTTGGCTGGCGTTCATTTGCCTGGGCTTGATGGCGCCCGCTTACGCCGGTTTCTTCACCAATGACCTGGATATCCCCTTCACGCAGGTGCGGCTTTCCGGTTCCGGCACGCTCTCCTATAATTACAACGATGTCTCCGGCTCGAAATCATATTTCAATGACTACAATTACGGCGCCAATAGTCCGTGGACGGCGAACTCCAGTATCAGCGCGAATGGCGATTTGCTCCCCCGACTGCAGCTGAATGCCCGGTTCGATGTCAACCCCACGCGCAAAGATTTCAGCAATTGGAGCTTGCGCTATAGCGGGCATGACGAAACGGTGCAGATCGGGCAGATACCGGCCAACCTGGGCGGCAATGACTTTGTCCTGCTTAACCGCACGTTGCGCGGGATACAGGTGGACGCGGTGTTGCCGCGCGGTACCTTCACCGCCATCAGCAGTGAGTTGAAAGCGCCGGTACACACAGACACCTTCTACGGGCAGAACATCAACGGCCCTTATTACCTGACCAACGCCCCGGTGGTCTCCGGCACTGAGATCGTCTTACTTGATGGTATTCAGCAGCGCAGCCCTACCGATTATCGCCTGGACGCCTACAATGGCATCCTCACCTTCGCGCCCTCCATCATCGTCGCGCCTACCGTGCGGGTGACCGTGAGCTACGAAGTGGCCACCAGCGGTGTCGGCGGCGGCAAGCTTTACGCTATCCGTTCTACCTATCCACTGGCAAAGAATCTGACGGCCGGCTTCAGTTATCTGGAGTTAGTGGGGCATCCTACCGGTGCGGGCGTGGAGCTGAAAGAAGATCACTACAAAGGCGGCAGCACTGCCGGCCCTTATTACGTCACCTATCGACCGGTAATCGCCGGGAGCGAGGAGGTGGTGGTGAATGGTTTGCTCCGTCCGCGCAACACCTACACCTTTGACTACGCCGCCGGGCAGATATTCTTCAACAATTTACCGCCGGATTACCCGATACCCAACACCGATGCCACCATTGTCGTGCGCTATAATATCGAGGTTCCCGCGCAGAATAACAGCGGGCGCGTCATCACCGGCTTGGATATGAACTGGAAAGACCCGCGCGGATACAGTTTGAATCTGCAGACTGCGCAAAGCTCGGGCGGCGCTTCGCAGGATATCCCGGCACAACAGATAACTGATGAGCCGTTCTTCGTGCGGATGGATATGCTGCCCACCGCCCAGGTTTTTACGCTCCAACACACCCCTATTCAACCGGGCACCGTACGCGTGCGCGCGGGGGCATTGTACCTCACCAGCGATCAGTTTGTGGTGAACACCACCACCGGCGAGCTGCGGCTACTGCGCGACGATATCCCTATCAGCATCATCGGGCCGACGCTCTTCGTCTCCTACTCCACCCAGGCGCAGACGGTGAGCCAGTCGGGCAACTCCGCTCTCTCCCTGGCGGGCACGGCAGTGGCAGGCAAGCTTAATATCTCGGCGCGCTACAAGCAGTTAGACCCCGGCTTCGCCCCGTTGGACATGGTCGGCTTTCAGCGGGTCAACCGCTCGCTGGATTGGCAATCTAACTATGCTTTCAGCCCCTATCTGCGTTTCTCCACCTCTGGTGTTTCTTCGCGGCAACCGTACAACTCCTACGCCACGGGGGTAACTAATCAACCGATAGTGAACGAAGAAAATCGCACCTTCGCATTGGATTATAACCGCCCGCTGGCGCCGCAGATCTCCTTCCGGCGCACCACCCGCGCTAGCACGCAAGAGGGCGACCTGCCTGTTGGCTCGACAAATACCAATGATAGCTTAAATGTAAACTGGTCACGGGGCACCCTGGCCACCTCATTAAGCCTCAGCCGCGTCGCCAGCGACAGCCGTACGCCGCGTGCCAATGGCGCGGGGGGCACGGCGGGGATCTATCAGCTCACTAATGTCACGGATAACGGCAGTATCAATCTCACCTACTCGCCCAATACCCGCCTTACGCTGGGCACCCTGCTCACCGCCAATATCATCACCCCCGATGGCGACGATACCCGCGCTACCCACGGCGCTAACACGCAGGTCACCGCCCGTTATCAGGCTAATGATCGGCTCTCGTTTGATGCCAATATGCAGAACTCCTCTACCGGTGCCACTCGCAACGCGCAGGGGAACCTGGTGGATGCGCAGACAAATAAGGGTTCTTCGCTGACGGGCAACTGGCGCCCTACCGACAAAATGAATGTGGGACTCACGTATTCGACTAATCGCGCGGAAGGTGGGTATAACAGTAATAGTAGCCAGGAGGGGTATAACGCTAATCTCTGGTGGCAACCGAGCGCTATCATCAATTTTACTGGTAATTGGTCACACCAGCAGACGAAGTACCTGCATGATGCGAGTAACGCCCAGATGGATCTGGTAGGTATCAGCTCGGAATATCGGGGATTGGGCAAAGCGGTGATGACGCTGAATTTGCAGAATAGCTGGGGTGAGAGTACTTTGGGGGTCAGCAGCGAGGGCATGACGAAGACGCTGAACAAACAAACGACGGTATCCGGTCGTGTCTCCTACCCGATAAATGAGCGCCAGAACGTTTTCGTCACCGGTGAAGATATGCGCGATAACGGGAGCCCCTCCAGTAACGAACGCACTTCTGTCGGCCTCGGCTGGGATTATCGTTTGAATAATAACCTCACTCTGACACTGGATAGTCAGCGAACGATGTATAATGATAATCATAATCCGACATTAAACTATAATGCCAATACCGTAAACGCCCATCTGGGCGTACGTTTTTGATAGAGAAGGACACCGATGAACAAATTTAAAATACTACTCTTGCCGATATTGCTGCTGCTGGGCATTGCCCTCGCCGGGTGTGGCGGCGGCGTCTCCTCGGGCAACAGTAAACCCCCGGTAATGCCGGTGGAGGATATCACCAAACCGGGCTCCTTAAGTGGAAATTGCTATATATTAGAGAAGCAGGTACTGGATCCTCCGGCGGAAGTAGCCGTCTCGCTCTACCTGGAAACGGCGGGGCTACCCGCGGCCTCCCCCACACAGACGACAACCTCGCTGATCCGCGGCGGATACCAGTTCGCCTCAGTACCGAAGGGGACATACACCTTGCACGCGGAGTTGCCGTCACGATACACCGACGGAGCCACCCTCATAGGTGATATTCACGGAGTGGTGGTGCGCGGTAATATCCCCACGCTACAGGCGAATATCATCCTCGGCCCCACGGCAGATGTGGTGACACTCACCGGTACAGTAACCGGGCCCGTCGTATCCACCGCGGGCACCATCACCGGGCCGGTGAAGGACGCGCAGGTTAGCCTGATGGTGGTGGGCTATAGCATCGCCTACTTGCTGGACGAGAAAAATCTTACTACCATTCAAGCTTCCATCCACACTACCACGGATGCCGAGGGAAAATACACCCTTACCGCGCCGAAAAGTGGTGTGAAGTACGTGCTGAATGCCTCCTCACCACTGGGGACGAGTAATTTGCTGACAGTGCTGCTTCCCGAGGCGACAAATACTCAAGATATTGAGATTATCTCCGTCGGCGTGGTGCCCTTCCCGTTCATTGACTCGTTTGATTATGTCAGCACCACCTTCGACCAGCCGACGACCCGGGCGCGCGCCGATGCGTATTATACGCGGCAAGCGCTCACCGCCAGTGACACCAACTCGCGGCAAGGACGGGCAGCGGCACGCAGTGTCACTCGCGCCGCGACCCGCGCCGTCGCCCCTCCTCCCAGTCTGGTAGAGAATGACCTCATCTTCTGGTATGACAGTAAATGGATCAACCCTACCGATGGCCTGCTTTACCCTGTACTCGACCCCAGTATTCAGGGGTTCAATATATACCGCAACACCTCTGCAACCCAGGCACCGGTGTGGATCGGCGCCAATCAGAACCGCCAGGATTGGGGATATATCGATAATGACCCGGCGCTTAAACCACTCACCCAATATCAATACTATATTGCCGCTTATGCCGAGAACAATCAGGTGGGTAAACTTTCCCCGCCGGTAGTAATGACCGCGCTCCCACCCATCGAAGTAAATACACCCGATGGCGCCAGTATGTCGCGCGTGGACGGCAAACTCTCCTGGAAACCGGTCCCCGGTGCGAAGAGTTACGTGGTGCAGATTTACGCGGTACGTCCCACCTACGGCTACTTGAACCCGGTACAGGAAAACCGCTCGGACTCGGTGCCGTCGATGATCACCCTGCCCGTTGCCGGAGCTACCGAGATGAATATCCCCCTGCGCATCACCACCGGCTACAATTTTCCGGTGGACTTCTGGTGGAATGTCAGCGCCGGCAATGACAAATTTTTCGACAGCTCCTTCGCCGCCACCTATACCCAGTTTCGGAAGTTGACGGTTACGGAGTAATTGGTCTATAAAGTAGCAAGTTAGCTGGAAATCACGACCTGATACGGTTCCAGACCATCAATGTAGATTTATAACATAACCCCGGGCGAAACCCGGGGAAGAGGTTTATCAATTGCGGTCATGCTTCGATAAGCCGACCTCGGGTTTCGCCCGGGGCTATGTTATTATTCCGATTGAATGGTAAATAACCGTATCAGCGTGTATTGAGTTTGGTTCCGGCTTGGCCGGGTTAGGAAAATACTATGCGAAAACGTTTGATATTCACTACCATTCTCCTGCTCATCGGGGCATCTATCAGCCTGGCGGCGCCGATGCCGAGTAACACCGTCTATACCGGCGGGGTACGCGGAAATGTACTGGAGGCCAGCCGGGAGACACGGCGAGGGCGCTTGCAGGCGATCACCACGCAGCGTGATATGCTGGTGCGGGCGAAGGTCATCCACGCGGGGACGAAATTGCCGCGATTCTCCACTTTTGTGGTTGCTGATGCAGCGGTACGCACGCGGGCGGTTACACCGGTGGGCAACGGCGCTTTCACTTTCGCCTTTCAGGGGTGGACTGCAGGCGAAGAAGCGGACTTGCGCGCCTTTTTGCTCGAACCTAAACGGGCCTACAACTCGCTGGTGAGTTTATACGGTGCGCCTGCCAGTAATGCCACCGTCAATATTATCCGCGATGACGGCCTGGCTGGAACCAACGGCGGCGAGATCACTTACGACAACGCCACTGGCAAGATCAACATCCGTCTGGAAGCAGTGCCAGCCAATTTCGCTACCGATGACAGCATGTTATACGGGCTGGACCTGCTGAATCTACTGGCGCACGGTTTCCGTATGCCCGCAACGATCAGCTTTGATGCCTGGGAAGACGGCATGGCGAAAGCTGCTGCGCTGATGACCTACACACAAGTGAATGCCGTCAATTTTGACAAGTTCTATTACTCGGAATACCTGCTTCCCACCTATGATAATTTCAATCAGCCGGAGCTAGCCACCCCCACCTTCTTCCCCGCTACGGGCAACCCGTACATGTCGGTCTGGCGTGAAGGGATGGCGCTATCTGCCTGGCTGAAGGTCTACACCGAGAACCCCAACTTCTTCCATGATTTCAACATCGCCTATTATCAGCAGTACAACGGCAGCGCCAGCAGCGCTGGCAATCTGGCTTCCTTGAAGACATTGGCGAATACTGCTACCGCAGCACATAAGGTAGAGGGCAAAACCTTCCTGGAGTGGTACCCCAAACAATATGCGCTGGTGCCGGAGATCACGCTGGGTAATCGCCTCTTTTTCGCTTGCACCCCGGCCTCCGAGACCGCCAATATGGTGGCCTATTACTTCAGCTCCAGCGTAAACGGGCAGGCGGTGACAGAAACTCCGCTGGGCGGCACCGTGAACCTTACCTACACTGCGTGGGACGGACTCGACATCACCCAGATGCCCGCCGAGGGCTATTCCTTCATCGTCAACGCTGGCGGATTATCCCCCGGCATGGCCACCTTCCC
>JBBRXO010000142.1:0-6157 GCA_038248345.1 Armatimonadota bacterium | reverse complement strand
CTCCCGCGCCGCCGCCGCTATCGCCTCGCGCTGCGCGTCGGTTGGCAGTGGCAACGGGAAGGTCTCGAAGCAGGTGGTGGGGGTGTAGCGGAACCCACTCTCGCGCTCGCGTAGCTGTGTCCCCATCGCCCGTGCCCATAATTCATGTACGCGTGAGTGCAGTACGCCGAAGAAGAAATCATCGGAGCGGGCGAAGACATGGGTTCCCTGATTGCACATACTCTCCGTATATTTCCACACAAATAACCGATGCTTGGAGATACCAGGTGTGACAATGAATCTCGCTAAAGGTGCCAGTGAGTCGCGCATCCCCGGTCGGGCTTCGGCGTATTGCCACCATTTTTCAGCATAAGCTTGTCGGTTGTTCTGCGAGCGTATTGGATAGACAAACGTTTCCAGGTGTTTAAAGGGTGCTTCATAAAAAGCGGCCATTTCAGCAGACATCATAGCGAAGTCAATCGTCCACATCGCTCGGTGACCATTACCGATATCAGTTGCGCTGATGACGGGACGCACGACATCGGAATTCGGGCGCGAATGTGGGTTTGGTTGCATTAAAAACGATAGTGCCAGCTCTTCTGTTATATCGAATGGCCCCTTGGGCGAAGGCCCCATATAGCAGATATTCAGGTTGGTCGCTAATACTTTTGCTGTTGTGACGTTGGTATTAGTAGTCAAGTTGGGATTGATGCTATTTACTGGTACTCCATCCAGAAGGTGAAGAATCTCCTCACCCATATCGAACCCAACCATAGAGATATGAACATTTGCCCCGCTCAATTCCCATTCTTTATCGCTCACGGCAAAGAAGATATCGCCGTTTTCTTTGATATGGTTCAGCACCTCGCGATTGGCGCCGCCGCGGATGCCCTGGGTGGCCAGCAGGCCGACGCGGTTGATGATGCCATTTTGCAGGTGGTGCAGGGCGTTCTCGAACCAGTAGCAACAGAGATCAGCGGTGGCCGGGACTTTGTCTTTGTACACTTGGAAGAGCGTGTCGACGTACTCGTCCCCCAGCTCCTTGCGGATTCTGTTGCCGCCCAGAAACGGCGGATTCCCCACCACATAGTCCACCCGTGGCCACTCCGCCTCGCGCGGGTTAGTGGGGTCGGATAAGTCGATGATGGCGTCCATGTTGTAGAAGTTGTGCTCCATCGGGCGCAGCACCGGGCTGTCGGTGAGGAGGTAGCCGTTTTTGCGCATCCATTGCAGGTAGCCGATCCAGATGGTCATCTGCGCCAGATCAAAGGCGTAGGGGTTGAGCTCGATGCCGTAGAGCTGCCACGGGCCTACCGCCGGGCGGTAGTCGGTGAACTCATGCGCCAGCGCGTAGTCGACGACCTCTTTCTCCAGGTTCTTCAGCATCTGCAAGGTGACGAAGAGGAAATTGCCGGAGCCACAGGCGGGATCAAGCACCTTGACATTGGTGAGGCGCGTGAGGAAGCGGCGTAGCAGCAGGTCTACCTCCACCTGCGCCTTTTTCTTCACCGGCGCGCTCAACGTCAGTTGCCCATTACCTATTACCTCTTCGATTGCTGCAGGCATCGCTTTCTTGCCGGTCTTCAGCAGGTTGTCCAATACCGCGCGTGTTTCCTCCCACTCGCGGCGTAGCGGAGCCATTACTACTGGTTCTACCAGCGTCTCGATATCCGCGCGGCTGGTGTAGTGCGCGCCCAGTTGCGAGCGCTTTGCTGGGTCCAGCCCGCGCTCGAAGAGCGTGCCGAAGATGCTGGCGTCCACCGCGCTCCAGTCCAGCCTGGATGCGAGCAACATATCTGCCACCTCGCGCACCGTCAGCTCTAATACCTCGGCATTGTTGAAGAGGTTGCCATTGAAGTGCCGGATTTCGTCATTGCCGAAATAGCCACCTTCAGCCATTGCATCGAATAAAGTTGCTGTTATCTTTTGTACCGCCAGCGGTTTATCTTTGGATTTCTCCAAGATACCGCTGAAACAGTTCACGGGGAGCAGGTCGACATTCTGGGCGAAGAGGCAGAAGATGCAGCGGTCAAGGAAGTGCGCCACCGCCTGCGGGTCCAGCCCACGCGTCCGCATACTCAGGGCGATCTCGCCGATACGCCGCGCCGCCTCGGTGGTGATTGCCACGCTTATGTAGCCGGGGCGTAGTTTCTCTGGATCAAAGAAGACGTTGCGCAATATTTCCAGGTTGCGCGGAGCGCCCAGTTCCTCCAGCTTGATCTCGTAAATAATTTTGGTAGTATTGGTGAAGTTGGTGTGTACTAGGATAACGTCCATATCGCACACCACCAGCAACGGCGGATTCTCCAGCGATTCGCGGTAGCGCAGCAACTGGCTGTAGGCGACATTCAGATCGCGATGTTTGCCTTTGTACTCCCAGCCGAAGAAGTTGCGTTTCCACACATCCGCCCAGCCCTCCCCGCCGTCGTGGATCGAGGCCCCGCGCTCAAAGGTGAAGCTCTCCCCCGTGGGATCCTGCTCCGCCGGCTTGGGGTGTCCCACCAGCTCGCACAAGTCCAGGAAGTGCTGTTGCGCCGCGCTCCGCTCGGTAAGCGCAACCTTTTTCCATTTCAAAATAAACGCAGAGGCATCCATATAAGGAGTATAACAATGGTAGGGCGGATAATCAAGACGGTTGCCAATTTCGCGTAGGAACACGTGGGTGAACCACGAAGGCACGAAGGGGAAGGAAATATATAAACACAGAGGCACAGAGAGCACGGAGAAGGAGGAAACGTGGGTATCCCCTGGGAACGGGGTTGCGATTCTTAACACCACCCCCTGAAGGAGGTGGCTAACAACGAGAAGCACGCTAAAGCGCGCTATTGTTTGGGCCAGAAAAGTCCGCGAAGGCGGACGACCGGCGCATAGCGCCCTGCAGCCGGGATTTCAATCCCGGCGGAAATTAAGGAACCACGAAGACACGAACGCACGAAGGGGGGGGAAGGAAATATATAAACACAGAGGGCACGGAGAACACAGAGAAATTTTTCCTCGAAGAGACTGGGGTTAGTGAACCAGAACAGACCTACAGACCTATCTCACCTACACTTTTTCCCGGCGCTGTTGCGCGGTGGTTAGCAGGGCTTCCAGGTAGGGGGCGTCGCCGGTGCGCACGGCTTCGCGCCAGTTGTTCAGTTCGCTGAGCAGGTCGTCGAGGGCGGGGAGAACCTGATCGCGGTTGGTGAGCAGGATATCGCGCCACATGTCGGGTACTCCGGCGGCTACCCGCGTGGTGTCGCGGAAGCCTCCGGCGATGAACTGTTGTGCAACCGCGTCAAAGTTACGGCCCAGTACGGCGTTGGCCAGCGCCGCCGCCACCACGTGGGGCAGGTGGCTGGTACGGGCGACTATTTCATCATGCGTCTGTGCATCGATGCGGTGCGGGCAGGCACCGATGGCGGTGATCAGTGCGGCCAGGTTATCCCCCGCCGCTGCGGCCCCCGTTGGCACGCATAATGCCCAGGTGGCATTACGGTAGAGTCCGGCGACCGCCGCCTCCAGCCCGCTTTGTTCGCGCCCGGCCATGGGATGCCCCCCGATGAAGCTGATGGTGGCGGGCAATGCGGCGACAGCGGCATTCATCACCAGACGTTTAGTACTACCCACATCGGTGATAATCGTCCCCGGAGCAACGATATTGGCGAGTTCGGCCAACTGTTGAATAATGGTCTGTACAGGGGTACAGAGGAAGATCAATTCGGTGTTTCGCAGGGTGCTGAGGTCGTGGGAGAGCGTCGTGAAAACTGGCAGCCCACCGATGTGCATCGCCGCGGCCATGCGTGTTGTCTCCACACGGCGCGCCACCCCGATAAGCTCCATCTCCGGGAAAGCCGCACGTAAATCAAGCGCCAGGCTACCGCCGAGTAAGCCCAACCCCACAATACCACATTGTCGAAAAGTCATAGTAAATATATCTTCTACGCGGGGGTGGGCGAAGCCTTTTCCCGGTTATCGTTTCGCCACGTCTTCCTTCACCACTAGATAGACAATGGTGGAGTTGCGGGCGTCTAACATGTGGGTGATTTGCTCCGGGATGACGATGACGTCGCCGACGCGGATGTGGAAGGTCTGGCCGCCATTCATACCTTCGCCGCGCACCTGTCCGGGGCTGGTGACAATGGGCGACATGATTTCGCCGTCCAGCGTGAGATCGGCTTCTCCCTCTAGCACGACATAGATATCCGCTTCCGTCTCGTGCATCTCTGAGCGCAGGCCGGGGCTATAGTCCTTGGTGACCATATTCAGCCAGTAGCGCCCCGAGCTGGCGTGGAAAAGCTTGGTGTCGGTGTTGGGGACAGACAGCGTCTGGAGTTCGCCAGCGCTGTAGACCATATAGGACATATTATTCCTCCTTGTGGTCATTATCGGGATGAAATACTTCCAGATCTGCGATACCGCGGGTTTGCAAACTGACACAGACGATATCGCAAAGCTGTACGAGAGAATTATCGGCGACTTTATAGAAGGTACTCGTTTTGTAACGTCGTCGGGTAATCAACCCACCGTTGCAGAGAATACCCAGATGTTTGGATACATTCGCTTGCGTGGAACCGATCAGTTCCACCATTTCATTCACGCTCTTCTCGCCATCCAGCAGTAATTGTAACATACGAAGGCGGATTGGCTCGGAGAGTAACTTAAAGCGGTATGCGATCATCTCCATAGCCCGGTCTGATAATGGCAATTGGTCTATCATGATTACCCCTAAACCCTTCGATTATTATTATAACATCATATTCTAACAACTAGTTTACAACTTAGTGCCGAAGAATACAAAATTTCGTGGTATTTTTCGTGAATTATACACTTGGTGCATTTTTTGCGTTATAATTAATAGCGGAACGCGAGGCGTTCCTTGAACATGAAAACTGAGACTATGAGGAGAAAACACATGGCTTATTCGATTTCCGATGATTGCGTCAATTGCGGCGCCTGCATCAGTGAATGTCCCGTTGACGCTATCAGCGAAGGACCGGACAAGTACGTTATCGACCCGGATGCCTGCATCGACTGCGGCTCTTGCGTAGCGGCCTGCCCCAATGACGCTATCGCCCCCGCCTAATTATCCGAGTCAATGATCTTCCCTCCGCCATTCAATATGGTGGAGGGTTTTTTTGTTGGTTCCGTATTCCATGTCAGTTTGACGCCCTTCCCCTGCACGTGTACCATTTAAGTATAATATCCGAAGGAGTCAGGAATGGAGTGTGCTTCATTACTTGGGGATGAAAAGCTGATGGCGTAGCACCTCGTAGCCCAGCCGTTCACGGCTGGGCGATAGACTAACGGCCTTGAACACTTTAAATCAGCCTTGAAACTTGGAACTTGGAACTTAAAACTTGGAACTATTTCCGAAGGAGAATACACTATCGTGACAGAACAACAAGCGCCGTGCGCCCTTATCACTGGGGCGGGGCAGGGGATCGGGCGGGGGATCGCTCTTTGTCTGGCTGAGGCGGGATATGACATTATCGCCAACGACATCTTTGCCGACCCGACGAATACCGAGAAAGGGCTGTATGAGCTGAAGTTGCGCGTGGAGGAACTAGGGCGCAAATATCTGCCGCTGGTGGGCGATATCAGCAATCTGGATGACCACCAGCGCATGGTGGATGAGGCGGTGGCGGCATTTGGCGGCATTGATGTGCTGGTAAATAACGCGGGCGTTGCCCCCAAAGTGCGTATGGACGTGCTGGAAACCACCCCGGAAAGCTACGACCGGCTGCAGGCGATCAACTGCCGCGGGCCGATCTTCCTCACGCAAAAGGTGGCCGTGCAGATGATCAAGCAGGTAAAAATGGCCAAACGTCCGCAGGCCCCGGTCATCGTCTTCAGTACCAGCATCTCCGCCGCCGTCAGCAGCACCCCGCGCATGGAATACTGCGTCTCCAAAGCCGCCGAGAGTATGGGCGCACGTGTTTTCGCCGACCGCCTGGCTCCCGAGGGGATCACCGTATTTGAGCTGCGCCCGGGGCTTATCCTCACCGACATGACCAGCGTGGTGAAGGAGAAATACGATAAGCTGATCGCCGAGGGCCTCATCCCGCAACACCGTTGGGGCTACCCGGAAGATATCGGCAAAGCCGTTGTCGGCCTCGCCAAAGGGTACTTCGCTTACTCTACCGGTGCCATCATCGAGATCGGCGGCGGCATGGGGATTCCGCGGTTATAGTAGCGG
>JBBRXO010000141.1:0-6327 GCA_038248345.1 Armatimonadota bacterium | reverse complement strand
GGAGGCTACCGCCGCAGCGAGTACCCAGTCGGCGACCGTCAAGTTGGTTGTGCGGAAGATCGCCTGCGCTGGCGGCCAGTGCACCACCAGCACCTGCAATACCAGCACAGCGGCCAGTGAGAGCCATAACCAGCGGTTTCTGAAGAGCTGGCTATTGAAAGCCGTGCCGTGTTCGCTACGGGCGTTAAATACGTTAAAGAACTGGAACATCACGAAGGTGGTAAAGGTCAGCGTCAGCGCATACACCTCGCCTTGCGGCTGGGCGTATTGGAACAGCGCCAGCGTGCCTACCGCCATGATTAGCCCATAGGCGAACAATCGCACCAGTCGCGGTCCGTTGAGGATGCGCGCGTCGGGTTTGCGAGGTGGATCATCCATCATCCCGAGGCGCGCCATCTCCACTCCCAAGCTCATCGCCGGCGGGCCGTCCATGATGATGTTAATCCACAATATCTGAATCGCAGTAAAGGGCGTAGTCCAACCGAGCAGGCTCGCCCCGAGCACGGTCAGGATCGCCCCCAGGCTGGTAGAGAGTTGGAAGCGCACAAATTTGATAATATTGTCGTAGATGGTGCGTCCTTCGCTGACAGCGCTCACGATGGTAGCGAAGTTATCGTCGGTGAGCACCATGGTGGCTGCTTCTTTGGTCACTTCGGTTCCGGTGATGCCCATAGCTATGCCAATGTCGGCGTTTTTGAGTGCCGGGGCGTCGTTTACCCCGTCACCGGTCATGGCGGTGACATGGCCGGCGGCCTTGAGCGCTTGCACGATGCGTACCTTGTGCTCGGGCACCACGCGGGCGAACACAGCTATGTCGTCAATGCGCGCGGCCAGCGCCGCGGGGCTCATGCTGTCGAGTTCACGACCCTCCAGCACCTCGCCCTCGAGCCCCAACTCGCGGGCAATAGCCGCGGCGGTGACCTTATGGTCGCCGGTGATCATCTTGACCTGGATGCCAGCACGGCGGCACAACGCGATGGCGACGCGCGCTTCTGGGCGCGGTGGGTCGATGATGCCGATCAGGCCGACGAAGGTGAGGTCGTGCACCAGGGTCATGAGGTCGCCGGCCGGATTAAAGTCATGCGCCGGGATGGATTTAGTTGCCACAGCCAGCACGCGCATCGCCTGGTCGGCCAGTTTTCCGTTCTCGTCCTGCCAGAAGTGGGAATCCAACGCCGCTTCGCCCGTGGCACCTAATTGACGTGCGGCACGGCCCAGCAGTACGTCCGGGGCTCCTTTGACGTATAGTCGCACCCAATCGCCGTCATGATGGAAGGTCGCTTGAAACTTGTCCGCCGAATCGAAGGGGATCTCGGCAATGCGCGGGCAGTGCGTCCGTAGCCATTCGACGTCCACACCGCCCTTGACCGCCAGTGACAACAGCGCCCCCTCGGTCGGATCGCCGATCAACTGGCCATTACGGATGTTGCTGTCGTTGGTGAGAGCAGCGGGATGCAGAAGTGGCGCGAAGTCAGGGAGCGCCCCTCCGGCCTGGGCGGCAATCTCCCCCAGCGAGCCGTACCCTTCGCCCGACACCGCAAAGCGCTGTCCCTGGAACACCACGGTGCGCGCGGTCATCTGGTTCATAGTGAGCGTCCCGGTCTTATCCGAGCAGATCACCGTGGAGCAACCGAGTGTTTCCACCGCTGCCAACTTCTTGACGATGGCGTGCTGCTTGGCCATACGATGCATGCCGATGGTGAGCGTGACTGTCACCACCGCCGGCAGGCCCTCGGGGATAGCCGCCACAGCCAGCGCGATGGAGGTGAGTAGAAGCACTACCAGCGGCTCGCCACGCAGCAACCCCAGGGCAAAGATAAGCACGATGACGACACCGGCAATCAAGGCCAGGCGCTGGCCCAAGGTGTTGAGTTGAATCTGCAGTGGCGTTGCGTCAGCCTCCGCCTCGGCCAGCATACCGGCGATTCGTCCCATTTCAGTGGTCATGCCGGTACCAGTGACTAGCAGCTCCGCCCGGCCGCGGGTGACCACGGTATTCATGAAGGCCATGTTGATGCACTCGGCTAGCTGCACCTCTTCCGAGATAATCACGCCCGTATCCTTGCGCACCGCCTGGGATTCGCCGGTGAGTGCGGCCTCGTCGATCTCCACATTATGCGTGGCGACGAGCCGCCCATCGGCCGGCACCCGGTCACCCGCCTCCAACAGGACGACATCGCCGGGGACCAGTTGTGTGGCAGGAATCTCCTCCACCCGCCCATCACGGCGCACGCGCGCCTCCGGCGAGAGCATCTTCTTCAGTGCTTTCAGTGTCGCCTCGGCTCGGTGCTCCTGCAAGAAACCGAGTAACGCATTGAACAGCACTACAACTATAATAACAACCGCGTCTTTGATATCGCCGATAGCACCGGCGAGGACGGCAGCGATGATTAATACCAGAATCAGCAGACTCTTAAACTGGTCAAAGAACGCCAGCAACGGGGAGCGTGGCGGCTTTTCGGCGAGGCGGTTTTCGCCGAAACGAGCAATGCGCGCCGCAGCCTCGGTGGCAGTAAGTCCGCGCTGGACGTCAGTTTCGAGTACACGCTTGACCTGATCCGTGTCCAAGGCATGCCAGGGGCGCTCTGTCTTAAATGCAGAGCCATCAGTTGGCAGTTTTTTTCGGTCATATGGTTATCCTTAATATGTGCGTGTCCCTATTCAGCGCTGATTGCTGAATAGGCTGATTTATTATAGCAGAATTGGCGTGCAGGTTGTGCCACGGCATTACTATGGCAGTAGACGTGAGGTTAGTTAAGGACTTTGGTAGCTTGTCCACTTAATTCAGCTTATTATATCACCAGCCAAGTAAATGCTTCGTCGCGGTGTTACAAAGCGCGACAATATTCTCAACATCAACCTCGCGGTATGCCCGCTGTTATTTACTAGGAGTCGCCAACTGCATGGTCTGCGCGCCGACATTCGGTGCGGCACCGAAGAGCAAGAGCGCCTGTTGCCATGGGTAACGATTCGCGAACATCGAGGCATTGGTCGTCAGTGTCCCTGGCTTCTCCATCCCCATCGCTTCGCGCCACTGGTTTGCGGGCGAATTCGGGTCAATATCGACCTGCTCTGTATATGACGCATTGAGATAGCCCGCCAGATATGCCTGATCGATGGGTAGCTTGATGAACATCTCCCGGTTGCGCGCCGCACTGGCCAATCCCAAGTCACCTAAATCGCCGATCTTTACCCGTTCAAGTTGCACGTTTCCGGGCTCGCTAAAGAGGAACGGCGCCTGCTTATTGGCAAAGAACACATTATCATCGACCTTGCCCCACTCATTTTTATTAAAACGTGTATGTTCTATGCCGGCGAAGACACTACCACCGATAATGTTATGATGGATCGAATACTCCAGCATCGTCATGATGCGGACACCATACCCCATATATTGCAGATCCTTCGTGCGACTCCAGGAGAAGAGGATGGTGTTATAGCTCACCTCGACGGTGCCGTCGGACTCCAGCGGGCCCTTTGGCCCCTTTTTGCCACCGGTGCCGAAGATTTCAATGGACGCCATGCGGTTAGCGACGAAGACATTATTCGTAATACGGAACGTCCCCTGCTTATGCCCGCCCTGTACGGCGAAGAGTGCGCAGTTGACGAAGGTATTGTTCTGTAGCATGCCGTCGCCCGCTGACGCCGGGTTCTCGATGAAGAGCCCCTGTTTCTCCACCGTGGGCTTATCGTCGCCCTCGACCTTTTCCGTCGGCAACAGCAACCGACCGGTTGCGACGCCTTCTGGCTTGCCCTATTTCGACGAGTAGGCGTTGCGTGCGCCGCCGTCAAACACAAACCCATCCACGACGAAGAGCTGCCCTTTTTGACTCGTTTTCAAGGTAAGCAGTGGATTGCGGCTGGCGCCAGCGCTCTCGTTGGTCGGCTGTATCAGGGTTGGGAAGGCAATGGGGTCGCGCTTGAGAAAATCGTCGGCATAACCACCCAGCAAGGTGACCGGCATGGGGACTTCGATATAGCCGCGGTCGCGCAGGCCATAATAGACGCCGGCGGCCACGTGAATGACGTCGCCGACTTTAGCCTTTGCCAGTGCGGCGTCGATGTTTTTCAGCGGCAACTCTCGCGTCCCCGGATTGCCATTGTCGCCGCGTCCTTTGGACACATAGAAATCCGCCGCTGTCGCCGACAGCACACACAGTGCCAGCGCTAGCAGCGCCAGCAAACGAAAATGATATTTCATCCTTTTCTCCTCCAGAGTCCCCGAAATCAGGTTCTGTCAGAATTGAGTTGTCAGTCCCATTTCTGGGTTGTCATACCCAGGAAGATCAGGGATACTGATCGCTTCATGAGTAACCAATATAATTAAACCATGCGTTGTACGCATGGTCAATCCAGTCGCAACACAAGGCCTTTGTCGTATTGGTACAATAACACGGATAGTACGGGGCAGCGCCAGGGCGTCAGCAAACAAGTATTTTTGACAATATTGTGTAAAAAAGCGCTTGACACAGGGGGTAAGCAATATTAGAATAATGGTATACGTTTAAATCATTCCACTGGGATGTATTTGATCGGATACATGCGAGTAGACGAATGATATCGTATGCGCATAGGGACGCAGGTATATTCAGCTCATGGCGCACATCCTTTCCGATGAAGGGGGAAAACATGAAACACGTATGGAGTACACTCTGGCCGCTATCCTGACATTGAGATCAAAGCCGGGACATACACCGTCATTGATTCCAACCCTGGCACCTGGTCGAACAATGCGGAATCGGAAAACCGTGGTTATACCCACATCATGGCGCGGAAATGAACAGCTAAGTAGACACTGATAAGATCGGCTTAAAAAAGCGATCCGGGTGATTAGAAGCATCCGGCATATTACGAGACAACTATAATCGAGTATTAGATTCGCTTTGCTCTGTATTTAAGGAAAATGCCAATGTTGGGTGATTTAATGATGGGCTGGGCCTCCCAATATATCGCACCCTACGCCGTGATGCTATTGCAGTTGCTGGTGGCGACCCTTTGTGGCGGTATCATCGGCTATCAGCGTGAGATGCTGGAGCGTCCGGCGGGGTTTCGCACGCACATCCTCGTCTGTGTGGGGTCGGCTATTTATATGTTAGTCTCGGTCGCAGCCGCGGGCACAGCCTGGGATCCCGGGCGCATTGCCGCGCAGGTGGCCTCGGGCATCGGTTTCCTCGGGGCGGGTACCATCATCAAGCAGGGTAGTATTGTACGCGGCCTGACTACGGCGGCTTCCCTGTGGGCAGTGGCGGCCATCGGGCTGGCGGCGGGGTATAATACGCAGTCGATGGTGATCGCGCTCATGGGGACGGCCGTGGTCTACTTCGGCCTCACCTTATTGCGTCCTATTGAGCTGAAAATCTCCCACGGGATACCCTTTACCATGAACCTCACTGTCGTCGCCCCACGGCAACGCCTGGCGTGGATCCGCAATGTGCTCGCCTCGCATAAACTCATCGCGCATGATTTGATCTTCGCTGACGATAAAGGGGAGGACTCCGGGAATATCATCATAGACGGCAACGCCCCCGCGCAGGAAGACCTGGATGATGCGGTCAATTCCCTCACCCTGGATCCCCACATTCGCGCCGTCAGCTGGCACGCGAAGGACTGATCACTTCGCGCTGAATCTCCCCATCAAAGACGCCATGCCCAGCTGATGCTTGGTAATAGCCTCCTGCACAGCGGCCAATTTCGCCCCGCTAGCAAGCCCGGGTAAAGTGGCAATGTCGAGGGCATAAAGCTTGAAGTAGTAGCGATGCGTGCCAGAGGGCGGACGTGGGCCGTCATACCGGTTGGTTTTGCTGCTGTTGGCTCCTTGCATTGCTCCATAGATAGGTTTGCTGGCGGGGATAATATCGGGAATGCCTTCCGGCAATTCGCTCACCGAGGCGGGGATGTTGAAGATAACCCAATGTGTCCACGTGCCCGCTGACGTGTCGGGGTCATCACAGATCAGCGCATAGCTCTTCACCCCCACTGGCGGTGCCACCCACTCCAGGTGCGGCGATAAATTTCCGCTTTTTTGCGAGAATTTATCGGGTAGCGGCTCACCTTCCCGGAAAGCGGGGCTGGTGAGGACGAAGGGGTTGTTTGGGGGAATAGTCATGATGGGCTCCTTTTCGTTTCTGCATGCCAGATTCAACATACAGAGCGACGGAAGTATCACTATTAAAGTGAGGTAATTGCAATATCCTACTATTCTGCTGGGGACTAAAGTCCCGGCTGCAGGGCACTTCGTGCCGGTCGTGCGCCGACCCGGGCGTTTTGTTTGCGCAGGTGGGACGCGGAGGGGGACGGCAGGCAGTTTAATTGCAAACCGCCCGGGGT
>JBBRXO010000140.1:0-6334 GCA_038248345.1 Armatimonadota bacterium | reverse complement strand
GATTATACCAGAACAACCCACCCCCTAAAGGAGGTGGCTAACAACTGCAAGCACGCTAAAGCGCGCTATTTTATAACTCAATATCGCCCTTCAGGGTGCTTGATCTTATAGCCACGTGCTTTAGCGCGTGGTGAGCCCATTATCCCTGAATCCTTATAATCCCACAAATCTGGGTTCAGACAATATTGACCTTTGTCTGAACCCGGATTTTCCTGATAATTTGTAAGGATATTGCAGTGTTTTTTACGAAAAATCGGAGTTATTGTGTGAGGTTTGTGGTGGGCCGGGCAGGATTCGAACCTGCGACCAAGAGATTATGAGTCTCCTGCGCTAACCGCTGCGCCACCGGCCCAGGTGACTTGAAGCACAATTATTGTAGCAGGCAACAGCGTGGGCGTCAATTTTTGGGCAGTTTACCTGGGGCGATGCTCTGTCTATTACCCACATCTTTGAGGCTATCCGCCACTTCGTGGCAAACCACCCCCCCGCTCCGAAGATGTGAGTAATTGACCGGGCAACGTCCTAAGGATAAATTGCTGGCTACAAACACCAAATCTACAGTTATTACGATATTCTCATGCTGACAACCTGCCCCCCCCCTCTTCTTGCCCTCGCCTCCTCATGCAGGTAAAATAGAGATGTATTATGCCGTCGCTTAAGAATCAGCTTGAATATAAATATCCGTTGCTCGCGCTGGACATCAGCGAAACCTACATCGGGCTGGCGATCTGTGACGGGCCGGGGTATGCGGCGCAGGAGCTTTTTACCCTTACCCGCCTGGCGCGTGCGCGTGATCTGCAGGAATGTGCCCGCCGCATTGCTGACTATGGCGTTGCCGGCGTGGTACTGGGGTTGCCGCTGAATATGGATGGCAGCGAGGGTGAGCGCGTGCAGTGGATGCACCGCTTTGGCCGCGAGCTGCAGCGGATAATAACCGTACCGCTATACTGGCAAGATGAACGACTCTCTACCGTGGAAGCGGAAGAGAGATTGCATGCGGAGGGGCTGGAGCACCGCGCTATCGCCGAACGGGTAGATGCAATGGCGGCGGCGATTATTCTGGACAGATTCACCGGGGGAATATCATAGCGTGGCAACGAGAAAAGCAAAACCTAAAGCGAAGCCTAAAGCCGGAAAGCGTTTCCCGGTCATAATTTTTCTCTTCTTGCTGGCGATAGTTATCGGGCTGGCTGGCGTCGCCTACTGGGCCCTTTACCGTCCCATCCCGCGCCCCGCGCCAGAGACGGTCAATATCACCGCCAAAACCACGCTTACCAGCCTGGCCAATGCGCTACAGAATCGTGGGATCATCCCCAACGCCTTGGCCTTCCGTATTTATGCACGGCTGACTGGACACAGTAAAATCAAAGAGGGTGTCTACACCGTCACCAGCGGTATGCGTCCGGTGGATATGCTCACTTCATTCATCGGCGGGCATTCCGTGGGGGCGGCGGTGACGATACCCGAAGGTAAATGGGCGAGCGAGATCAGCGAATTGCTGAAGAAGAACTGGCCGGAAGCCGCGGCAAAAATGCCCGAGATCGTCGCTAACCCGACGGTGTGGAAAGACAAGGTGCCCTTCCCACTGGAGACCAGTACCCTGGAGGGATATCTCTTCCCGGATACCTACCACTTCCCCCCCGGCGCTACCGCGGAGCAGATCACCGAGGCGATGCTGAAGAATTTTGAAGAGAAATGCTGGAGGGATTACCAGCAGAACCCACCCGCCGATAAACGTAGCCTGCATCAGGTGCTAACGCTGGCCTCATTGATAGAATCCGAGGCGCGCAAAGATGATGAACGGGCGAAGATCGCGGGCGTATATATGAACAGAATCGCCAAAAGGATGACGCTGGATTGCGACGCCACCCTCATCTATGCGAAGAAGATACGGGTGACGCGCGTGCTGAATGCAGACAAAAAGGTCGATTCGCCGTACAATACCTATACGCATAAGGGGATGCCGCCGGGGCCGATATGTAACCCGGGGCAAAAATCCTTCCTGGCGGCATTGCAACCGGAGAGCGTTCCGTTCTATTATTACGTGGCGCAAAGAGACGGCTCGCACCTGTTTGCGGTGACACTGGATGAACAGACCGCCAATATCCGCAAAGTGCAGGAAAGATAAGGTATATGGGAGTCCCGAACCAACAATTGCCGAATACTACGACCGCCACCTCGGATCGGGTCTACCCGCATCCGCTGATCAGCTGTATGATGCCTTTCATCGCCATCATGGTTATGCTCATTATTGGTATCTTCGCCTTTGTATTCTGGCAATTCATGTTGCCCGGCGACGTCTCCATCCCCTCGGTAGATGGTAAAACGCAGGCGGAGGCCTCCACCGAATTGCGCAAGGCAGGGTTCCGCATCGAAATCAACGCCGAACAGGAAGCCAGCGATGTCTTCGCTGCCGGTACGGTAACACGTACCACGCCTACTGCGGGCCGCCGCGTGAAGAACGGGCGCATCGTCACCCTCACCTTGAGCGCTGGCTCCGTCTTTACCTCTGTGCCCGATGTGAAGGAATTGCCGCTGATGGAGGTGCAGGAGATCCTCTCCAAGGCCGGACTGCAAATCGCCAATGAGCAGTACGTCTACAATGAAGACCTGCCATACGACCGCGTCATCAGCATGAATCCGGTTTCCGGCACGCAGGTGAAACGCGGGAGCAACGTTGATCTGCTGATCAGCGAAGGCGCACAACCCAGCGCCGGCGAATCTGCTACCAGTGACCAACGCTCCAATGTTGTCCGCGTCACCGTGCCCAAAGACGCCAAAGGCCCCGACGATGTCCACATAGACGTCACCGACGATGACGGCAAGCGAGAGATCTACCGCCAACGGCAGAACCCCGGCGACGAAGTTGTCACCACCGTGCAAGGCAGCGGCAAAATGACCATCGACGTCTACTACGGGCCCAAGATGATCCTGCGGCGTTATTTGTAATTCTGCAGTCAACCTCCATGCTGATTGCATAACCTACTTCCTGACTTTCAGAAGTTTCGTTTTTTGTGACAAGCCGTCCTCCCTCGCCTGGCCGTGAACGACCAGGCCGGAGGGCCTTCGGCCAATCGTCCTTCAGACGGGACGGTTAAGAGTAAGCGTACCCACCAGAAGGGTGACCGGCGAAGCCCACTAGCCCAGTCATTCACGGCTGGGCGAAAAAAGGAGATGGTAGAACCGCTACACCCTATTTCCAACTTTCCTCCCTTCCCACCTTTGCCCCGAAATTTGGTATAATAAATGGTATTCATATGCCGCTTGCGTGACTGGGTATACGCTGGCATTTTTATGTGCAATTGATGTACCAAGTTAGGAGAACCGATGTCGGAAGAGTCAGATAAGCTAATTGCCTTCGAGATTACGGACGTCTCTCTCGTAGACGAGATGAAGAATTCGTATATGCGCTTTGCCATGAGCGTCATCATCAGCCGCGCGCTGCCGGATGTACGTGATGGCCTGAAGCCCTCGCAACGGCGTGTGCTCTATTCCATGAACGGGTTGAACCTGAATCCCGGCGGCGTGACGCGCAAGTGCGCGGCCATCGTCGGTGATTGTATGGGTAAGTATCACCCGCACGGCGACTCCTCTATCTACGACACGCTGGTGCGCATGGCGCAGGACTGGAACAGCCGCTACCCGCTGGTGCACCCCAAAGGTAACTTCGGTTCTGTTGACGGCGATCCCCCCGCCGCAATGCGCTATACCGAGGCGAAGCTGACCCCGCTGGGCGCGGAGCTGCTGGCCGACATCGAGCAGGATACCGTCGATTTCATCCCGAACTTCGATGAGACCACTACCGAGCCGTCGGTGCTGCCCGCCTCCTTCCCGAACCTGATCTGCAACGGTACCAGTGGTATCGCCGTGGGTATGGCGACGGAGATCGCCCCGCACAACCTGGGCGAGGTCATCGACGCCTGCACGCTCATCATCGACAATGACGGCGATATTACGCTAGACCAATTGCTGGCGGTGTTGCCGGCACCGGACTTCCCCACTGGCGGCCTTATCCTCGGCACCAGCGGTATCCGCGAGGCGTACGCCACCGGCAACGGGGCCTGCACCATGCAGGCACGTACCATCATTGAGCCGGCAGACAGCGGCAAAACCTCTATCGTGGTCACCGAACTCCCCTACCAGGTGAACAAATCACGCCTGGTGGAGCAGATCGCTGACCTGGTGAAGGACAAGAAGATCTCCGGCATCGCCGACCTGCGCGACGAGTCGGACCGCAACGGTATGAAGCTGATTATCGAGCTGAAACGCGACGTAAACGCGCACGTTATCCTCAACCAGCTCTACAAGCACACGCCGCTGCGCAAACGTTTTAACTTCAACATGGTGGGCATCGTCCAGGTGGACGGCAAACCCGAGCCACGCAACCTCACCATGATTGACCTGCTCAATCAATTCCTCGATCACCGCCGCGACGTGGTGACGCGCCGCACCAAATTCGAGCTGCGCAAGCTACGCGACCGCGCGCATATCCTCGAGGGCTACCGCATCGCGCTGCTCAATCTCGATGCTGTCATCAAGCTTATCCGCGAAAGCCGCAATCCGTCTACCGCGCGCGAAGGCTTGATGCACACCTTCGCCATGAGCGAGAAACAGGCGCAGGCGGTGCTCGACCTGCAACTCCATCGCCTCACTTCCCTGGAGATCGAGAAAATCGAAAAGGAATACGCCGAGGTGAAGGCGCGTATCGAATACCTGGAAAGCCTGCTCGCCGACAAGCGCAAACTGATGGCGGTGGTGAAAACCGAACTGCTGGATATGAAGAAGCGCCACGGCGATGCACGCCGCTCGCGCATCCGCCAGGAAGAGGCGGCGGACCTGTCGATCGAAGACCTGATCGACGAGGAAGACGTCATCATCACCATCACAAGCGATGGCTATGTGAAGCGGCTACCGCTGGACACCTACCGCACGCAGAACCGCGGCGGCAAGGGTATCATCGGCCTCAACACCAAGGAAGAGGAGTTGGTAGAACATCTCTTTATCGCCAGCACGCATAGCTACCTGATGATCTTCACCGATCGCGGCAAAGTATACCGGCTGCGCACCCACGAGGTGCCCACCGCCAGCCGCACCGCGCGCGGGGCCAGTATCATGAATCTTATCGCTAAAAACACCGATGAGAAGATCACCGCCATACTGCACCTGAAGGATTTCCCGGCAGATAAATTCCTCTTCATGGCTACCGAAGAAGGTGTGGTGAAGAAGACGGCGCTCTCTGAATTCGCCAACGTCTATTCGGCGGGCAAAATCGCCATCAGCATGAAGAACGAGACCGACGCACTGCGCTGGGTACGCGTCACCGACGGCACCCGCCATGTGGTGCTGGCCACGCACTTCGGCCTCTCCATCTGCTTCCCAGAGGACAATATTCGCCCGATGGGCCGCACCGCAGCCGGTGTGGGCGGTATCAAATTCAAGCGCGAAAATGACCGGGTAGTGGGCATGGCGCTGGTACGTGAAGGACAAGACCTGCTGGCCATCACCGAGCTGGGCTACGCCAAGCGCACCCCGCTCACCGAGTACCGCGTGCAAAGCCGCAACGGCATGGGTATCAAAACGGTATCTATCACCGAGAAAAACGGCCCGCTGGTCGACTGCAAAGTAGTGAACGAAACCGACGAAGTGATGTTCATCAGCACCGGCGGCCAGATCATCCGCAGCAAAGTAAGCGACATCCGCGAAACCGGCCGCAGCGCCCAGGGCGTACGCATAATGCGCATGAAAGACGACATCCGCATAGCCTGCGTCACCGTAGTGGTGAAACAGGAAGAAGAAGCGGAGACGGATGTGAAGCCGGCGTAGAGTAAATAGCGAAGGAATAGCCACCTCTGTGATGGGGGTGGCTATTGTTTTAAGCGAAAATTAACCACAGAGGGCACAAAGAGCACGAAGAGAGTGCTGGGAGCGCACGCTCCCAGCACTCTCTTCGTGCCTTTGTGCCCTCGTGGTTTCCCTCGCTCTATCTCATGGGGGGGCGCCCATGCTACGATAGGGCAGGCGGGACGCCTGCGTACCCAGGGAGTTGTAGCCTGCGCCCTTGCACATTTATTGATTGTCAGACCGGACTATTCCTTGTATACTTCCCTATAGTATACTATCGGTAATTGGCCTGACTGGACACAAGTCACTTATTTACGAATGCAGGCTGACGAATGAGAGATGTGCTATGACCCGAAAAAAGAAATCCGACGTGCAACCGGAAGTTCACGCCATGCCCGATGCGCCGCGAACTTCGGGGCGGGAGGCGAGCTTTCCTATCGTCGGTATCGGCGCGTCCGCCGGGGGGCTGGCGGCGTTTGAGACGTTTTTTCGG
>JBBRXO010000139.1:0-6487 GCA_038248345.1 Armatimonadota bacterium | reverse complement strand
GGTCCAAGTTTCGGGTCATCTACACTCCAAACCTTCATTACTGTCATAGCGATTGCCGACCACTTGCCGGGATCTTTTTTGTAAGAATCTTCCGATCCCCAGCCCCAGCGACCGCGCTCTGGGTTAGGTCCTTCCTGTTTTTCCCATTCCAGCACCAATTCAGCCTTGTTAATGGTATAGCCATCTTTAAGCTTATTATAGATAATCTCTGCTGATCCAGGAAAACGCACCAGCATTGGCCGCAAAGCATCGAAATACTTCTCATTCGGAAATACTTTATCCCAATTTGCTGGGTCAAGAACAGCGGTTTGCGATTTTTCAATTGTAATCGTTATTGATTCCTCAACAGAAAAGGCAGGCTGGCATATAGATGCCAGTAACGCGATAGCAACAGCAATGAGCATATTTTTCATAAAATTCCTCTCTCTATTTTTATATCAGTACATATTAGACATGTCCGTAAATAATGAATGTCATCTTTTGGACTCTTTTCCCGCCATGCTGCGTTGTGCTTTTCACGTTTAACTTGCCTTGATAAAGCGTGAAAAGTACGCCTTGCATGACAGTAAAATAGCCTCAAAATCTAACCACCCACTATTTGCGGACAAGTCTATTATGGAATTTAATATTATATTTTACAAGTTTATAGTTTTATCATGACTTTCTTTCTGAAAGTTGTGCAAGTAATTACCATCTATAAACAAGTCTATAAACAAGTACTTGACAAATGCTTTTTCTTACGTAAGAATACTTTAGCGGCAACCTTTAATATTGTCAATATATTCAGGAAATCTGAGGAGATCATTTAATGAATCTCGAAAACACAGACCAGACGGTGTTGCATCCGATGTCGGATGACAGTCCGTTTCTCTCGCTTTCCACACGCATAACCCATTTCTGCGTGGCAAGTCGCATGCGAGGGGCGGTACCCCCGCCGACCTGGCGGCAGGTGAATTTCGAAGAAGCGTTCTTTACACAATACGCGAAGCATTCCTACTGGGAACGCTTCGCGCGCGCAATGGCCCATGCGCTAGAGCACGAGCCGGTTTATCTTTTCCCCGATGAAGAACTAGTGGGAATGACCTATCAGACCACCGGACATCCGGATGGCTTTACGCCGGATCCCTCGCGCGGGAACGTCTACAACCCCTGGCATCATGCGCAACCGCGCATTGGCCGTGCCGTTGATCCCTACATGGCCGAACTCGGTGCGCCCGGGCACATCGGCTGG
The DNA here is from genome assembly GCA_038248345.1 of Armatimonadota bacterium. GTDB lineage: Bacteria > Armatimonadota > Hebobacteria > CAIYQO01 > CAIYQO01 > CAIYQO01. The sequence continues at coordinate 5,256 of JBBRXO010000139.1, read as the reverse complement.
CGCTGGGAGCGCATACTGACGGATGGGGTGGATGGCCTGCTGACGGATATCCGTGCCCGGCTGGCGGCCACCACCGACGTCAAGTCCCGCCGTCTCTATCGCGGCGCCATCATCCTCTGGGAAGCGGTGCTGCGCTGGAATGACCGGCACGTCGCCGCGCTGGAAACGCAGTTGGCATCTGCACACGGGACGGAGCGCGACCGGCTGAGGACGCTGGTCGACATCTGCCGGCGCGTGCCCCGTTATCCCGCGCGCACCTTCCACGAAGCCATACAGAGCTTCCATCTGCAGCACCTGGCGGTGATGTTCGAGAATCCCTATGGCGGCAACGGGCCGGGCCGAGTAGATTACTTCCTTTGGCCCTATTTGGAGCGCGACCTGGCGGCAGGACTCACTACGATGGAAACAGCGAAAGACCTGGTAGATGAGCTGTTCATCCGCTTTCACGAACGTCTGCAGAACGGCGATGGCTGGGTGGAGGCAGTGACACCCGGCGGCGTGCATCCGGATGGTTCCAGCGCGGTGACGCCCTTATCCTTGTTGATCATACATAGCATTGCCGTGCTCGAACAAACGCACCCCGTCGTCTACCCGCGGGTGAGTGCCAATAGCCCGGCGGAGTTCCGCGATCTCTGTGTGCAGTATCTGTTGCATGGGCACAATCGCGCGCAGATCTTCAATGACGACGCCTGCCTGCCTGCAATCGTGCAGAGCGGCACCCCCTTCGCCGATGCAGCGCAATACATGGCCGGTGGCTGCATGGAAATCAGCGTGCAGGGAATGAATTGCGACCTAAATTTCGCCCGCACCTTCAACGTCGCCAAAACGCTGGAATTGGTGCTCACCGGCGGCATCGACCTGCTTGATGGCAGCCGACGCATCAGCCTTGATCGCGATCTCACCAGTTACGCCACCTTCGACACGCTCTATGCGGCGTTCGAACAGGAGATGATACGTGAATATCGAGCTATGGCGCGCGCTCTGGATATCCAGAGTGCCTGCTTCGCCCGCTATCGCCCCTGCTACCTGCTCTCCAGTCTGATGAATGACTGCCTGGAACGCGGGCGCGAGCAGCAGGATGGCGGCGCGCGCTACCATGAATACGGCTTCGCCCCGCTGGGCATCACAGCAACGGCGGATGCGCTAGTCGGGGTGAAACGGGCGGTGTATGACGACCGCCTTGTCACCGCGGCAGACCTGCTGGCCGCGTTGCGCGCCAATTTCCAGGGATACGAGACACTGCGCGCCGCTTTGCTGCGCCTGCCGAAATACGGCAGCGAAGATACCGAGGCGGATGCCCTCTGCAATCGCATACTGCAGAGCACCTGCCGACTGGCGGTCAGCACACGCACGCGCTTAGGCGGACGTTTGAAGCCGATGGTGTTCAACTTCGTCTGGACGCCGTGGGCAAGCAAGCAACTTGGTGCTCGCGCTGACGGCGCGCTAGCCGGCGATCTCATCGGCCACGGTATGACCCCGCAACGCCGGGGTATGACACAAGGAATTACCGCCGCGCTGAACTCCTGCATATCGCTCGATTTCTCCGGCGTCTCCGGCGGGGCGACCACCATGTGGGACATGGATGACCGCTGGATCACCTTCGAGCACATGCAGGCTATCCTCAACATCTTCCTCACCGGCGGCGGTATGATCTTCCAGGGGAACACCACCAGCGTCGCCGAACTGGAAGACGCGCTGGCGCACCCCGATCGCTACCCGAACCTAATTGTGCGCGTCGGCGGCTTCTCCGCCCGCTTCGTCACCCTCGAGCCGGATATCCAACGGGAAATCATGACCCGGTATCGGCACAACGGGTAACAAAGATCAATAATTCATGCTAATCTTGCTGCAATAAATATAACAGGCACAAATCTTGAGTTTACAAGTTTATATGCAAACTCAAGATTTAAGATAGTTACCATTCTTATTTATTAGATATTTGCTATTTATATTACTTACAGGAAAATTCAAAAGCGTAAGTCATATAAATAATTGCCATCAATAAAACAAGTACTTGACTAAACTTCTTCTTACGTAAGAAGAAGTTTAGCGGCAAGTTGTATATTTTCAATATATTTAGAAAAAATGGTAAAATACTTTCGATGGTATAAATATTCTACGAATCCAGTAACAATAAGCTCCTGTATTGGTTGAGACGCCCGGTGTCACGCTAATATGATGACCGGCACCTGTTCCAGTGGGCACTCCGTCCGCTCCACGACGCATAAATGTCCTGCGTCGGTGCTAAATTCGATGATTGCCTCTGGTTTGCAGGGCTGCTCCAGCAGGACGGTGCCGGTATCCAGATCGCGTACGCGTACCACGGTGTCGCCGAATGGGTTTGCCAACCGGCAGGGGCCACCGGATAGACTTTGAATCAGGACATACGGCACTACGCCCTCGCGGAATTCGCTGCTGACCAGCATGGCACCGCGGGCGCGCAGCGAGTGGAAAGCAAAGTGGCCGGTCAGCGGCGCAGCGGGGAAGAGGCGCAGCACACCGGTGTGCGACTGTAGCAGCATCTCCGAGATAATTTCCGCCGGGAAGGCCGACCCGGCATCCACCACGAAGGGAGAATGCCCGTCGTCGGTGCCGGTATCGGGAGGGTCGGCGCGGTTGATATTACCGGCCTCCGGGAGAGTTTGCAGGTTTGTGAGGATTTTCGCCGCATACTCCCTGTCACCCATGCGTGCGGCGGCGAGGAAGGGGAAGCAGCGATCCCAGGTGTCGAGTGGATGGTGTCCCAGCCATTTTTGATAGGTTGCCTGCGCTGCGGCGCGCAACTCGTCTGACCCGCTCCAGGCATCTACCTCGTCTCCCACAGTAATCGGCCAGGTTTCAAAAAGATCTGGATGCGGCGCGAAGGGGCGGAAGCCACGCTCGCGCCAATCTTCAGACGGCTTGAAACTGCCGTCCGCCCAGGTGGCGTATGGTGCCAGCCGTACCAGCGCATCGCGCCACTCCGCCATTTCCTCCGCATCCACACCGAGCAGCACAGCCGTCTGCGCGGCACGCCGGAAAATCAGGCGGAACATGGTAATATCCAGCACACTGTTACGCATGAAGTCATCCATCGCCTCGCACCAGCTGTCGTATTCGTTGTATCGCGAGGGGAAAACCACCAGCCGACCGTCCGCATCCTCCTGCAGATAGGCGCGGTAGAAATTGGCGACGTCCCGCAGCAACGGGTAACCGATATCGCGCAGAAACCCCAGGTCACCGGTGAAATCATAGTAATCCCACGCGCACTTCACCGCCTCGCCGGCGGTATAGACGCACAGCGGTGTGGAGTTGTACAGTGGGGTGTAGAGCACGGGGTAGCCGGACCAGGTGAAACCGAAGGGGAAGGCAATACCGGGCATCTCCTGGTAAAAGCGTGTGAAGCTGGGACGGCAATGTTTGGCGGCGCGGCGTACCACGGCAATCCACGGCTCCAACAACTCGGCGTGGTTCGTCGGCAGTAATCCGAGGTTGTACTTCGTCTCCTCATACCCGAGCGTGAAGCTGCCCCAGTTCAGGTAATTGCCTTTGCGCCAGGGAGCACCGTAGGCGGGGCAGACTTTGCCGGGTCGTCGCGCGGACCCCGCTTTGTAGAGGCTCCAATACCAGGACCGCTCGGAGAGTCCGGATGGTAGTGCAACCCACGACCGCCGCCAGAAGCGGTTCCACCAAGCGCCATGCTCGCTGTTGATGGTGTCAAAGCCGATCGCCAGCGCGTGCTCCAGCCGGTGGCGCGCCTCCGCTACCGGGTCATCGGCATCGTGCGAGCTGACGACCGTCAGGTAGAGAGTTACTGCGCCGTCGGCCGGACGGCCTTGTCCTCGCACCGCGCCGTCGTCCGTCTTCAGGTGCAGCGCCGGGGCATCGGAGGCAATCATCACTGTGTAAGAGTCGCCGCCGGAGAGCGGCATGGTGAACCAGCCGAAGCCAGCGTCAGTCGTTGCGTGCGGTTGATACTGCGCGTCGAATGCTTCCAGGGTCATGTGTGCACGTGCCGATGTCGTCATCTCCATCGGGTCGCGCTCTAACGTAAAACGCAGCAGCCCCATATTATTGGGCTCCTGTGGAGGGCGCAAGCGGATGACCAGTACCTCCTCCAGCCGCGCGACGAAGGACTGAATCCAGAACGCACCACCATCAAGACCGTTCTGCGAGACGCAAAACTCGGTACTGGCGGTGGCGTTCATCATGTTTACATATTCTTTAACGTTGAAAAAGTTTCCTGCACTGCAAGTGTGCAGGGTGAGACGCGCACATCCGGTGGGGGTGGGCTCGGAATGGAAGTTCGTCATCGCGGAACGGCGGATGTCTTGTTTCACCGCCGGGTCGCCCGCCGCCACGCCTGCGCGCAGTTCGTGAAAAGACATCGATGGATAGGGATCCAATCCATCGATATTATCCCACCAGACATCATTCTTCGCGATATGAAAAGTATAGTTATCCGGGTATCCGTGGATGGATGCACCAAAATCGCCGTTGCCGACGGGCAACGCCTTGCGCCAGTCCAGCACCGAGTCTTTGCGTTCGAAGTTGTTAGTTCCGCAGCGCCAGACGGGGTCACACCGCACACGCAGGAAGCGATCGGACATCACCTCGTCGGGCAACGTCGTGAGCAAGCCGCGGTTCGGTTGGGCGTAGTGCAGGGGAGTGAAGGACATAGTAACCTCCTCGGTGAATAACGGTGATTTTATAGTGCGAGCGAGTTGCTATTGCCAACAACAATTGCTGGAAATAACAGTTCACCTTTTGCAGGCATATTTTTAAACTAAAACGGAAGTTTCGGGCAAGTAACAAGTACGGATAAATGTCTGGCACTCTCGCCAAAAACACCCACGCTAATCATGCCAACTTTCAATTTCTCGATAGAAGTCATTGCTGTTCCTTTACATATATAATATTTGCCAATAACTTAATACCGTCAGTTAAAAAACAAGTACTTGACAAATTCTTTTTCTTACGTAAGAATACTTTAGCGGCAACCTTTAATATTGTCAATATATACAGGAAAAATGGTAAAATATTTCCAAAGGCATAAATTACCTATGAATCCAGTCAAAATAAATAAACAAAGAATAGTTACACAGCGTGATATTGCCGATGCATGCGGGGTACACCAGACAACTATATCCATGGTGTTGCGCGGTGATTCACGGGTTGCACCGGAAACAGCAGAACGTGTAATCGCCGCTGCAAATAAATTAGGTTATGACATTGCAACCCAGGATGCTGCCCGTCGGCTGATACAGCGTCGCCATG
>JBBRXO010000138.1:0-6586 GCA_038248345.1 Armatimonadota bacterium | reverse complement strand
CGCACCGTGGGAACCAGCCGGGGGGATGTGGTGCGGAAGAAGGACTGAGCACACAACACGTAACTGTTCAGTCTTATGAAGATAGCACATCGGATGCCTTGGTTTGACCTAACCCCCAGCCCCCTTCCCTGCGAGGGAAGGGGAGCTGATTCAATGATTATCTCTTGAAAAACGATCATCCTCCCCCTTCCCGTCATAGATCATGAGCGTCCGAATGGCACCGGGAAGGGGGCCGGGGGGTTAGGTCAAACCAAGGATGATGACTCTGAACAATTACATTTTTTGCTCTATAGATTTAGCGTGGCATGGGCGTCCCCGCCCATGAGAACGGGGTTGCGATCCTTAACGCCACGCGCTAAAGCACGTGGCGTTAAGATCAAGCACCCTGAAGGGCGGGGCTATCAGTCATACGCCCCATAAATAGGGGTTCATAGGGTAAAACAAGTCCCCATTTATCTTCTCTGTGCTCTCTGTGTACTCTGTGTTGAAATTAAAATCCAGGCGATCGCAACCCCGCTTCCGCTCAGGCTTTCCGTTTATGCACCTTTTGCTCCCCAATCTTCGCCCGTCAGTGAACGGTAGGCAGCGCGAGCAGCGAGATATGTGCAGGCTTCGTAAAAGACGCACCCTCTCTCCACCGCGGGCAGCGCGGTGAGGTCGCCAATGCGTCCAAGTGCCCGCGCAGCGGCGGCCAGCACTGGATAAGGCTCGGAACATGCTACGAGTATCTCACTCAGCGCCTGCACGGCACGCGGGTCGCGCAACTGCCCCAATGCCTCGATAATTTGCATCCGCAAGCGCCAGCGTTTGCCGATACGCTCGCATGTCGACGCTTCCCCGGTCGGTACCTGTGGGTCATCTTGATACGTTAGCGCCTGGACATCAACTTCCTCCGGATCCGGGTAGATATCGTCTGGATTCTCCTGTTCCAGGGCAGCTAGTAATGCTGGCACAGCGGTGGCATCACCACGACGGGCCAGACTCCAAGCCGCCGCACAGCGGACACTCCAGGCTGATTCACTTGTCAGAGCGGCCTGTAATTCAGCTAACACCAATGGTGACGGGGCATCTGCTAGTGCAAGCATGGACGCCGCCGGTGCAAGTTTATCTAAGATCGCCGGCACGACCAGCAAGTGATATTCGCCGGCTGCCACCCGGGTGATTGCAGAATTCGCTGCGATGGTGACTGACTCCATGGAACCCGTCAGAATAAGGGTAACTTGTCGCTCTGCTGTGCCATGTAGTTGCACACGCAGGCTCCCGGCCCGAGTCAGCCGAACTATGGCACCGGCAAGATAGATGGTCGCCGAAGCGCCGTCGGGCAAATCGGATATAGTCACCACATCATCGTCACTGGACAGTGAGCAGGGAGTCTCGGCATTGAATAGCAGCTGGCCGTCATGTTGCGCAAAAGTCGCGTCCGCTACCGCCCACTTTGCTGGAGTCGTCAATCGAGCATGTCGGGCATCGCTACGCCAGGCGTCACAAGTACGGTGACTACCCTCATGATTATCGAAAAGCAACCATGAATCGTCAGCAAGCCGCAGCCAACCGGGCGATATTAGGGTGGGCATCGGTGCTGCTTCGTCAGCTGGATGCTCTTGCTGCACTGCCACTTCACCCCAGAAGGTTCCGCCCCCGTCCTCCACAACTAACCCATGTATCGTACGAAGTGTCACCAGGTGGTCTCCCGGCGTTAAATTTACCGGCAGGGCCGCCTGCCAACCTGTCAAGCCGTTTCCTAGCAGCTCCAGTTCTTCCCCGTCCAGCCAGGCACGGTAAGCACTGGTAGTACGGTGAAGCTTCAGGTGCGTCGGGCGTGACTCAGCAGCGCATGAGAATACTGCGGCATACCAGCCGACAGATGCGTTAGCATCTTCGCCAAAAGCTACCCAGGGATCACTCATTGGGATCCGCGGATTATCCTGCCACCAGTCGGAGGCCTGTCGCCCCCAGTCCTCCGTGACTCCAATATCCTCGGCATCCGCGCGAAACCACCACGACTTCGGGAACAAATTCATCTCATCACGCAGATTCACCACATCCACCACTGTCAGCAATTTATGCGTTGTTCCGGGCTGGTAGCGAAAATCCACCTGGGCGCTGGCCTGCTCTAACGTGGTCGAGAACCCCGCGATATGGGTAGTCATCACCTCTGCCGAAGCAGGAGCGCGGAAGATAGCTTGCACCCCTTCGGGCGTCTCCAGGCATACACCACCGTCGATTGCCACTGCCTGTGGCCGCAGATAAAAACGTGCACTGACCTGACGTGGCTGCGCAAATTCCGCTCGATCAGTGATGAGAATTCGGGAATCGTCAATAAAAAAGGTAGTGCGGGTCACGCGCTGCACATCCGGCCAACCGTCAGCATAGAAGGCAGTAGCATCTGCGGAAATCGCCTGTAAACCGGGGAGAGTCACCAGGCACAACCCTTCACCGGTCACCGCAGTAGAGCTGATATAATCCGCGCGGTCATCGACCTGCACGCAGGAATGCGCGCCCAGTGCCCCCTCACTCCAGTCGGCAGTATATGGCGCACCGAAGTAGTGTACGACCATCTGACACCCGAGGAACTGGAGCGGGCAATCCACTCCCATATGGCCGTCGATGGTCAGCGGCGACCCGAATGCTTCCATCAGCAGGGTATTCGGATTAACGTGGCAACGGCTGACCGACAGCCCAGTATTCCCACAACGATCCCAGGCCTGCACCACGGAAAGCTGCGCGGCTGCATCCACCAAACCACCGGCAACATGAGGTGACATCCAATTGGTGAATGGCGAATGTTGCACCGGCGCCGGAGCGTCTGGCCACCAGAGCAGCGCCCAGACCTTGTCATCCATCCCCCACATGGTATTCTGCTCTACACTCCAGGTATGTAATCGTTCCGGTAATTGCAACCAATTGCTCTCGCCGGTGGTCTCCGCTAATGCCACGGGGAGGAGGAAATTCTGTGCTGGGATAAAACCATGATGATCCCAGGGCAGGCACAAACCGCCCGGGGTATACTGACGCACACACATTCGCAGCACATCGACGACGCTGGTGCCGGTTTTAGCCGCCGGACGCACTAGCCACGGAGTCTCCGTTATCTCCTCCAGCAGCTTGGCGCTAAACACCATACCGGGGCCGAATATCTGTAGCATATAGGAGCTACCCTCGGCGCTGTATCCCTCCGCGGGAATTGTGTCCATGAGGATATGCAACCGCTCAATGCCATAATCTAGCAACGCCGCGGCCAATGGATCCGGGCCGCGACGTTGACCGAAGACCCAGCCTAGCTCCGTCGCTGCTAATGCCAGCGACAGCACCTGGTTGTTATCATCGCGCCGGGACTTAGTTTGCAAGGCGGGTAAGATATGCTTAAGCCCATAATCGAGTAAAGTCTTGCGTATGTGGCGATGTTCAGCTTCGGTGAATGGCGCAACATCGGCAATCCAATCATACATCACGCCCCAGCGGGCCACGGGTGCCGCTGCAGCCCAGTGATGGTACTGCACCAGAGCAATGCAATCCTGTGCCGGCAGTCGATCCACAAAATGCAACACTGCACGTCGGGCGGCGGCCAGAAACTCCACATCCTCGGTCACCAGGGCACAGAATGGCTGATACCATGGATATCGTTCCGGTGCATGGCGTGCAGCGTGCTGCATCCATTGCCAGTAGTGAGCCAACGAACCGGTCGCTGTACCCAACTTTTCCCGTAACACGGCGGTAGATTTTACGAACGTAGCATCGAATTTCATCATAGAACTCTCAATCTTTAGCAGCAGTTTTAAATTAGTATGTCCTAGAAAAAGCGGTTGCGCATGTCTAGCTTGCTAACCGACACGAACCTTGAGTGCCGAACGGTTGCCCGTCCACCCGCACCTGCGCCGGCGTGATCTCTATTTCTTCGAACAGCACCAGGGTGTTGTGTGGTAGTAACCAGCTTAACGGCAGCCAGAGTGATTGCTGGGGGCCCATGGACCAGTAGCGTCCGATATTACGGCCATTGAGCCAGACGCAGCCTTTACCAGCGGCTTTTTCCAGGTTCAGGCGCACGGCACCGTCAAAGGAGTCCGGCATATCGAATTCAGCGCGTATCCACACTGGACCCGTGAGGGATTCATCTGTGTTAGTAATCCACGAAAGCGTGTTGCCGACTTCCGGCCAGTATTCTAACGCTTCATCGTCGGCGATGCCCGCGCGCATCCGCCAACCGCGCAGTTCCTCGCCGTTTAACCATACCGGGCCAAAGAGACCCTTTGGTTCACCAAGCGGAATATCGAACTCGGCGCCGGTGTTGAACATGCCAAGGTTCTCGGTCAATATCGCCAGTGTATATGTCCCCTGCTCCAGATACGCCATGGTATTCCACCCATGGTTGGTATTAGCGCCGCGCGCGACCAGATATTGCCCATCGATAAACAGGTGGATGCGATCCGCCGCGCCGCTGACCATGATCATCTGCGGACCGGCATCGCGCACGGTTATGGTCGTCCGATACCACGCCCAGCCTTGCCCATGCCCAAAAGTCGCCATGGGCTGCGGCTGGTCAGCGGCAAACCAGGTGCCGGCGTCGTACGCGCGGGTGGCTTCCGGGAATTCTCGGCTTATGTTCACATGTTGTAATGGGGCGTGCACTGGTTCCGGTTCATTGCCATACGAGACCGCAACAGGCAGGATACTCTCCGCGGAGACTTGACAGCAGGGACGGACGGAATCGACGGAGATCCGCACTTCCAGGACATCACCTGTCGTGGTGATATCCTCGACACGGTCAGGCCCGACCAATACCGTCGGCTGCATACCTGGCATGGCGATGCGCCAGCTGCGGTCGACGGTTTCGTGATTCATCAGCAGAACCATGACTGAGGCCTCGCCCGCGCCGACCACGCAAGAACGCACCTCATCATCGGTGGGTACTTGTGCGGTCAGTACGACCTCGTTGCCATCGGTTGATACCGGCATACCGTCAACCGTGACCGGTTGGGCACTATTCGGACAAACCAGGCGTGTGCGAATGCTCTGCCCGGCATCGCCGTAGAGCACTAATGCCGGGTCAGCGCAAAAGACGTTGGCTGTCGTGTCCTGCAAGGTAAATCCCGCCGGTAGCGGCAAATGCTTAACCGACCAGATGGTGGCGCCTGCTGGTATCGACATGTCGACGGCCGCCTGTTCTTTCTCGGCATCGGCAATGCGTAACTGTTCAGTGCCCTGATTAATGAGGAACTGATACTGCGCATGCGGCCCCTGGCGCACGGCCTGCACCAGACCAGGCTGGACTTCCTGCACCTCCGGCATACCAGCCTCGGCCAATTCATCTTCGCCGGCCATCAGGCCAGTCATTACCCTTTTGAAACGCGCGTATTTTCCATTGAAGCTGCCATCATCCAAGATCGGCGCGCCGGGACCGTAAAGCGTTGTCATAAAATTCTGGTCTGAACAGATGGAGCGCCCATGCCAGTAAGCGAAATGTGCACCACCGGAGAAGACGAAGGCAGTCAACCCACCGGCGCCGCCAGCCGCAATTTGCACGCCGCCAAATACGGCTTGGTCATCATCATACATGGCACTACCATTGCGTCCCCACCAGTCAAAAGCGGCAATCCAATATTCCGTTACAAATAGCGGGGCATCCGGCTGCATTTCGCGGGCACGCGCCAGGTTTCGTATCGCGTCACCACCGAAATTGCAGCAGAGGTTAATACCATCCCACTTCCGTGGGCGCAGGCGCGCAAAACGAATAAAACTGTCACAGTTGATGATGGGAACCGTTACCCCACGCGCTCGCAGGCCGTCACGCAGATGATAGATGTAATCAGCTTCCTGCTGCTCCCCAAGGTGTCCGTACTCATTTTCTACCTGTGCGAGTATGACCGTCCCTTTGGCGCCAAGTTGATAATCGGCGATGATAGGGCCGATCTGATCCCACCAGCGGTCACAATAATCAATAAATTGCCGATCTGCTGTGCGCAGACGGATGCGCGGTTTCGCGCTCAGCCAGGAGGGAACACCACCACATTGCCACTCATCACAGATGAACGGACCAGGGCGCGCCACCACATACAAGCCCATTTCCGCTGCTAGCTCAAGGAAATACGTCACGTCTTTTTCACCGGTGAAATCCCACGCCCCCTCGGTAACCTCATGGAAGTTCCACGGCATGTAGACCGACACGGTATTGAAACCCGCGAGCTTCAACTGTAACAAACGCCGACGCCAATCCCCGCGCGCCATTTTAAAATAGTGCATCTCACCAGAAGCCAGCCATGCCGGCACACCATTGATGCGATAACTGCTGGAAGAGTATGTCACCGGTGACTCGATCATAGTTATAATCCTCGTTATATCCAACATTATTAGAGTAGACGTATAAATTAGATAAACCCCAACTGAATGACGTCTACCATAGTCATAATATCCCACTCTCTTCAGTCAGTTAATTGCGTTGCATTTGAGGCCTCAATTAGATGATTATGGCAAATAAATTAGCATAAAACGAGATTTATTATGGGGGGCTGGAAAAATGATGACGTATCTAAGGCGTTAGCCTTGGCCTACCTAACCCCCAGCCCCTTCCCTCGCAGGGAAGGGGCTGGGG
>JBBRXO010000137.1:0-6620 GCA_038248345.1 Armatimonadota bacterium | reverse complement strand
TGCTTCTGTAACAGGAATCCTTTAGTCTGTTCCTTGCATATCATGATTATCTGCTCCTGTTATTTGATTAAGGCCAGCATTACGGCGGTTTTCTGCATATTGTTCCAACTTGAAATACCTTAGACGCCGGCAGCCAGGACATCCTTTACTCCGTATATTTGATATAATATAGCGCCATTCGCATCTTCTACCAATATTTTATCACCTTTCACTTTCGTCTTGCCAATTTTGTTTCCCGCTTCGTCGCCAATTTTACATTCACTACCATTTGGTTTCAACTTCGCCAGATATTTCCCCGAAGCATCCTTTATTCGGTAGCCTCCATCGCGGGCCTCGATTGTCGCGAGTTTATTTCCACTGCCATCCTCCAAGTTACGTCCTGTTCCATTCGCCTTGACCATCCCGGATGGTGGGGAGGCGCCTTCTTTAGCATCCCTAAAAATAAAATTGCCAGCAGGCATCACTCTTTCAACAAAAAACACGAAGTTCCCACTATTATCTTCAGCAGTGAAAGCATCTGCCATAGGTGTTGCTTTAAAAATCGTCTTCCCTGCTCCATCCTGCACCATCAAATCCCCGGATTTGTATTTTGAATTCGATGCCTGTGCAGCATTTGTCGCTGAAGCAGTGCCGGTCTTCTTTGTTTCTGGTACCTGCTGCTTGTTACCTCCGAAGTTACAACCTGATATGCTGATAATCAGGAGTAGCCCAACGGCGAAAAATAGATTACGCATTTTTAGCTCCTTTACTCTGTTAGACAGCTTCTTCAAGGTCGAAGCACTCATCACCTTTGTCGGCGATGCCGAGACGGATTAGTTCACTCTCGTAGATGGGTACAACGAAATCGGCGGAGAGTTTGAGATTATTAGCGTAGGAGCGTGGGCGTCCTTCGGCGGGTGGGGCACCCTTGAGAATTTCAATTACCGCCACCTGTTTTCCGCGGCTCTTGATATATTCAATACTGGGTATACCTTCACAATCACCAGCGACAATAATTGCCGTGTCGAAGTTATCCTGCATCCCTATCATGTCTACTGAAAAGCATACATCCAGTCCTTTCTCAGACACCGAGCGGTGCAAAAGGTCTACTTTCCAGCGCCCACAGCGGCAAATCTCGATAAAATCTGAGGCTGATTCCACTGCGTGATAAAAACGGCTCATCCCACCGAGGATGGAGAGTTTCCTCTCATACCAACGTGTTAAGTCGTCGTACCACATAGTGAAGGCTACCTGCTCAACATTTTCTAGAGCGGTATTACGCGCTGCTTCCGCCATCCACTGGGCACGCAACTCACGGTCATCCATGAAGCGCTCCTGCAAGTGCTGGCGTGTGCGGGGATTGCGCAGGTCCCACTCTTCAATGATATCCACCACATGCCAATAGACGCGTGAATTTATTGCGGGGGTGGGGTGGTTTATGGGTGAGATAGTTGAGCGCCAGCGATCCACTGTCCGGGTAAAAATATAGCGGTACAACGCCTCATAATCATCAACAAATACATCCAAATGCTTAAATGAGGTAAAAAGATTGCTGCCATTCACGAAGGTCATGAATCTGTTCATAATCAGTCCTCTCTTTCACGTTTCTATTTATTCGATATTTGGTTGGCTTTACCGGGCTATTCTGTGATGTGAAATATTCCTGCTTTAGTCACTACTGCATGATCCAGGGTAACAGGTGTTTCAATCTTTGCACCTGGCCAGACGATGGAATTATGTAGTATGCTACCGGTAGCAATGTACGCATTGCTACCGATAACAGAATTGTGCAATTCTACGCCGGTTACATCCGCATCATCTGCCACCAAACTAGTGCCCTGCCGACGTCCCAATCCCTGTGCTTTGATATTTCCTAGTAGGTAGTCGAAATTTGCCTTCATATAATCGATCGGCTTGCCAATATCTGTCCAGTAACCTGTGATAGGAAATGCGTAAAACGGTAGACCACGGCGTAGAATCTCCGGGAATACTTCCATAGCAAAATCGCAATGTTTTCCTGCTGGGATAAGATCGAAAACTCCAGGGTCAAATATGTAGACGCCGGTGTTGGCGTGGTTACTTATTTCAGTGCCCGGTACTGGCTTCTCCTGGAACTGCTGAATCCTGCCTTCTTCATCTGTGACTACGACGCCAAATTGTGACGGATCACTAACTTGGTACATCGCAAGGGTTGCAAAAGCTCCACGTTCGCGATGTGCTGCCAGCAGGGGACGCACGTCAATATCAATCATGGAATCGCCTGCGATGACTATGACTATGTCATCATTTAAGTGGCGCTCCACTTGTTTCATACCGCCCGCTGTGCCGGTCAGTTCTTTTTCTTCGGCCCAGGTTACATATGGCAAATCTGCAAAAGCCTGTTTAATCTGCTCACCACGATAGTGAACATTTATGCAGATCTCATTTATTCCTAACTGGTGCAGGCACTGTATTCCATATGACATTACCGGTACATTCGCGACCGGTAACAGTGGTTTGGGGGTAGACGAAGTAAGGTCTCCCAAACGTGTGCCGCGCCCGGCAGCCAATATCATTCCTTTAGGCACTATCTCTCTCCTCTGACATTTTCATTCTCTTATTGTGTTTCAATTATAACAGAACTCTCAACTTACAACGTGTTTAATGAAACAAATGTGGCACAAACCTACTAGTATTTTTGGTAATTGTGGTTTTATCTTCGCGGATTCCTAATCCGCAGGAGTTATCGCCCGCCATCCAGCACCCACAGACGGGGAAATTTCCGCTAAATTCCGGCAGTGGGTGGTACTCCTGATAAATAACCGGGGATTCCGCATAATCCCCTTCGGTTTCCAGAATAACCTGTCCATTCTGCACGATACTAATGTTAGCGCCTTCTCGCGCGAGAATTGGTTTTTGCACAAAAGTGTTGCCGAAGGGTTCAAATTCTGTGCGGAGCAAATTCGGATGGTTTGGATTCAATTTCCACAATACCGGTAGAATTGCTTTGTTACTCAACAACATCTTCCACATCGGTTCTATCCATAGTACCGTTTCCTGGCGGACATTTTCTGCAAATTCTTCATTCACCATCCACTCCCATGGATACAGTTTGAACATTCGATGGATCGAATGTTCTTCCAGGTCGACGAATTGCAGCTTTCTATCGTCCCACCCGACGTGTTGCATCGCAAGGTAATCGGTATTAAAGCCCGCCTGTTGTGCCAGATCGCGCAGATAATTTGTGGTGATGAAGTCTTCCTCATAACCTTCATCAGAAGCAAAATAGAGGATATCATTAGCGCCAGGATTATATATTTTATGGAGTTCTCCCCAGCGTGCTAATAACTGCTCATGGATGCTATTAAACTGATCCGAATCAGCATCGAAATCCTGCAGCCAGTACCACTGGATTACCGCAGCTTCGAGCAGCGCCGTGGGGGTGTCAGCGTTGTATTCCAGCAGTTTGGGCGGTGTTATGCCATCATATGCCAGATCAAATCTCCCATATAGGTGTGGATCATGGCGTGCCCAACTCTGTTTCACCAGTGGAATGAACTCATCTGGGATACAAAAGGGGGCGAATGCATTCTGGGTGACTACATAGTCAACTGCCTGCAGACAGAGTTTGTGCAATTCGACCACTGAATCATCCAGTGTGTCTATCTCGGCGGAGGTGAATTCATAATGGGCGGACTCGTCCCAATAGGTTTCACCTTCGATTGTATGAAATGTCAGGCCATAATCCTCGACACGCTGCTGCCAATCCGGCCGGGTACCGTGTGTAATTCTTTGCATATTAAGACCCCGAACTTCCGCCGTGCGAGCCAAAGCCGCCACGACTAACCCCTGATGAACTGCTGCTGCCACCACCGGCACGCCCGCTACTGGTACCGGCACGGGACCCCCCGATGATGTTGCTGATCATACCGGTATTTCCCCGCCCGGCTGATAGCCCACCACCTCCATGGATACCATGGTAATAGTAGCCGCTGGAATAGGTGCGATAATATGGGGTGCTATTAGTCCCAGAAGCGCCATAATATTTTTCCTGGTCATTGCGTTGGCGGCAACCAGACACACCGGCCAGGATGACCGCACTCGTCAGTAAAACCAGGGTGATATTTTTAGTTTTTCTCTTCATATGATCACCTTTCATTCGGAATATTCAATATATCGTGTAGTAGCTATTATTCTGTTCCTGTAGCAATATTCCTGCCGATTATAAACCATCGTCGTTGAATGGATCAGACAAGTCGTCGTCATCAACTGTAGCAGTTTTCACTGTAGTATGTCCTACTACCGATGATGAAGGAGCAAAAATTACCTCACGAGGCTTACTACCATTGGCGGGGCCGATGTACCCCTTTTCCTCAAAGCCTTCCATCAGGCGGGCAGCACGGGTGTAACCGATACGGAATTTACGTTGCAACATGGAGGTGGAGGCGTAGCGGGTAGTTCGAATGAACTCCAGTGCTCGCTCGCTCAGAACATCCTCCGGGTCAGTATTCATCCCCATATCGTCCCCATTGCCACCTTCGCGCAGGGCTTCTTCTTCAATGGCGACGATTTCATCGGAGAAGTGCGGTTTGGCCTGTTCCTTAACATGAGCGACGATCCTATTGATCTCCGCTTCAGAGACATAGGCTCCCTGGATACGCGTTGGCTTGTTGGCGTCAATTGGCATATAGAGCATATCTCCCTGCCCGACCAGTCGTTCTGCGCCGTTCATATCCAGAATGGTGCGCGAGTCTACCTGTGAAGCGACAGAGAAGGCGATGCGCGAAGGGATATTCGCTTTAATCGTACCGGTGATGACATTAACCGAAGGGCGCTGCGTAGCCACCACCAGGTGGATACCCGTAGCGCGTGCCAATTGAGCGATACGGCAGATACTCGCTTCAAATTCTGCCGCGGCCTGCATCATCAGGTCAGCTAATTCGTCTATGATAATGAGGATGTACGGCAACTCCTCCATCAACTCCATTTTGGCTAGATCATTGAAGCCGACGATATTTCGGACGCCTTTTTCAGCGAAGAGCTCATAGCGTTGCTCCATTTCACGAATAGCCCAGCGGAGTAGGCCTGCGGCATGTTTCGCATCGTAGGCCACCGGGGCGATCAGGTGCGGTATCGACTGGAAGAGGCTCAACTCCACACGTTTTGGATCTACCAGCAGGAACTTCACTTGCTTGGGAGTAGCACGCATCAATATACTGCAAATAAGCGTATTGATGCAGACAGATTTACCCGAATTAGTAGCGCCAGCGATAAGCAAGTGCGGCATACGCGTTAAATCTGCACAGCGTGGATGCCCGGCGATGTCACGCCCAAGGGCGAAGGTAAGCGGGGATTTGTTCTTTTGAAAGGAATCGGAATCTACGATCTCGCGCAGATCAACCATGATCAGCTCTTTGTTCGGAACCTCGATGCCAACGACGCCCTTCCCAGGCACCGGGGCTTCAATACGCACGTCCAGCGCTTCCAGTGATAACGCAATATTATCGGCAAGGTTAGTGATGCGGTTGATGCGAATGCCCATCGGGGGTACTACTTCAAAACGCGTAACGCGCGGCCCATGCTCCACTGCAACTACCTTGGCATTAATGCCAAAGCTGGCCAAGGTTTCCTCCAGTGCCTTGATACGCCCTTCGGTATTTTCCTTGGGGGCATTTGGCTTTTTCGGTGTTTGGGTCAGCAATTCCAGCGGTGGCAGTTTATATGGCCGTGGATTTGAATGTTTGGTAGCATCATCGGCAAATTTAAGCTGATCAATTTTCTCCGAGGGGACACCCGTCACACGCGGAGCTGGATCAAGTTCATCTTCATCGTCAATTTCCGGAGGGATTACGACGGGAACTGCCGGGTAAACCGGTAGTCGAACTTCAGGTACAAATGGATCAACGATCGGCTCAGTTACCACTAGCGGTTTATTGCGATTGCGACGCTCTTCATCTTTTAGCTCCGCCACGCGTTTTTTCTTCTCGACTTCTTCAGGTGTTTGTTCACGCCGTGAGGCGGTAATTATCGCCATGATCCCCTTATAGATGAGCTTGAAAGGGCAAGCGATGATTTGCCAGAGGGGGATTTCGGTCAATAACGCGATACCCCCTAGCCCTATTGCGACCAGTGGAATCCAAGCCAGCGAACCAAGTAATTTAGTAAGAGCCAGGTCGATCAAATATCCGAGAGAACCGCCAGACAATTCTTGCATCGGTAGTTTACGCTCGCTATCAATCATCAAATGCAACAGGCAGATCAACGACACAAATAATATGCCCAGTCCGATGCCAGCGCGGGTGAGGCGCATAGGTTTCATATGTATAAGGCTGAATACACCGAAGGCGATTAACGCCAGCGCGATTATCCAAGCTCCATAGACCCCAAATAACCAACCGGTGCCAAATTGCAGAGCATTGGTGAAAGGCTCATCCCACCAGCGCGCGAGTAACAATATGATTCCAACAGTGATAAACGCCAATCCTAGTATCTCAAAGCGGATTGGTTTACCACTTTCAATGGTTTGGCCCGTCCCTTTATCTCCCCGGCGTTTTTGTCGTAATTCTGTATTGCTCATCTGCTCTCCGAAAGGGTATCATTATAGCTGCGTAGTCTGAAACTCCCCGCAAGTGGAACAAAAGATTATAAAAACGTCTGCGCAG
>JBBRXO010000136.1:0-6710 GCA_038248345.1 Armatimonadota bacterium | reverse complement strand
TGGCGAGACCTTTACGGATGGAGGGAGTCCCGTATGGTGAAGGCGTAGCGTGTCACACCAGCTTTTGACTAAGGCGTTGTAACCGTAAGGTTGCCGCGCAAGCGTTAGTATGGAGGTTCTGCAGGCGGTGTATTGAGCCGCGAAAACCCACTTTGGGGTGCCGACGATGTACCTAAGATCGGAAGGCAACACTTGTGCGAGTCGCCATGCTAGACTCCCCGAGGCCCCACGAGGTCCGAGACCACCTGCATGCAGACAAAATATGTCGATACGAAATCGAGAGCCCCCGGTGCGGTAATTCCGCACGCCGGGGTCTGTGCGGGGGGCTGTGGGTAACCGCAGTCCCTACCGCGATAAAACCAATGGGCAAAGCGTCCGCAAAGTCAATTTTTGAAGGAATCAGTAATGAAATGCGCTTCATTATTTGGGGATGAAAAAATACTGTCGTAGCATCCATTAGCCCAGCCGTTCGCGGCTTGGCGATAAGCCGAGGGGCTTAAACACTCTAAATCAATATTGGAACGTGGAACTATTTCGCAGAAGTATCATGAATCTGCTAAACGTCATTTAGATGGGGTTTACCGAATAGGCACACTGATTGTAAGAGAAAATCACCACTTGTACTATAGATATCACACACCAGTCTGTACTTCTGCGCTATTATATTCTTAACTCAATAATGAGAAACTGAGATTGAAAGGAGAATATCATGAAATCAAGCACAAACGATGAAATTACAGGTACTGCCAAAGAAGTAATGGGCAATATCAAGGAAGTAGCGGGGAAAATTACCGATAATCCCAAGCTGGAGGCTGAGGGCATAGTCGACCAGACCTCCGGCAAAGTACAGCAAAAAATCGGCGAGGTGAAGAAAGTCTTTGGCAAATAAGGCGTGGCACTTATCGGGCCAGGGAGGGCATCGGTAACCAGGAGATTCATGCCTGACACAGTTGCGCTATAATTCGGTGCATCCGGGCACCATGCCGCTCACCGAGATGACGCAGCAGCTGCCCGCGCACGATGCTGAAAACCGCACCCTTTACGCAGGGTGAAAACGAGGCGCAGGAGCTGACGATCATCATCGACCACAGCGTCATCGAAATCTACGCAATGAGCGCCAGGTAATCTGCCGCCGCGTCTATCCCGATACCGCAGGCGCACGGGTATTGCTCTACGGCACGCCCGGCGCGCAGGTGGAAGGACTTGGCCATCTACAAAATGGCCGCATCAAATTTCGCCTAAGGCAGGTTTCCTGGTGGGGATGTCGATGGTGAACGGCGTGCCGGCGGTTAGTGTCTACCGATTAGTACCGCGGGGGGAAGCCTTCGAAGCTGGGTTTGCTATGGTCAACGGATTTTTCGGTAACCCGCTGCCATTTATGAAATTACTGTTGCCAGGTGGAGTCCGGCAAAGATTCTATTTTCGTGGAATAGTCTTGCCCAATGTCGCAAAATTCCCCCATCTAAATATTAATTCAAAGATGTCTGACAGGAGTGCTTGACGCGGGGCGAAGGCAATATTACACTTCTATTGATGAGCATCTTGAATGACATAGAGTTCATCTGTGGGAGGAGAACCAAATGGCAAAAAGCGGCAAAACTACCGATACTACCGAAAAGGTAGCGGTGCATCCAATAAAAAAAGGCGATCGCAACTGGCCGGAATCAAGAGATGGTGGGCCGGGAAATAAATACGAAGAAGAACGTGAGAATTTTGAACGGATAGAAATTACCAGTAAAGAAAAAGAAGAACGCCAAGGTAAATGAAATTCCTTCCATGGGGGATTGCTGGGGCCACGCTGGAAGGGGTGGAGGAACTACTGGTGTAGTCTGTCCTGTTAATTGCCCGGAGACTAGCTCCGGGTTTTATCACGAACCCTTGCCGGTGCAGAGCAACCAGATCAATAGTCCTCCTGCTAGCGACATTATAACCACAGTAAGCCATCCTAATATATTGGATACCCATCCGTTGGAATTCTTACCAACGATCTTGCGGTTGTTGCAGATGAGTAGCAGCACGACGATAAGCGGGGGCGCGACCAGGCAGTTGAGCACAGCCGAATACAGAAGAGCTTTGACCGGGCTGATCGCATGTACGAAATTGAGCAGATAGCCAACTATAATAACGAGGGCAATGGTACCATAGAACCCCTTTGCACGCCCGAATCGCCGGTAGAGCCCGGATCGCCACCCGTTTGTTTCTGCCACCGCATATGCGGCCGAACCGGCCAGGGTGGGAATAGCCAGCAACCCAACGCCCATGATGCCCAGCGTGAACAGCCAATAAGCCGACGCCCTACTTCGCGCCGCTCCATGCGGTCTTCCATTTGTTCATCATCTCGATCTCCTTTTGCTGTGCGTCCATGATCTGCTGCGCGAGCGTTTTGATCTCTGCGTGTTCAGACTTGAGCAAAGCGTCCTTTGCCATCGATACCGCTCCCTGGTGGTGGGGGATCATCATATCGAGGAACATCAGGTCGAAGTCCGTGCCCTCCAGCGTCTTCATATGGGACATGTCCATACCCTTCATCGAATCCATCATGCCGGGCATGTCCATATTCTCGGCTTTCGGCTGGTCCGCATACCACTGCTTGCGCCACTGTCCCATCCGAGCTATTTCGCGTTCCTGATCCTGGACGACTTTTTGGGCATAGTCTTTGAGTTCCGCATGCTGCGCCTTCGACTCAGCCATCTTCGCCATGTCTACTGCGCTTTGATGGTGCGCCACCATGGTGTCAATGAATTGCAGGTCGTAAGGAGCACTGGCCTCCTTGGAAGAGGTCTGTTCGCGTTGGGTGCCAGAGGTGTCGACTTTATTGCAGCCGCTCATGCCGAAGAGGGCGATGATGACTGTTAATATCAGCAGCGCTGGCATCCATTTCGAGTATGACAGCGCGATGGACTCGCTGATGTTCTGGTTTTGCATTCTCATAATTATTCCTTATGCAATTGCAATACGCGCACAGGGCTACGTACTCCGTTAGGCCTTGAGGAAGGCCAGCAGGTCGACGTTGAGTTGCTCTTTGTGCGTGTCGGCCAGCCCGTGAGGGCCGCCTGGATAGATCTTCAACGTTGCGTTCTTGATCAGTTTCGCTGCGAGCATGGCCGAGGCCGCAATGGGCACGATCTGGTCGTCATCGCCGTGGATGATCAACGTCGGCACATCGAATTTCTTCAAATCCTCGGTGAAATCAGTCTCGGAAAAGGCTTCGATGCAATCGAGTTCGTTCTTGAGCCCACCCTGCATCGCCTGGAACCAGAACGCGTCCCGCATTCCCTGCGTTACCTTGTGTGCCTCGCGGTTGGCGCCGAAGAACAGCGTGGTCAGGTCCATGAAGAACTGTGAGCGGTCGGCGGTGACGCCAGCGCGGATCTTGTCAAACGCGTGAATCGGCACTCCACCGGGATTGGCCGTCGTTTTCAGCATCAGTGGGGTCACCGAACCCATCAATACGACCTTGGCGACGCGGGCCGTGCCATGGCGGCCGATGTAACGGGCGACCTCGCCACCGCCGGTGGAGTGTCCGATCAGGGTTGCACCTTTCAGGTCGAGCGCCTCGAACAATTCCGCCATGTCGTCTGCGTAGGTATCCATCTCGTTGCCATTCGACGGCTGGCTGGATCGGCCGTGGCCGCGACGATCATGGGCAATGCAGCGATACCCATGGGAAGCC
Source organism: Armatimonadota bacterium (assembly GCA_038248345.1). Taxonomy (GTDB): domain Bacteria; phylum Armatimonadota; class Hebobacteria; order CAIYQO01; family CAIYQO01; genus CAIYQO01. Next base: position 3,037 of record JBBRXO010000136.1, on the reverse strand, counting down.
AGGAAAACCATCTGGGACTCCCAGGCATCCGCATCTAGTGGCCAGCCGTGACTGAACAACACCGGCTGGCCGGTGCCCCAGTCTTTGTAATAGATCTGGGTATGATCCTTTGTCGTGATCGTGCTCATTGTTTACCCCTTCAGAACCAATAAATACAGAGCGCTCATCATTGGGCAAAGTTGTGCATGGTATTACTTAGGTTCCGCGGCATCTGCCTCGGCTTTGGTTTTGTGTATTGTCCCATCCGGATGGTTCGGCGGCGAGTAGATCGTATATAGCTTCAACTGTGCGGTCTTCGACGTATTGATCACGTTATGATACGTTTGTGCCGGGACCACGACTGCGTCGCCGTCGCTCACGAGGTGTTCCTCGCTCTCGTTCAAGACGAATTTGGCCTCTCCCTGCTCGATTCGGAAGAACTGATCGACATTCGGATGTACCTCGTCTCCGATCTCTTCGCCTACCTGCAAGCACATTACCACGAGCTGGGAATGTTTGCCAGTGAACAACACCTCACGGAAGTAGGTGTTCTCCAAGGTCTGTTTTTCAATGGATCCAACGTAACTAATCATTATGTTCCCTCCCTCTCTTGAGTCTTTCGTATTTCCAAGACGCGCAACCTACCTCGACGGCATCTGTTGACTCTGGGCTGTCACCCGACTTTGCCCAAAGACTAGCCACCGAGGGTACTATCCTGGTGTGAGTACCACTGCAGCGCCTGCCGCATATGCTGTAGCTCGTAGTCAGGCCAGTATGCATCGATAACGAAGAAATCGGCATATACCGACTGGATAGGCAGGAAGCCGCTCAAGCGTCGGCATCCTCCCCACCGTATGATGAGATCGATTCGTGACACGTCTGCGGATGCTAGCAGGTTCGTGATCTGCCGCTTAGAGTGCCCGCTTCCGTTCGCCGCTGCCTGAAGCGCCGTTTGCATATCCCACTGCCAGCCATAGTTGACCAGCATGTTCACCTTCATCGGCCCGTCGCCGTGTGCGATACGAGAGAGTGGCTCCAGCTCTGGTGGAAACATCGGAGACGAAGCGTCGCCGATAACACGAAGGCTGACGCCCCGGCTGATGGCCGTGAAAGCGAAATCAACACAGGCCTGGCTGTATGCTACCCGTTGGTCAGTCGGCCGCTTGGTATTGTCAGTCGTGAAGCCATAGACAGAAACCTCTTCCAGTCCAAGGGACCGACAGTGCTCCAGCGTCTCCAGCCCCTTCTCCAAGCCTGCCTTATAACCAAAAGCGGGATGCAACCCGCGCTCCCGCGCCCATCGCCGGTTGCCGTCCGGGATGAGTCCAATGTGCTTTGGCATGCGCCCGAATTCAGAACGGGACAGAACCTCCGCAATATCAATGGAAGTAACCATAGCTTTGCATTTACCTCGTTAGAATCGCTTCAATACATCTGAGCCTGATGATCTGCTCCAACTGTAAGTATACGGCAAACGCTAGCCCCTTGTTTGTATGAAAAATTCACCAATGTTCATAATACACGACATTATTTCATCGTCATTAGTTTTTACGTGAGATTACGGGGCTGTCGACGACATCATTCACGTGGCCGGCGGCGTCTCTTTGGGCCCGTGCTGGTTGGCATATGCCAGCTCAGCGCCCAGTATTAGAATTACCGAGGAATAGTAGATCCACAAGATCAGCAGCACGACACCACCCAGCGAACCGTAGAGCTTGTTGAAATCCGCGTAATAAGTTACATAGATACGATATAGCTCCTTTGCGATGGTCCAGGCAATGCCGGCGAATAATGCCCCGATGACCGCGGAACGCCAGTGCACATCGCTGTCTGGCAGATACTCATAGAGCACGACAAACATCGCCACGGCAAAGACCAGCCCCAGCACTATCGCGAGAATGCTGAGTAATACTGACGTTACTCCGGAGAGCGCCCCGTCCGACAGGCCGCTTTGGAGCCAGCTCACCGCCGCGCTGCTGCCCATGGATAGCAAGAGGAACAGGCCAAAGACTATCACCATCAATATTGCCTTGATTCTGGTCTTAATATATCCCGATTCACTGACCACCTCCCAAACATTGTTAAGCGCGTTCTGCATAGTGACAAAAAGCTGGCTGCCGGTCCACAGCAGACCGACTATGCCCATAATCCCTATCGCTCCTCGGCTATTGACAAGGCCCCGGAGCGTATCGATTACGAATGTCGAGGTGGGCATGAATGAATTGAAGAACCGTATGACGGCGTCGAATGCCCTGTCCGATGCCCCAATAACAAAGGCGAGCACTGCCACGCCCAAAAGTAGCAGCGGAAATACCGAGAGAATGCCATAGAACGATATCGCCGCCGCTATCATCGAGCCATTTTTGGCCCCAAATCTCTTGATAGTGCCTTTCAGAAAACCAGACAGGTTCTTTGATCTTTCGGCTATGCCAACCATCAATCCTCCGCCGGCTCCGTGATTCGCGGCTACGCCAATACTCGAACCGATGCTTCCCGGGCCCATTGCCGCGTCTTGGCTGCAGCAATGAATTCTGTTCTATCATTTATGTCAACAACACCATTGTCTCTTTCGATGTGAGCTTCTTGCAGCAGTGCCTGACCACCCTTGTCGACTGCAATCGCCTTGAGATGAGCAAAAGCGTTCTGCACAAATTCAATCGCGGCGGATTCCCGGGCCAGCGACTTTGCTCCTTCGGGAGATAAGATGACGGCAATCGCGTCAAACATGACGGATGGCGTACCGGCGAGTTGCCCGTCGGCCGCCAGGATGGAGCCGTCTGCCAGCTTCGCACCGCCTACCCGTGGAGCGACACGCGGGAAGTAGGCGGTATACTACCACCTCAACCACACGATGCCATCACCAGGGATGCGCCATACTGTGCCTCGCCTCGTTCTGAAAACGAGGCAAGGCTGAATATATGCGCAACTACAGAGCAATAGGCTCACATAGTTGTGGTGGCAGATTGTCCGAGGACGCCGTCACAAGTTCACGCGCCTCTTCATGCATAATCATGTCTTCGACGGTGAAATAGCCGCGGCGATTTGCTATCCATGCGGC
>JBBRXO010000135.1:0-6850 GCA_038248345.1 Armatimonadota bacterium | reverse complement strand
ATTCGGCAACTGCATCCCGCACATCGACGCCTTCCTGCCCGACGGCTATACCAAGGAAGAGCTGAAGATGATCCAGGAGACGCGCAAAATCCTGGGCGATGACACCATCCAGGTGACCGCCACCACCGTGCGCGTGCCGGTAGACAACAGCCATGCTGAATCGGTGAACGTGGAATTCTACCAGCCGATCTCCGTAGAGAAAGCGCGCGAACTGCTCGCCGCTGCTCCGGGGATCAAACTTATCGATGACGTGGCCAAAAACGCCTACCCGGTGCAGAGCAGCTGCTCCGGCACCGACGACACCTACGTAGGCCGCATCCGCGCCGACAAATCCGTGGCCTTCGGCCTCAACCTCTGTGTAGTAGCCGACAACCTGCGCAAGGGCGCCGCGCTCAACGCCGTGCAAATAGCCGAGAAGATGCAGGAAATGGGATTGCTTTAGGAAACCAAACCCCGGCGCCCTTCCCTCGCAGGTATGGGTGCCGGTGTGTTAGGTAGACCACGGCTTACGGATAAAGACATCATCAAACCGACTAGCGACTAGTGACTAGTCACTAATATTAACCTTTGGGAGTACTACCATTATGCGTATTATCGTGCAGAAATATGGCGGCAAGTGTGTGGAGCCGGGCGGCAATGAGCTGATCACCGCTGAGCGTATCATGGAGACGCGCGACCGGGGGCTGTACCCGGTGGTGGTGGTCTCCGCTATGGGGCGCGAGCTGATCGACTGGAACGAAGAGATTCAGGAGCTGATGGCCAAGCCGGAGGGAGCGCGGCAGATCGCGCTGTCGCATTTCTACTCTACCGCTGAACTGGTACGCCTGGTGCGCGAGATTGACCCGATCATTGAGCCGCGCGAGCTGGATATGCTCATGTCCTGCGGCGAGATCATCTCCACCGTGCGTCTGGCGCACCTGCTGAAGTCCAAAGGCTACACCACCGTGGCACTCTCCGGCGGCCAGGTGGGGCTGATCACCGACGGGTTCTTCGGCCACGCCAAAGTTATCCGCACTGATGTACGCCAGGTGGTGGATTATCTGGATAAGCCGGCGATCCCGCTGGTGGCGGGTTTCCAGGGGATCTCCCCCAACGACCATGCCATAACCACGCTGGGCGAGGGCGGCAGCGACTACACGGCGGTCTGTCTGGCCTACGCGCTGGCGCGTGCCGAGCGCTCACCGCTGCAGGAGCCGCTGGAGATCGGTCAGGTAGAGATTTACAAGGAAGTCGACGGCGTGATGACCGCCAACCCGGCACATTTCGCCGGTGTGGCCGATGGCCCGAAGATGATCCGCTCCCTCACCTTTGACGAGTTGTGCGCCATGTCGCAGTACGGCGCGGATGTCATCCAGGCGGAGTCCGCGCGCATGGCCCGCCGCTATGAGCTGGCAGTAGCAGTGCGCAATTTCCGCAATCCGGACGATCCGGGCACCCTCATCAACTCCAGCGTGCCCGTCGACACCAAACGCCTCATCACCGGCGTGGCCGACATGCCCAGTATGGCCGTCTTCAGCGTCCCCGACAGCTCCGAGCGCACCAACCACCGCATATCCGAATTACTGGCTACCCTGCGCATGAATGTGCAGGCATTGCCGGTAAGTGACGGCTCGTGGAAATTTGCCATCAAACGCGAGAAGTACCGCAGCGTCGCTGACTCCACCACCACCCTGCTGCAGGAGCGCGGCATTACCCCAATTTTCGAGGAAGGCAAGTGGACGATCATCACGCTGGTGGGCGAGGGCCTGCGCGGCAAATCCAGCTCCATCGCCCCCCGTGTGAAGGATGTACTCGGCGCAATAGGCATCCCGGTGGAAGGCGAGATCATCGACAACATCAGCTACTCAGTGCTGGTGAATGAGACCCAGCGCAAACAGGCGATCCTGGCGCTGCATAGCGCGTTTGTCACGGAAGCTTAAGCGATTAAGGTTGTATGATCACGGCAAAGACATGTTGCATGTGTGAAGTTTTTCGCACGTGCGGCACGCTCGATTTGTTACATTCTGGAGAGTTTTCCATAAATCAACGTCAGTAGCTGTTGACAATTGTCAACATGAGAGTTAACATCTATGTTGTATGTACGTGAATTTTCTGCTTATAAACCGTGGATTGCCTGCCGGATATTGGTGGTTGTCGGAAATAACGGCAAAGCAGACGTAGAAGAATACTTAGAAAAAAGTGTTGACGACAATGATTTTAAGAAGATCGCGCGAGTTATAGCGGAAGCTGTAAAGAAAGGTCCAGATAAAATTCACAACAATCGTACCTGTAGAAAAATCATAAATGATAAGAAGAAGCCACCAGTATTTGAATTTAAGGCCAAAGATTCTTTATTAAGGGTGTTCTGGTTTCGTGAGGAAAAAGGAGATGGCATTCCGACAATCATTTTAACCCATGCTGCGCATCCAGCAAAGGGAAAGCCGCAAGAAGCGGAATTTGATCGTGTTTACCGCATTGCGAATGAATATTTTGTGTCTCCATTTCCATGGTATGATGATAAGAAGTAAAGGAGGAAAGAATATGGGAGAGCTAACCTGGTTCGATAAGAAATTGATTGAGCTTGAAGATGATCTCGACTTCATTGCTGACGGGATGGCATTTGATTATGTCAATGACATCCGCCGGGTGATGAAAGAACAGAAGATTAGCCAATCAGAGTTGGCCATACGCATTGGCAAGAGCCGTGCCTATGTTTCAAAAGTGCTGAATTACAACCCCAATATGACTATCCGTAGCTTGGCTATGATAGCATTGGCACTGGATTTGCGCTGGACTCATCCACACCTGGTTAAAAAGGATGTCGTTGATTACCTGGATCACTTTTTTACCTCTAGCGATGAATTTCGCAGTGAAACAACCGTGGTGACAGTTCGACCGGCATTAACGTTAAACCATCATAAATCATCAGATGAATGGCGCACCTCCGTACGAAATGGAAAAGGAAGTTATAATGGCACAGAACCCTTCGGTCTTGCAGCTTGAACGGTGCATCCTCACAAGCTTGCATATAGAACCGAATATTGAGAGTCAACCTGAAAGTCCTCAGGATGCCGTTGTTGATATTGCTGTAACCAGTGATATACGTCAACATCAGACTGATCAAAAATATATGGTAACAGCGATCTTTACGGCAACCTGGGCAGGGCATTCCTTCTTTATTGATAGAATTGAGGTCGGTTTGCGAGGTATTTTTTCTTTTCCGGTTGATACGCCTGAAGATGTTATTGCCTCATATGTTCCAGTGTTATGCGTTGCTAATCTCTATGGCACTGCACGCGGTATCGTTGCGCAGGCTACAGGCATCTGCCCGGGCGGGGTATACTGGCTGCCACTATTGGATATGAATGCAATGTTGCAACAGGAAAATGATGACGTCACGCCGAAACAAAAACCAAAGGCTAGAAGCAGGAAACGCGTGACGAAGGCTGTCAATGAAGAATGATGGATTGAAAGAGATAGCTTCTTCCGATATTGGCGCATTGGCTATATTCCCTAACGACTTCATAGTGTATAATTCCATTTAGACCATCATTATCGGAGAACTAATATGAGCAGAAAGTTATTCACCGGCGTATTTGTACCGCTGGTTACCCCGTTTGGGCCAGATGGCGCGTTGAACGCCCCGGTGCTGAAGCAATTGATCGAGGCGATGATCGCGGGCGGGGCTTCCGGGCTGGTGCCGTGCGGTACCACCGGGGAATCCCCCACCTTGAGCCATTCCGAGCATGAGCGCGTCGTTGCGCTGACGGTGGAGTACGCCGCTGGACGCGTGCCGGTGATCGCCGGTACCGGCTCCAACAGCACCGCAGAGGCTATCGAAATGACGGTGGCGGCGGATAAGGCAGGCGTTGACGGTATGCTCGTTATCGCGCCGTATTACAACCGCCCCGGCCAGGCAGGCATCATCGCGCACTTTAAGGCAGTGGCCGCCTGCACCAGCAAGCCCATCATCATGTACAACATCCCCAAGCGCACCGGGGTGAACATGGAGCCTGCCACCATCATCGAGCTGTCGAAAGTGGCGAACATCACCGGCATCAAGGAATCGGCGGGCAGCATCGAGCAGATCATGGCCATCATCGCCGGTACCACGGATTTCAGCGTACTCACCGGCGACGACGCACTACTCTTCTCGCTCTGCGCCCTCGGCGGTCACGGCGGCATTTGCACCAGCTCGCACTTCCTGCCCGGTGAGTGGGTACGGCTGGTAGACCTCTGCCGCGACGGCAAAATGGCCGAGGCGCGCGAATTGCACTACCGCCTGCTCCCGCTAGCCCAGGCTCTTTTCTGCGAGCCAAATCCCACCCCGGTGAAGGCCGGCCTGGAGATTATCGGCATCCCGGTAGGTTCCCCACGTCTGCCCATGCTGCCCGCCAGCGATAATTGCCGGGAGAATGTGGCGGGGGTGCTTCGGTCGTTGGGTCTGTTGTCTTAGAACCTTGATTCGCATGATTAGAGGATTTTCCTAATTGTTAGCATACACTGTTGGATAGCCTCAGTTCTCATGTTTTCCCAACATTCAATGATATGCTATCCAATAGCAGAGGCAGTAAGCTCTTGCTAATCCTTTAATCATGCGAATCAAGGTTCTAAGACAAACAGCGAGGGTTAAATGGACTACATCGCCGGATTTCTGACGTATTTGACGCTGGAGCGCGGGTTGTCGCGCAACAGCCTGGCGGCTTATCGCCGGGATTTGACGGAACATCTGGAGCTGCTGGGCAAATCCCCCACTGATACTGACGAGAGCGACATCGTGCATTATCTGGCGGCGCTGCATCACCGCGGGCTAGCGCTCGCCAGCACCTGCCGCAAGCTGACCACCGTGAAACAATTCTACCGCTACCTGGTGGCGGAGCGCATACGCCGCGTGGATCCCACCGCCACTGTACCCACACCGCATATGGTAAAAAAGCTGCCCACCACCCTCACGCTGGAGGAGGTGGAGCGGTTGCTGAGCGCCCCCGACGTGAGCACCCTGCGCGGGCTAGGTTCACGGGCGCTGCTGGAGACGCTCTACGCCACCGGGCTGCGGGTGAGTGAGCTGGTGAATCTGCAACGTGGCGACGTGAACCTGAAGATGCACTATGTGCGCTGTGTGGGCAAGGGCAACAAGGAGCGCATCGTGCCGCTGGGGACAGTAGCCGTGGGGTGGATCACGCGCTATTTGGATGCGCGCAATGATGACCTGCCGTATATCTTCCCCGGCCTGAAGGGGCAGCCGCTCAACCGCAGTGCCTGCTGGGCGCTGATCAAACGGCTGGCAGTGCGGGCGAATATATTGCAGAATATCTCCCCGCACACGCTGCGTCACAGCTTTGCCACGCACCTGCTGGAGCGCGGGGCCGATCTGCGCGCCATCCAGGAGATGCTGGGACATGCGAGCATCACCACCACGCAGGTATACACCCACGTGTCAGCCGACTTCATGCGCGAGGTGTACGTAGACGCACACCCACGCGCGCGCAAAAAGAATGGTACCGAGTAAAATTACTCGGCAGTATCCTCGGTTCGCTCTAGTAGCGCCATATTGGGAGTCCCTGCATCTGAGAATATCTGCAACAATTCCCACCCATCGGCAGTTAGCTTGTCGATGGAATATGCCAGTACTTCCATTGCCCGGTGGCTTTCCCCCGGATTAGTGATGTTGACGCTGCCGTGATGAGTCCAAAAAATCCAACAATTGTGCCCCGGCGTTAAAAACGCATGCCTGGTAATTTTAGCCATGCTAGTCCTCCAGTATGAAAAGTATATCGAGAAAGATCGTATTAATATTCACATCGACTAGAGCATCTTTAGTGTAAGAATCGCGTATTGCCTTTATTACCACATCTATCGAATCATAGTATAACATTATTTGCGCCGTATTTAGATGGTAATAGTAATAGATAATGGAGAAATTGGCAAATTCTTTTTTCTGGCCAAAGTTGTGTAAAGTGGGAAAGTACCAGGCTAAATAACATGCACCAGAGCATGTTTGGCGAGGCATGGAGGGAGGCATTGACGATCACCTGTATGCTGGAGGCCGTCATTTACTGGTACTTCGGGCATTATTGTACGATATTAACAACAAAGTGTGTATATTTCTCTGTATTGTATGGTAAATACCCCAGCTACCCCCTGTTAATATCCTAATTCTCTGGTATACTTGTATTTGTAATCAATAAATGTTGATACAGAAGGATTTTCCTTCAATAGTTCGACGAAAGGAATGTACTATGAGAATCACAACTATCGTGTCCGCTGTATTGGCCATCGCGCTATCGACTACAGCATTTGCTTACGCCTCGCTCTCCGGCCCGAGTGGAGGCACGAATTTACCGGATGCTAACGTCCCAGTAGTTGATACCGGACAAGTCGCCGCCGACTTTCTGCTAGTTAGTAATCACAACTCCATGATTGTACGTGGTATTTATGGCGTAGCTACCAATTTAGAAGTCGGGGTAGCTGGTTATTTCGGTACAGAAAGTGGCGGGGCTGACAACAATGCCATCGGCGTTAACGCCAAATACCAGCTGACCAACCTGGGCCTACAAAGTAGCGACAAAGTAGCCGTCGGGATCAACTACCAGGATGCCAATGGTTCATTCCACGACACCAGTATCTATATCGTTGGCACCCGTCAGTTTACCGAAATGGAGGCTGAGAAGCCAGCCCTCAGTGCTTCTGTGGGGCTTAATTACAATTCCGCCCCCGGCTCCACCAGTCTGCGTCCCTATGTTACAGCTGACGCCAGATATAACAGCGGACTGAATATCAACGCCGAACTGCAGTTAAGCGGTAGCGACTACGAGTCCAACCCCATGTATGCCTTAACCGCGCGCTACCCCATCAATACCAACTGGAACGT
>JBBRXO010000134.1:0-6855 GCA_038248345.1 Armatimonadota bacterium | reverse complement strand
CATCCTGCGTGCTCCTTGATACGCGCCACGGCGGGCGCGGGCGTAAGCAAATACGCGCCACGGCGGGCGCGGGCTACAGAAGGTTGAAGCATGACCAATTGATTGTATGTTTACGACGTGGGCACAAGCCTTGTGCCCCTACCCACGTCGTAAACATACATCATTTAGTTCACCCAGTGGCAGGCGGGACGCCTGCATTCCCAGGGACGCCCATGCTACGATTCGCCCATCACTTCCCGATCCGCACCCTTCGGTAGGGCTCGTTGCCGATGCTTTCGCTGTGCAGCTCGTGCTGGTTGGCCAGGCGGTGCTGCAGGCGGCGCAGGTAGGCGTTGCGCGGGGGGAGCTCTACCGGGTGGCTGGTGGCCAGCACCTCACGGATGGCGGTGCGGGCTTCGCGCACGGCTTGCATCTCCTCGCCGTCCTGGTTGGGGTTGGTGATATCATGCAGCGCGTTGGCGATCTGCTGGTAGGTGTTGCTGCGGATCACGTATACCGGCACGCCGGCGCGCTCTATCTGCTCCAGCTTGGCGCTGTCGCGGCGCTCCAGTTGCTTCACTGCCAGGATAATGTCGGCGTCCTCCATGTGGCGTGCCATCACGGCGTTGACGCCCATTTCGGCGATGGCGCGCTCCAGTTTATTGCGCGCTACCCCATGCGGGTAGATGTAGATCGCCTTATCTTGGGGGATGGTGACCGGTTTATCCTCCAGAAAACCGCCGTAATCGCGCCACTTGCCGTCATCCTCTTCTTGCGTAGTCAGGTCCACGCCGGGGCGCTTCTCTACCTGGCCATCGCTGCCGATGCTACGGATCTCCGGCGTGGGCAAACCCTCGCGCAGGGCATGATCTATCACCATGGCGATTTCATCATAGACGGCCAGCTTATCCTGCTCGATCATCTCGATAACTACATCGAAGGTGGGCGGGGCCTTGCGCTCCAGCACCGTCTTCTGCGTGCCACGTCGTCGTGCCTCCTCATCGCCGAGTGTCACCGAGGTGATGCCGCCGATGAGGTCGTTGAGTGAGGGATTTTGCATCAGGTTTTCCAGCGAGTTGCCGTGCGCGGTGGCGATGAGCTGCACGCCGCGCTCCGCGATGGTGCGAGCGGCCATAGCCTCGGCCTCGTTACCGATCTCGTCAATAACGATCACCTCGGGCATGTGGTTCTCCACCGCCTCGATCATCACCGCGTGCTGCGCCACCACATGGGGCACCTGCATACGGCGCGCCCGCCCGATGGCCGGATGCGGAATGTCGCCGTCGCCGCCGATTTCGTTGCTGGTGTCCACCACCACCACGCGCTTGCCGTTGACATCTGCCAGTACCCGCGTCATCTCGCGTAATTTGGTGGTTTTGCCCACGCCCGGACGACCTAAAATGAGGATGGATTTGCCCATATCCATGACGTCGCGGATAATGTCCACGGTGCCACGCACCGCCCGCCCCACGCGGCAGGTGAGGCCGATGATCATCCCCTGGCGGTTGCGAATGGCGGAGATGCGGTGCAGCGTGCGTGGGATACCAGCGCGGTTATCATCGCCGAAGTCGCCGATATGCTCAACCACATGGGCGATATCTTCCACTGTCACCGGTTCATCACTCAAGGTGGCAAAACTGCCGGGGAAGCGCGCTTCCGGCTCGCGTCCCAGGTCGAGGATGATCTCCAACAGATGCCCCACCTGCGGATTAGCCTCAACTTGCTTACGAATAGGGACCGGCAATACCTCCAGCAACGCGGGGAGATCATCGGTTATTCCAGCGTGGTCGTCATGTTCCATTATGCTCACCTCTTCCCCTTTCGGATATTCGTATATTCTTTGATCCTACGGTAAAACCTTTATCTCCACTTCTATTTTCACCGGCTCTTTGTTGCCATCGGCGTCGCGCACAGTGGCGATAACCCGGTAGTCGCCGGGGGTGTCGTAGTGATGCAGCACGTGGTCACCGGTGGCGTCGCTGCTTTCACCCGCTTTGCTGTCGAAATTCCAGCTAATCACCGGTACGGCGAAGCCGCTGGCGGCGAGAGCAGAAAAGAAGATCGGGTGACCCTTATCCTGCACCGGCGGGAAGGCAGTCGCTTGCAACTCCAATGGAGTGGTCTCGCGCACCAGCGCCACACGGTTGAGGAGCAGATCGGATTTCGTCTCGGCAGTGATGATGATTCGGGTGATATTGCCGCCCACTGTGCCGGTGATGCGATTCAACGGCAGGCCGATGCGGTACCACAGCCCATTCACCACCTCACGCGGAGCCATCTCCTCGGCAGTGGCCAGCAGCGTCCCCTGGCCCGCCGCTGTGACGAAGGTGACGCGTATTAATGGCAGCGCATTGCCGGTGACGGGGCGCAGATTCAGCTCCAGGTAGGCAGCTTTGCTCTTGAAAATCTCCGTAGCGTCAACCGCTGGCGTTAAATCCAGCCGCGCCCCCTGATAGCGTCCATCACTGGGGATGCGCAAGGCATAGGCTTTGTCACTCACAATGGTAGTGGTGTTATTGATCTCGGTAACCGCCGAAGAAGCCCCCCATGCGCCGAACTTCACCCCCGCCGGCACACCAGCCTGCCCGTTATAAATAACCGCCAGGTCATCCGCCGCCCAGCTTGTTATCGCTATAAGTAATAGTAATGGTAGGAATATTCTCATCTTTCTTCCTCATACCCCGCTATAAATATTTCACCGCGAAGCGGTGATGGAAACATATTTCCACCACCCTTTCAGGGTGGGAATATCGAAGGCTATTCATTCCCAGGGCTTACGCCCTGGGCTAAAATCCGTCACCCCTCCGGGGTGGTTACTAGGTAGCCAACTTGATATAGAATTTATTAAGTAATAGACAGCCCCTAGACCTCTCTTTGTGTCTTCGTGCCTTTCCCCGTCAACCAGTCAACCGTGCCACCACGTCATTCGCCAGCGGGAAACCGCGTTTTGACAGGCGGATATTACCGCCGTCACACTCCAGCATACCCGCATCCGCCAGTTGCTGCAATGCTTTGTTAGACAACGCCACGCCACATTCGGTTTCCGCCTCCGCCAGCGAGAAGCCGTCGCGCAGGCGCAGGCCCAGCATCACGCGCTCCAGCAACCGTGACTGCGTCGCGAGCCGTTCGGCATAGACGGTGGCTGTGCCGTATTCCCGCATGCGCGCGATATAGCGAGCGGCATCCGCCTCATTGCGCCGACGCACGCCGTACACTGTGGATACCGCCGCCGCGCCCAGCCCCAGGTAATCACGCCCCAGCCAGTAGCCCAGGTTATGGCGGCTGTGCTTCCCCGGTAGGGATGCGTTGCTCACCTCATACAGCGCCATCCCGGCCTCCGCCAGCATTTCGCTGGTCAGCGCGTACATCTCTTGCTCAATATCTTCTACCAGCGCGGGCAAATCTCCTGCCAGTACCTGCGCGGCCAGCGGTGTACCCGGCTCCAACGTGAGAGAGTAGAGCGAAATATGATCGGGCAGCAACGCCAGCGCGTGGCGCAGATTCTCCGCCCACTCCGCCACGCTTTGCCCGGGCAGCGCGTACATCAGGTCGATGTTCAGCTGCAGCCCCAGCGCGCGCATCGCCTGCACCGCGGCATCCACCTCCGCCGGCCCGTGGATACGCCCCAGCAGCGCCAGCTCATGCGGGTGAAAGCTCTGCGCCCCCAGGCTCACGCGCGTCAGCGGCAACTCGCCCAGCAGCGCCAGCATCTCAGGTGAAAGCGTACCCGGATTCGCCTCAATAGTAACCTCAGCCCCCGGCTCGATGGTGAACTGCCCCACCACCGTCTGCCACAGCCGCTTCAATTGCGCGGGAGTGAGCGCAGTCGGCGTCCCCCCACCAATATACACGCTGGAGACCACCCGTCCGCGCCACCGCTCCGCCTCCGCCGCGAGGGAATCAAGGTAACCCTCCACCAGCGAGAAATCCGTCCCCGAAGCAAAATCGCAATAGCAACACCGCCGCACACAAAACGGTACGTGAATATAAAGCCCCAAATGCTCCCCTGGCAATGTCAACGGTGAAAACCCCATACCTACAGTGTAGCGCGTTTCGGGGGGAGGGGGAAGGAGAATTAGTCTTTACATTGAAAATAATAATATCGGTACGGATTTGTTTGAAATATACCACATATACCATTAACCTTTAGGGTTAACAACACTTGACAGGTGGAGCTGAAATGGATATATTATTCAAAAGCAAGAAGTTGGAAAAGGAATGCAATAACAGTTCGTTGTTACGCCGTAATCATGGACAACGTCGGTCTGATTTGATTAAGCTTCGACTTACTCAACTTCGCGTTGCAATAAATCTGGCGCAAATAGGTCATATTCCACCAGCAAGGTGTCATGAACTGATGAATAATAGAAAAGGGCAGTTTTCGGTCGATTTGGATCATCCTTATCGCTTACTTTTTGTCCCGGCGCATGACCCAGTGCCACGGAAAGATGACGGGGGAATTGATCGGGAAAAAGTGACAGCTATCGAAATAATCGGGGTGGTGGATACTCATGAATAAAATAATCAAAAACCAGTATGAACCGGACTATGTTTCCCCGCCGGGTGATACTATCGCGGAAACTATTGAATACATCGGAATGAGCCAGGCGGAGTTGGCGAGACGTATGGGCAGGCCAACCAAAACCATTAATGAGATCATTCAGGCAAAAACGGCCATCACGCCGGAAACCGCGCTGCAACTGGAGCGCGCCCTTGGCATTCCTGCCAGTTTCTGGACTGACCTGGAACGGTATTATCGTGAAGCATTGGCGCGGCTGGAGGAGAAGGAACGGCTGGCGCAGCATCTGGCATGGACTAAGCAATTTCCAGTACGCGCGATGATCAACCTCGGCTGGATTACGAAAAAGCCTACCCCGGTGGAGCAGCTGATGGAATTGCTGACCTTCTTCGGCATCGCGTCGCCGGAGCTATGGGAGCAACTCTGGGGCAATCCGCAGGTGGCCTACCACAGATCGAAGATATTCCAGTGCCAGCCCGGCGCGGTATCCGCCTGGCTGCGCAAAGGTGAGCTGGGCGCACAGTGGATCCCCTGCGTCCCTTACGACGCGCATGGATTCAAGGCGCTGTTGCAGCGGATTCGGACATTGACCCGGCAACAACCAGCGCACTACCTCACTGAACTGCCCAAGCTCTGTGCGCAGGTGGGGGTGGCGGTAGTGTATACGCCCACACTCCCGAAAGCCCCGATATCCGGTGCAACCCGGTGGCTGACCCCCGACAAAGCGCTGCTGCAGTTGAGCTTCCGCTATGAGTTCGATGACACCTTCTGGTTCAGCTTCTTCCATGAAGCGGGCCATCTCCTCAAGCATGGGAAACGCGAAGTATTCATCGAAGGAATCAGCACGAACGATATGGAACGCGAAGCGGACGAATTCGCCCAGGAAACGCTGCTGCCCCGCCACACCTACCAGCAATTCCTGACACAAACGCCCTTCACCCAGGCAAAGATAGAGCAATTCGCCAGCAATACCGGCATTGCCCCAGGCATCGTGGTAGGCCTACTGCAAAAATCCGGCAAATTACCACATAGCAGTTTGAATGGATTGAAGCAGAGCGTGGGTGAGGGGATGATGGTTAGTAACGCTCAGAGCTAGGATATTATGTCACAAAATGGCTTGAGATTATTGTTTTTATACCATATCTTCAAACTCCACAACATCTAACCCGCCAAAGCCGGAACTAGGCACGCCTTCTCCGTGTTCTCTGTGTTACTATTTTCCTTCTCTCTTCGTGCCTTCGCGTCTTCGTGGTTCCGTCTCTCCTTTGTAACCCGCACAAGTCGGAACAAAAGGAAAACCCCCTTTGCACACAGAAGATACAGCTATCGGAGGTATGCTGATGAAACTTGTTATGTATGGCGACGCCTTTCGGGAACGACCGGGCGTTATTGTCGACGATAAATATGTGCTGGACCTGGAGCGCGAGGCGCTGGGGGAGCCGCATAGCCTGGAAGAGATTCTGGAATTCGGGCTGCTGCCGCAGATTGAGGAGTTGCTGGAGGGGGAGATCGCGCAGTGGGAGCTGATCCCGCTGAATACCGTGCGCCTGGGGCCGCCACTCTCCGGCATGGGCAAGGTTATCGCCGTGGGGCTGAACTATCGCGCCCATGCGGCGGAGATGAAGGATGCGCTGCCGACGAACCCACTGCTTTTCTGCAAGGCCGCCACCACCATTGCCGGGCCGCATGACGCCCTGCAGCTACCGCCCGCCAGCTGGTCTGCTGAAGTAGACTACGAGGTGGAGCTGGGCGTGGTGATCGGCCATGAGTGCCGCGCGGTATCCCCGGAGGATGCCCTGGCCTACGTGAGCGGCTACACCATCGTCAACGATGTGACGGCACGCGACGTGCAGCGCGCGGAGAGCCAGTGGTTCCGCGCCAAAAGCTACGACGGATTCTGCCCGCTAGGCCCATGGCTGGTGACGCCCGATGAGCTGGATGACCCGCAGGAGTTGGCGCTGACACTGAAGGTGAACGGCGAACTCCGCCAGCAGAGCAACACCAGCAACATGATCTTCGGCATCGCACAGCTGGTCAGCTTCATCAGCCAGGGGATCACCCTCACCCCCGGCGACATAATCGCCACCGGCACCCCCAGCGGCATCGGCGCCGGCATGACACCACCCACCTACCTGATAGCGGGGGACAAGCTGGAACTGGAGATCGAGGGGCTGGGGCGGCAGGAGTATGGGGTGATTTCATAGGGGCACCAGGCTTGTGCCCGCAGAACGGTGTATAGGAGACATGACCAATTGAAGGTGTGGTTACGACGTGGGCACAATCCTTGTGCCCCTACAGAATAAAGAGAAAAATTGAGAACACAAAAATTTCAAACATAAAAGTAAAAGTATCGGGTG
>JBBRXO010000133.1:0-7060 GCA_038248345.1 Armatimonadota bacterium | reverse complement strand
GATCCAGAAGTGCGACGCTGGAAAGGATACCGCGATGAACTGGCAATGCGGGTACACGATATTATAAAACCTGCTCCGTGGCAACCAGAAACGTTTTCCCATGCTGGGGCTGCTGGCATTCGTTTCGCAGGCTTGCTGGTATTGGCCGATTGGATTGCCTCCAATGAATGTATTTATCACTATCTTGATTTTCCCTGCGGTTACAATGACAACGATTATTGGGAGGCGGCGCAGCGAGAGGCGTCGCTGGCGGTGGCGCAACTAGGGTTTTGTCCTGTATTCATAGAAGAATACGCAGGGAAGCCCATATTCACTAATATATGGCCTGCGTGTAAGACACTCCGGCCTTCGCAGGCGGCATTGGAAGATGTGTTGTGCAAAGACCCTCCGCTACCTGGCCTGGCAATAATTGAAGCGCCGATGGGCGAAGGGAAAACAGAGGCCGCAATCTATCTGGCGGAATACTGGCGGCAGCAAAGCGGAAAAAGTGGAGCTTATATTGCGCTGCCTACCGGAGCTACGAGTAACCAGATGCATAGCCGCTATACGAAATTCCTGCAGGCATATCGCCCCGGGAGTAAACCACGACTCGTGCATGGGATGGCCTGGCTGATTGATGATGACACTCGGCGTTGCCGTCGGCGTAGCTGGGAAGCTCAAGCAGGAAAATCGTCGGGTTTCCTACGGCATTGAATAATTATAAGGATTGTGTTACTGTCTATATGGTAAACATCATTTCGGTGAGGTTTACCGAATAGATGTCTTATTTGTAGTTTTAATATTGGTTGTAATAATGCTGTATACCAAAGGAGCTAACAATTTATGCCTGATACAATACTGAAAAAACCATTATGGAATGCGCTAACAAGCAATTGGCTCGAAGTTGCAGATAATAATGCCAATACCCGATTAGTATCTCCGATAGAGGTATTTCATAGAGCAAATGAGATTCGGTACCTATTATCTGCTAGTCCACTTGACTTATTCACCTCATATCGGTTTTTATTGACAATTCTCTACTGGCAAGCTGATGCGGTAGGTGGTGTGGAGTGTCTACGAGAATCACTAATTGAGGGCGTAATCCCATCACGTATAATCGAATTGATTGAGGAGAATATTGCAAGTTTTAACTTGTTTGATCCTACAATTCCATTCCTGCAAGATAATACACTAATAGAGAATAAGAAGAGATTATCCGCCGGATCATTATTCCCTGAATTAGCCTCAGGTACTAATATCGCGCATTTCCACCATGGCCACGATACCGAGTTACACCTTTGTCATCGGTGTACTATTATTGGCATGCTCTCTCTAATACCTTGGAGTCAATCAGGCGGAAGCGGTAAAAACCCTTCCGTTCACAATGCACCACCGATGATGGTGCTCGCTAACGGCGATAATATTGCCATGACACTGGGGCTTAACCTTGTACCATTGTCTGCGCCCATGGGTACCGCAACTTGGACCGGACATTTCAGACCAACTAGTAAAGAAGAGGCAATTCCGTATATGGAGGCATTTACTTGGAATCCAAGACGTATTCACCTGATAGAGCCTATCATTGCCGATAGCTGTTGGCGATGCGGTGAGAAAAATATATCAGCGATAGGGCAAATAGTATTTGATAAAAATATAGATACGGCAAAGCGATCAGACGATAAACTATTCGAGTGGCAAGATCCATCTGCATTTTATCCTTGCGCTGGAAAAGATAAGTACAAAACTCTGAAAAGCTATAATGAAAAAAAAGCAGTGACAGGTGATGACATTCGTGGGTTATTAGAGTTAAAAAGTTCTCCTGTTGCGGCAGTAGTTGCAAATAATCAGGGTCACACCGATTGGCAACTTATTATTCCTTGTACAAACACGGCGAATAATAAAACCTTTGATCATCGACAACTCACCATAATTGACTCTTTCACGTCAGAAGCATTACGCAAGGCATTGCCGTCCAGCGCCCCATCCATCAATGCCCTGGGAATTGATGGATGGGTTGAACCTCCAGTTAATCGCCATAATCAAGGGGTATATCATTTTCTACAGATAGTTACTACCCAGTTGACATATTCCGACTGGGCAATATTATCTGCTGCATCCTTTCATTCAATGGAAGACGCGGTAGCAGCTTTTGATATATTTTGTGGCATCTTCTGGTCACTCAGGGGGAAAATATCAGGGATTCCTTCCCGGAAAGTAGCCTGGTTAATGCTAAAGCTCATGGCCGCTGTACCACCGCAAGCGCGTATCATTCAGAATGATGCAAGCTTCTACCCTTTACACGCATTATCGAAACGGCAAATAGGCGCTCACGGGAAGAATTGGGCAAAAATATATCCGCGATCATTCCCACAAAGCCATCAATTAGAAGCATCCCTTCATACCGTGCTTATGAACAAGATGCGCCAACGGAAGCCTGAAGCAATAGATTGGATAGGCCTTTGTCAAGGCCTCGAACGACTGTACCACTAAACTTGGACAATCGAAAGGAGAAAAACATGTTCATTCAAATCCATATGCTGCAAAGCATGCCCCCCGGCAACCTCAATCGCGATGAAACCGGGCAACCCAAGCAATGTCTGTTTGGTGGTGTTACGCGCGGTCGTATCAGTAGCCAATGCTTGAAGCGAAATATCCGCCATTCACTCCAGTTTAAGGGAGCCTATGGTGATACTCTGGCAGATCGCACCAAGTACCTGCCACAGGTCGTAGCTGACGCGCTTACGCTATTGCAACCAGATATTGTAGATGATATGGCGGCAATTATGAAAGCTATTGCCAGCGAGTTTAGAAAGAAAGAACCGAGTAAAACAGAGGAAACATCAACTGATGATGAGCCGAAACAGGATAAAGGGCCTGTTTCTGATGCTGATAGCTCCGGCGAGACTGGTCAGCTGGTATTTTTTCAGCAACCATTCGCGAAAAAATTCGCCGAAGTAATACTGGAGTTAAGAGAAAAGGATAACGAAGTATATCTCTATTTTATCGGAAAGCCTCAAAAGAAATACGATAAAAAGGGAAAATCCGATATGGATAGGCGATTAAAACCATTTTTGGAACAGGTTGCAGAAGCGAGTGAAACAGTTACAATTGATATCGGTTTGTTTGGACGAATGACCACGAGTGACCTTGTCGTGAATGTAGAAGCATCATGTCAGGTTGCCCATGCGCTCAGCACTCATGAAACGTTAATCGAGAGTGATTATTTCACCGCCATGGATGACCTTAAGGATAAATACGCCAAAACGCAAACTCAAAAACTGGGAGCGGCCTTTCTTGGCTCTGGCGATACTGAAACCTTTTTCAATTCTGCAGTCTATTACAAGTATCTCAATATTGACCTTGACGGGCTGCAAAAGAACCTTCCCAACTTGAGTATTGAAGAAGCAGCCTATGCAACTGGTACGTTACTCCTTGCCTCAGCGTTTGCAACTCCTACCGGTAAGCAGAATAGTTTCGCCGCACATTCATCCCCGGAACTGATACTAATTGAGATATCAAAGACAAAACGTCCGATTAGCTATGCTAACGCTTTTCTTCAGCCAGTCGAGTTAAGAGCGGATCGTAACCTTATGACTGAATCGGCGAATGCGCTACAAGAGTATATTGCATCAATAGCAATCGCCTATGCACCGGCTGATACGTATAGGGTACTCCTAGTAGCGGGGCATGCTACCGACTTACTGAAGATTTCCCACGATAGAGTCACCACTATAGACGATCTAGCATCATCTGTTGTTGACTACCTAACCACATTTAAGAATACTGGGGAGTTATCATGAGTAGCGGTGACAATACGCTATTTTTGCGGCTGGCAGCGCCTATGCAGGCATGGGGCACTTCGTCACGCTTCCAATTACGACGCACTGATGCTTATCCCAGTAAGTCAGGAGTGCTGGGGCTTTTGCTCTGCGCCAAAGGCATTCAACGTGAGGACTCAGCGCGCGAACTAGCAACGTTATCAATGCTTCGGATGGGTGTCCGAGTAGATCGTTGCGGAAGAATGGACTGGGACTACCACACAGCGGGAGCAAAAATTGGAATACGAAGCGCTGAAGGAAAGATAAAAAAGACGGCAACAACAGGTGAATATGAGACATTGCTATCCCGACGCCAATACCTCATTGACGCCTCATTTCTGGTCGTGCTTCAAGGTGATGCAGACATCATCGCCGATTGCGCCAATGCATTAAATGAGCCGGTATGGCCTGTCTTTCTTGGCCGCAAATGTTGTATCCCTACCGAACCTGTTTTTATGGGGACTGGCAAGTTCGACACACTGCATGAAGCTCTTGAGTCGATATTATGGCAGCCTAGAATTAGTACTATCGATAGCAATGAAGGGGAAACGCGTGCCCTGGATATCTACATCGAGCATCTACCGGGTACGCCACCGCCATCAGGTGCCCGTCTCGTCTACGATGTCCCTCGTGGATTCGGTTTTTACAACTATGGCGCTCGCTGGGTTATTGCCAGCCAGATGACGGTAGCCGTTGGGAATGTAACTCAAATACCGGTATCTCATGTAGCGCCATATAAGAATCCATATGGATCTGCATTTCAAAAAGCAAGGAAAGAACGTCTGGAAAAAGATCATGAACTGTGTGTCTTTTGTAAATCACCTGCAGAGGATGTCCATCATCTGAATTATGATGATGTGCGTGTCGATACTCTCCGGTCTTTGTGTAAGCTTTGTCATGATGCCTGTACCATGCTGGAATATGGAAATGAGATGCATATTCAACGAATCGATCCTGCTGACCCGGCGAATCGCTTTCTGATGGTAGAACAAATAAATCGGCTAATTAGCGAACGACGCCTGGGTCAGCGACGAAAGATACTGGAATCCACGCGCAACTGGGTTAAAGACTATAAGGATTCTTCAGCAGAGGAGGACTATTAAATGTTTCTTACGCGGATTATGGTAAACACCGGCGGAGACCCTGATGGCCCGCGACCCGGGCATGATTGGCTACGCAATATATATCACGTTCATCAGCGTCTGTGCATGGCTTTTCCCACAGCACAACGCAAAGCGGAAGATGCAGATTTTCTAAAACCATACAATCCGGCTGACTTTGCCCTATCTCAGGTTCATGTGAACAGAAGTAAAGACATAGGATTTTTATTCCGCATTGATCCATATGCGGGTGGTACGGTAATAATCCTGGTACAGTCTGCCACGATGCCTGACTGGGATTATGCATTCCATAATGCGGAGTTCCTATTGGCTGCACCGCCGCAAGTGAAGGAATGCCACCCATCCTTCAATGAAGGTGAAATACTGCGTTTCCGCTTATGTGCTAATCCACAGAAACGCTTACCTGCGGGTGGCGTGGTTAGTAGCGAAACAGGCAAACCCATCGACGGCAAGCGGGTACAGCTATTTAAACTCGAAGATCAGCTGGCATGGCTGGAGCGCAGAAGCGTAACGGGAGGCTTCGCTATAATTGAGAAGCTTGTCACTAAGTCAGGTATGCAACGCAGCACCAAAGATGGCAAGGCAGTGAGCCACTACGCTGTCACCTTCGACGGAGTGTTGCGGGTGACTGATGCAGCATTGTTACTGCAGCTGGTAGAGAGCGGTATCGGCAGTGGCAAAGGGTTCGGCTTTGGGTTGCTCTCGCTGGCACCGGTATAGGAGGTGTACTATGCGTATAGATGATCTGCATCAATTACCCAAGTTCCGTGATGCGCTGTCCTTCGTTTATATCGAACATGGGCGGATAGATCAACATGAACAGTCGATAGCCGTGCATGATGTGGATGGGGTGACGCCCATCCCCATCGCCGCCACGGCGGTGCTGATGCTGGGGCCGGGCACGCGTGTGACGCACGCGGCGATGACCGCTATTGCCGATAATAACTCGCTGGCCATCTGGGTAGGCGAGGAAGGTGTGCGCTGCTACGCCAATGGCATGGGTGGCACGCGCAGTAGCGGGGCATTGCTACGCCAGGCGGCGCTGGCCACCAATGAGGCCAGCCGCCTGGAGGTGGTGAAACATATGTACCGTATGCGCTTCAAAGAAGAGCTGGGCGAGGGGCTGACGGTAGAGCAGCTGCGGGGCGTAGAGGGGATACGTGTGCGCAACACCTATGCCCAGTTTAGCAAAGATACCGGGGTGGAGTGGAGCGGGCGCAACTATGACCGGAGCGACTGGAACAACTCGGACCCGGTGAACCGCGCGCTGTCGGCGGGCAACTCCTGTCTGTATGGCATCTGCCATGCCGGCATCCTCTCCATGGGATTCAGCCCAGCGCTGGGTTTTATCCACACCGGCAAGCAACTCTCTTTTGTATATGACATAGCTGACCTGTACAAGACAGAGATCACTATCCCCATCGCCTTCACCATGGCTGCCGAGGGACACAAAAACCTGGAGCGGGCGGTGCGCTTGCGTTGTCGCGACATCTTCAAAGAGCGTAAATTGTTGCCACGTATCGCCAAAGACCTGCAGGCATTGCTGGGTGAAGATGGTGAGGAGTTTGCCCCGGATGCTGACCCGGCAATGCCCACGGAGCTGTGGACGCCTGCGCAAGAGCAAGGAGATGGTGTATAATGGTGGTGTTGATAATAGAGCATGTGCCCACCTCACTACGCGGTACGCTAAGCCGCTGGATGATAGAGCCGCGTGCGGGGGTATTTGTGGGGCATATATCAGCAATGGTGCGCGAAAAACTATGGGAGCTGATAATGAAACGCGCACCGAATGGAGGCGCCATAATGTTGCACAGCGCACAAACAGAGCAGGGATTTGCCGTGAGGCAGTATGGAGACACCACCCGCCAGGTGGTGGACATGGAGGGGCTGGCGCTGATCAAACGCCTCGTCGCTCCCACACCGCCATCGACACCAGCAGTAGCAGATACCAATGTGTCCACTACCGCCACCTGACGCCTGGCACGCAAACTGACGTTTTATGTCGTCCCCACGCACGTGGGGGTGAACCGTGGCTATCACCTCTAAAGAAGCTGCCCTCATGGTCGTCCCCACGCACGTGGGGGTGAACCGGCCTGCGCGGGGATACTGCGACGGGCGCACAAGTCGTCCCCACGCACGTGG
>JBBRXO010000132.1:0-7139 GCA_038248345.1 Armatimonadota bacterium | reverse complement strand
TGGATGGCGTTGGAGGGAACGACAACAAAATCCCCGAAAATTGTCCCAACATCCCCGTACACGATTTCCATTTTGTGTGGTAATATCGGTTTTGGTTGCCGGGATGGGCTGTAATTCGTATTTAATGTCGTCACGGAAGGTAGTTGGAGGTCATTATGTTTATACGTATCACTGCTGTGTTGTTGTTGCTAGCCGGGTTGCTGGTGAGTGGGTTGCCGGCGCGGGCGGGGCAGATGTCGGGCCATATTTATGTGGCGCAAAGTGCATTGCGCTTCCTCTCTGGGCCGGCGCGTGCGATGATTGATGCCAACAATATGGATGCCTATCTGAGCGGGGCGCAGGGGCCGGATATCTGCGGGGTGGTGATGCCCAAGCTGGATAAGGCCTCGCGCTTTACCTCGGTGGGAGAGGAGACACACTACAGCGACCGGAAGGCGGAGCTGGCGTTGAATCTGCTGGACTGCGCCACCACCGACCAGGAGCGTGCCTACGCGTTGGGGTGGATGACGCATTATGTGGATGACATCTTTGTACATGGTGTCGTCAACAATTATGGCGGTTTCTACGAAAAAGACCCAACGCAACACACGGTGCTGGAGCAGTTGGAAACCAAGCACGTCCTTGTAAAACACGCCGACATGGTAACGGCGTCGCTCTCTAAAACTATCCCTTCGATATTGGGCGGAAATTTCGGTGGCTTCATCTTCGACGCTTACCACAAGACCTATCCTGACAACGCCATCAATAAGTCGGGTGATGAGTGGCTGGTGGATAATCGCCCCTATTTTATCAAACGCTACAAAGAAGCGACGCTGTGGTGCAGCGCGGCCAATGAGCGGTTTTATCAATCACACGCAGACGGTACTGGTGCGCATGGGTGCGCGCTGGCGGGATTACCTTTCCCTGATATGCCCAGTAAAGCAGAATATGACGCGATGCAAAAAGCCATCGAGATTACCGCCGTGGAGCCGCAGGCGCAGGCTATCCGTATCACCGCGAAGGTGAATAACAACCGGCTTTATGGGCGTTTTCTGGTAGATTATGATGCCGAGATTGAATCGGCTATCCAGTATTGCAACCAGCTCTTCACCCTCGCCTCGCAATACGTAGCGGAGAAGGATGTCAAAAAGAAGCCCGCAGCGCGAATTGCCTTGCTGGAGGTGATACCGAACGTCAATCTCGATCAACCACATGTGAACTTTGACCACGCCACTGCCAAACCCGGCAAGGTGAGCATCGACAAGTTCACCAGCGTACTTACCCTTTACAAAAATGTGGCCGACGGTAAACCGCTGGGGAATCCGGTGGTGTTGGAGAGTAAATCCGCCCCTGTCATCCTTCCGGATAAGCACTTCGCGGATTCACTGGGGGGCCAGATCACCTTCGATGTGCCGGTACCCGATGGTTCCGCCCCTTATCAATTCAAGCTGCTATTGGCCTTGAGCGGTAAGGAGGCCCTGGCAGTGCCGGAATATCGTGATGTAGACTGGACGCAGGTGGAGGGTACCTACCCCGGAACCTGGATGGCAGGAGCGGGAGCGGTGATGGTCACCGATATTTTCACCGTGCGGATGCCTATCCCCGATACCATGATCGGTAAACCGGGAGCGCGCCGGTGGGTATTAATGCCAGAAGGTACCGATATTAAGGAAGAGGAGATCGCGTTGATTAAGGCGCGTTTGCCGCATGATAATTACCGTTATGATGTGGTAGCACTGGAGGAGGCGATTGAGGGTGGGGAAATGACGGCTAGATTGCAGGTAACAGATACCAGCCCCAACGATCAGAAGATCGCCGGGCGGTGCCGTCTGGTAATGATCTGGTTTACCGAAGGTAAAGCTGAAACTGATGTGGCGGGTGCCCTTGGTGATTTGAATAAAGAGCTCGAAGAAGCGTTCAAACTCCTTGATGCGGCAAATAAGGCAACAGAGGAACTGATGACCCCGGAGCAGCAGGATAAGCTGGATAAGATAGCAGAAGCATACAGTGCGGAACTAGATAAAAAAGGTGTGGGAGAAGAGGAGAAGGAACGCCTGCTGGATATACATATGCAGGAAGAGATGAAGGCTATGGGGATTGATCTGACCAAGATGAATGCCGTGAATGCCCAGGCGCAGGAGCTGGCCGCTAAAAATAACGTACCTTTCCACGTAAGCACCAGCCTTGACCTGGCTCTTGCTGACCTGCGTTTCGACACCGCCGCTAACTGGAAACCCTACGAAAAAAATGGCAACACCCGTACCAACAATCTATTCGGGGCCGCAAACGCGGTGACGCAAAAGAATAAAAAAGGCCTGCAATGGAGTATTGAGGGTGGAATTACCGCATCGCTCTCCACCGATGAAGAGCAGGCGAAAGTTATCGCAGAGCGTAACAAAGGTAATAAAGAGGAGAAGCAGACCATCGCTGGCTTCACCGGCACCATCTGGAGTAGCGAAAAAATTAATTATGCCAATGGATACGAGCGCGTGATCAGAGGTGAAGGGTTACTAAAAAAAGGCAACGTGTACCTGACGATCTCCTTCGGCGCAACGGCCACAGGCTACAAGCAGTATAATGTTGATGAGGATAATAAGGTGACATTAGTCTATGATGGCGCCGACGACGCCAGGAAAGCTAACGTCTCCGCGCTGGCCGATATCAGCGGCATGTACCGCGGGATACGTCTATTGCCGACGCGGTAGCAGTGCGGCCGGGTGCTGCGATGCTACCCGGCAATGACGCGACATAAGCAGAAGACGCCCAGTGATATGACGAAACAGATGGTGATGACGCTGACGCAACTGCGGCGCGCCATACGTCTTTCTTGCTCGGTTTCCGGCGGAAGCGGTGGAAGGAGCGGTTTTTGGCGTTTGAGCAATTCTGGCACATCGTCATAGCGGGGGCGTGACTTCTTTGCCGGCTCCGTCCCCTCGGAATCACCCGCAAAAAGCGTCACACAATCGGAACATGCTGCCACGTCTTTATCTTTGTCACCACCGCAATGGGGGCAATATACACTCATGATGGGTACTCTCCATAAAACTGATGATCCATCATCGCGCCGATTCAATCAATTACTAATGATATTATACCACATTTAGCGGATTTTTCGCCGTCTTTTCCCCGCCAGTGCGGCGAATTGATTGCCGCGGCGTGGGGTGTCCAGTTGTTGCCCGCCTCCTTCCATCTCGCGCTTCAGTTCGGCGATCTTCTCGCGCTGGTCACTGCTGCTCGGGCGGGCGCGCATTACGCTCCAGCGGCGTAGCGCGGTGATCGACTCCTCGGCGGTAATGCTGATGGGCACCGTCTCCGCCAGCGCCGCCAGCATGTCAGCGGTGGTGATGTCACGATTGAGCGCGTAGGCGGAGTAGAGCGCGGCGATCACCACCTGCTCCATCTCCGACCCGCTGAAGCCGTCGGCATTGGCGGCGATCTGCGGCAGGTCGAAGAGCTTCGGGTTGCGCTGCCGTTTCAGCAGGTGAATGCGGAATATCTCCTCGCGCTCGCTCTGCCCGGGCAGGTCGACGAAGAAGACCTCGTCCAGACGGCCCTTGCGCAGCAGCTCCGGCGGCAAGCTGGCGATGTCATTGGCGGTGGCCACGATGAAGACCGGGGCGCTCTTCTCCTGCATCCAGGTGAGCAGCGTGCTGAAAACGCGCGCGGTGACGCCGCTGTCCACGCTGTCGCTGCTTTTGATACCCGACATCGCTTTTTCAATCTCGTCGATCCACAGCACCGCCGGGGCGATACTCTCCGCCACCTTGATGGCGCGGCGCATATTATCCTCGCTGCTGCCAATAAAGCCGCTGAAGAGCCGCCCGACATCCAGGCGTAGCAGCGGCATCCCCCACAGGTTCGCCACCGCCTTGGCCGCCAGCGACTTGCCGCAGCCCTGCACGCCGGTGAGCAGCAACCCGCGCGGCGCCGGCAGGCCGTAATCCTTCGCCTTCTGGCTGAAAGCCCCGCGGCGCTGCACCAGCCACTCCTTCAGCAGGTCTAGCCCGCCGATATCGCCCATGCCCAGCGCGGTGTGATAATATTCCAGCAGCCCGGACTTGCGGATAAGTTGCTCTTTCTCCTCGATCACCAGGTTGGTGTCAAAACGTTGCTTGGTCACCACGCACTTGGCGAAGACGTTGTCCGCCTCGTTCAGCGTCAGCCCCAGCGCTGCCTTCAATATCTGTTCGCGGTCCGCGGTGCTGGGCGTCAGATCCAGCTTGTTGGCGCGCTTCACGTTCTCGATGACGTTGGCCAGCAGCAGGTCCAGATCCTCCAGCGCCGGCAACGGGAAGTCGATCACCACCACATCCTTCTCCAGTTCAGTGGGCAACTCCAGCACCGGGCTCACCATGATAATGGTCTTGCGGCTGGCCTTCAGCTGCTCCAGCAGATCGCGCAGCTTGCGCACCCCGGCGCTACGGTTGCTGGCGCGTTCAGACAGGTAGGGGTGAAAATCCTCCAGGATGAAGATCGCCTGTTCCTTGATAGTGCGGATAGTCTCCAGCGCCATCATCGGGTCGCGCGTCGCCTTGTCCGGCGTCACCACGCTCATATCCGCCTGCGCCGGCACCAGCCCCATGGTCTCGCTCCACAGATAACAGTTCCGCCGCCCCACCCGGCAAATCTCCCGCAACACCCCCACCACCCGCGCCTCTTCATAGGTCAGCAGGTAAATAATCGGGTACCGCGCACGTATTAAGGTCGAAATCTGTTCGGTGATGCTAGGCATAGAGGGTATTTCGGCGTGGGGTGGGGGGAATCCTTTTTTTAG
This sequence comes from Armatimonadota bacterium, assembly GCA_038248345.1. Taxonomy (GTDB): domain Bacteria; phylum Armatimonadota; class Hebobacteria; order CAIYQO01; family CAIYQO01; genus CAIYQO01. The sequence goes on along the minus strand of JBBRXO010000132.1, from coordinate 2,386 downwards.
GCACGCGTTTGTAGCCTACACCACGCGCTAAAGCACGTGGCTAAAAGATCAAGCACCCTGAAGGGCGCTAATGGATACGATTCAAGCACCCTCTGTTCGACTAGTTCACAGCCTTCGGGAAGGGCGCCAATAGCACCGATTGATCCGGTATCCCTGGGTACGCAGGCGTCCCGCCTGCCCCGTTCTCCTTCACCACGCGCTAAAGCACGTGGCTATAAGATCAAGCACCCTCTGTTCGACAAGCTCACAGCCTTTGAGAAGGGCGCTAATTGTACCGGTTTTACAGCCGGATTTATATGGCTTGCTCTTAGTTGTAGGCCATACCCAAGATGGCCATGGCCTATAGCTACACTTTCGAAATAGGCAATTGAATAGGACGATCACTGATGGTCAATTCTTACGGCCATAATTCTGTGCTTACACAGCGGAACCCTACATAATTCTGATGCAAATTTGGATCGGCTTTATCTCGATACGCACCGCGGTTTTCGTTTTCGAAACATCTCCACGAACCACCTCGCAACACACGTTTACTACCTGTTGGTGGACCTAATGGATTAAGAACCAGAGCCGTTGAATAATTACCATACCAGTCATCACACCATTGCTTGACATTGCCAGCCATATCTTGCGCTACGCACCAACTGGCCCCAGGGAAACTGCCCACTATCCAGGTGCTCTTATATACAGAATATGAGTTACGGAAGTTGGCGCACTTTGTATCATTCCATCCGTTGTAGGAGTTAGTAGCAGTAGCCATGCCGCCCCACGGGTAATTGCGCCCTTGGGCTCCACGGGCGGCATATTCCCATTGCGCTTCGGTGGGGAGCTTCACTTTTGCCCAGTCGGCATAAGCTTTGGCATCGTACCAAGTGACATTGACTATCGGGTGCAGTTGTAATGCAGCATCATCCCAGCCAGATTTGCCCGCCCAGCTATAATAATTTCCCGGCCAAGGTGGCAAAGCGTATCCGGTGGCGGCACAGAAGGCGCGGTATTGCGCCACAGTGACATCATACTTGTAAATCCAGAAGCCGGAAATATTAACACTCTGGGTCTTTGGACCATCCCACTGTGCGTCATATTCAGTTCCCATCGTAAACAGCCCTGTCGGTACCGATACCATGAACGCATTATCGTTGGGGTTCATTATTACGGTACCAGCGGGTCCTGGAATTACAGTCACTGTTACTTCCTTAGTTATCTGTTCACCATTGCCACTAACGGTAACACTATAAGTAATAGATCCTGTTGGAAAAATGATTATTGATCCATTGGCACTAGATGCGCCAAAATTTGAATGAATAACACTAGTAGCATTTTTTGATGACCATGATAATCGAGTGTTTTCGCCCATGGTTATTATTGAAGGGGTGGCAATTAATGTTAATGATAATATGGGATCCTCTGGTGTGATTGGAACTGATGGTTTTAAGGTTACAGTTACACTAGCAGTCTGCTCACCTCCAGACCCTAAGACAGTAATATTAAACGTTTTTGTTGATGTGGGCGATACTGTTTTTGATCCGTTGACAGTAGATGCCCCGAAATTTGAATCTGTAACCGATCTCGCATTTGAAGAAGTCCATTCGAGTAGGGTACTTTCTCCTTCATTAATAGCAGTTGGTGTCGCAGTTAACCTGATAGTTGGCACAGTCAATACAGAAGGTATTACTGTGACAGTTATATTGGCTGTTGAATCACCACCAGGTCCAGCAACAATAATCATATATGTAGTTGTCTCTGATGGTGAAAAAGATTTTGACCCACTCATTGTCGCAGCTTCAAAATTAGAACTTTTAACGCTTGTTCCGTTTGTTGATGACCATTCTAAAATAGTATTTGCGCCCGAAGTAATCGATGATGGTGTCGCCTTTATTGTTACTGTCGGTACTGGATTCGCACCGCTACCGTTGTCACTTCCACCACCACATCCGGCAATAAAAAGACATAATACGACAGCTAGGAGCAGAATAATCCTCAGGTAATAGTTATATTGCATTAGATACTTTCCTTGTTCTGCGAAAAACGTATAAACTGAACTCTGTAATATTAATAAGAGACATCGTTAATATATTACAATAGTACCAACGTTATTATTCTCCGTTTGCCCAACAATATATCGCATAATCATTTATTGTTTTTTTATCCAATTCGTCAAAAAGTGCCAATTTTATCGGATCGTAAAATAGCATCGTAACTGGATTTTCATTAGGAACTGGAATAAGACGACCATCTTCCCCCTTCTCCGAACGCCATCCGTAAGGATAAGCTATTTTCCTTCCGTCTCCTCCCTCTTCCGAACGCCACCCATAAGGATATGCAATCTCTCGTCCGTCTCCACCTGCTTCCGAACGCCACCCGTATGGATAAGCTATTTCTCGTC
>JBBRXO010000131.1:0-7177 GCA_038248345.1 Armatimonadota bacterium | reverse complement strand
TGGCGAGACCTTTACGGATGGAGGGAGTCCCGTATGGTGAAGGCGTAGCGTGTCACACCAGCTTTTGACTAAGGCGTTGTAACCGTAAGGTTGCCGCGCAAGCGTTAGTATGGAGGTTCTGCAGGCGGTGTATTGAGCCGCAAAAACCCACTTTGGGGTGCCGACGACGTACCTAATATCGGAAGGCAACACTTGAGCGAGTCGCTATGCTAGACTCCCCGAGGCCCCACGAGGTTCGAGACCACCTGCATGCAGACAAAATATGTCGATACGAAATCGAGAGACCCCGGTATTACCCATAAGTCTTCGTGTCTTCGTGTCTTCGTGGTTCTCCCCGCAACCCCATTCCCATGGGCGGGACGCCCATGCCACGGCTATCATTCGGTTCAGAAAAGTCCGCGAAGGCGGACGACCGGCGCGTCTCTGTCCGCCGTAGCCAGGATGGCGAAGGTGGAAGCGCCACGCAGCCGGGATTTCAATCCCAGCGGAAACTTATGCGCCAATGCTTTAATCCCCCGATACCTCTCCTTGCCAAATATCACCCTTTCCAGTTATCCTTAGCATATATTCAGGAGGCATATTATGGCTGTCATTCGTCCTTTTCATGCATTGCGTTATAACACTGAGCGATTCCCCGATCTGGCCGCTGTGCTGGCCCCTCCCTATGATGTCATTGATGCTGGGTATCAGCAGGAATTATATGGGCGTGACGCGCATAACGTCATCCGGTTGGAGTATGGAGTCATTAATGATGCTGATACTGATGCGGATAATCGCTACACTCGTGCCCGCCAGGCATTGACGGCATGGACTGCTGACGAGACGCTGGCGCTTGAGGAGCAAGCGGCCATCTATCCGCACGAGCAACGTTTTGACTGGGATGGCGCCGCATATGCGCGCACGGGCTTCTTTGCGGCGGTGGAGTTACAGCCCTTTGACGCCGGCATCGTCTGCGCGCATGAGTGGACGCTGGCAGGCCCCAAGGCCGACCGGCTGAAGCTGATGAGCACCTGCGAGACCAGTTTTAGCCCGGTATTCGGCCTCTATGATGGGAAAAACACGCGCATCGGCGAGCTTTTGAAAGCGGCAATGGCGCAAGCTCCGCTGGCCACGGCGGTGGGCACCGGTTTTGCTGATACTCTCTGGCGGGTGACGGACGCGGAGATTTGCGCCGAGATCAGCCAGGCGCTGGCCACGCGGCAGATCGTCATTGCCGACGGGCACCACCGGTATGAGACGATGCTGGCCATGCGTGACCAATTGCGCGCCAAGTATCCCGATGCCCCGGCCAACGCCGCCTTCAACTACGCCTTCATGGAGCTGGTGGATATCAGCGACCCCGGCCTCCTCATGCTCCCCACCCACCGGCTGCTGCTGCTCACACCGCCCATGTGCGCGGCCTTCTGCCAGGTAGTAGCGGCATTTGAGCAGGAGGAGCTGGCCGATACCACCCCGGAGGCATTGCTGGCCGCGTTAGCCGCCCACCCGGATGAGCACGCTTACATCTGGTACGCCGACGGCACGGCCACTTTGCTCACGCTGCCCAGCGTGACAATAAACGGCCTGCCCCAGCCCGATGTAGAGAAGTTGCGCAGCGACCTCATCGCCCCGCTCCTCGCCGCCGATGGCGGCAGCGTAGAAGGAAACGTGCGCTACACCGTAGACGCCGCCACCGCATTAGCCCGCGTGGACAGTGGCGAAGCAAATGCCGCGATATTGATGAACTACATGCCCGTAGCCGACGTCCTCACCCTGGCCGGTGCCGGGGTAAGAATGCCGCAAAAATCCACCTACTTCTACCCCAAAATCCCCACCGGCCTGGTGATGCATAAACAGGCGGAGGTTGTGGTGGGGTAGTGATGGTTGACGCGGATTTTTATTTACAGGTATTGTCTGAACCCAGATTTACCAGATTTTAAGGATTTGCCGGATAATTATGGTTCTCTGCCGCTTGCCACTGAAGTTCGGCTACTCGCCAGTTATCAATAAAATCCTTAAAATCCCATAAATCTGGGTTCAGACGAAAGAGAGGACATCACACCAGGATATCCTTAACCACCAGCTGCGCCGTGGTTACGTCCTGCCAGGTGTTGAGGCCGATGGTGAAGGCTACGTCGACGCGGATGCCTTGGCGGATGTGTTGCTGTTGCTCGCCCTGGCGAAACCAGATGGCGTTGATGGGGCGCGCGCCGGGGGCGGTGCGTAGCGTCAGGCTTAGGTGCGCACCGTCGGCGCCGCGGCGGATGGTACTTTGCACTTCGGCATCGGCGACGGCGAAGATGGGGGTGGGGTTGCCCATTCCGAAGGGTGCCAGCCCCTCCAGTTGCCGCGCGAAGGGGGTGGTGACCTCGTCCAGATCGAGCCAACCATCCACGTTGATGGAAGGGCGCAGGTCATCATTGGTGAGGGTATCGGCGGCGATCGCCTGCATCTGCGCGCGGAACGCCGGGATATTCTCCTCGTTCACCTCAAAACCCGCCGCCACCCGGTGCCCGCCATAGCGGTTGAGTAACGCCGTGCAATCGCGCAGCGCCTCCCACAGATGAAAGGGAGCGCGCGCCCGCGCTGAACCCTTGCCCACGCCGTCGGCCAGCGAAATGAGGGCGCACGGGCGGTTGAACCGTTCGACAATGCGCGAGGCGACGATGCCGATGACGCCCGGATGCCAGTCAGGCGAGGCCAGCACCAGCGCTTTCTCGCGTGATAAATCGCACTGGGCCACCTGTGCCAGCGCGGACTCCAGCACGCGCTTCTCCTCTTCCTGCCGTTCGGCATTGTGCGCGCAGAGCTGTGCCGCCAATGCCTCCGCCTCGGTGGCGTCTTTGGTCAGCAGCAAATTCAACGCCTCGCCTGCAAAAGCGATACGTCCGGCGGCGTTGAGGCGCGGGCCAATCTGAAACCCCACATCACCGCTGCTCGTCGCCTTGGTTATACCCACCGCGCGCAACAGCGCCCCAATACCCAGCTTTTTGCTCTGCGGGGTGAGCATGGGCAGGCCGTGCCGCACCAACAGGCGGTTCTCGCCCACCAGCGGCACCACATCCGCCACCGTGCCCACCGTCACCAGGTCCAGGAAGCGCGCCGCCACCGTAGCCGGCAAACCGCGCCCGGCACATATTGCCCGCAACAGCGTAAAGGCCACGCCCACGCCCGCCAGCTCGCGTGACGGGTAGACGCTGTCCGCGCGTTTGGGATTGAGGACGGCCACGGCGGGGGGCAACGTGTCGCCCGGCTCATGGTGATCGGTGACGATCATCTTCAGCCCCAACTCACGCGCATGCGCCAAGGGCTCATGCGCCATGATGCCGTTATCCACGGTGATACCCAGTTTCACGCCGTCCGCGTGCGCCTGGTCCAGTGATTCGGAGTTCAGCCCATAACCATCTTCCACACGGTGTGGGATATACCAGTCCACCACACCACCCAACCCGCCGAGAGCGCGGCAGAGCAGCGCGGTGGCAGTGATGCCATCGGCATCATAATCGCCGAAGATGCGAATCTTGCCCCCACTCGCCAACGTCTCCTCCACCGCCGCCACCGCCGCCGCCATATCGGGCAGCAGATAGGGATCGGGTAGTTGAGAAAGCTCTGCGTGCAGAAATTCATCCACCTGTACGGTAGTGGTATATCCGCGTGTGGCCAGCAACTGCCCCAATGCCCCCGGCAACCCGCCCACCGCAGGTGGCGGCACCACCACCCAGCGTGCGCCGGTGAGAGAACGCCGCGCTTGCGGCGGGGAAACAGGATCAGGATGAAAAATAGCCATGATGATAATTATAGCGGAATTTTTGCCGGGTAGGGTGAATCAGTGAGTTGATTGGCAAAAGAAATACAAACGGGTAGTTACCTGTACACGGAGTTCACCAGATAGGCCGACACCCCGGCATAAATACCGGGGTGTAGAGATAATATGTCATCAGTTTTTCATCTTCTCCGTTAGATAATGGCACAGCTACGCAGTTTTCGCGCCGCAGTCTGCACAGAATTTCGCGCCGGGGGCTAGTTTGGCGCCGCAGTCGGTGCAGTGGCTCTCGGCTTTCAGGTTCGTGCCGCATCCGGGGCAGAATTTGGCGTTGGTGGCAAGTGGAGCCTCGCACTTCGGGCAGGAGGCACGGATGCCTTCGCGCCAGTCGGCGTCGGTGAGGTGTTTGTCCTCCTCCGACATCTTTGCGTGTGCCCATACTTCCTCTACCGACATGCTGGCTTGCGCGGCAGCCATCTCCACGCCCAGGTCAGGGGCGCATTGTTTGCAGAGGCCCTTTTTGTCATTCCAGCAGCTCTTGCGGCAAACCCAGCCAGAGCAGCGCGGGCACTGGATGAAGTCCGGCTTCAACTCAGCCACCGCCGCGACGAACGCATCATCTGAGGCCTTCTCCCAGCCAGCGCTGCGCACATGCTCGCCCAGGTCAGCGGCTCTGCCCAGCACTCCGCCGAAGAGGTTGCTCAGCGTGCTCAACCCCTGGGTGACAGTGGCGGTGGCGTTGGCTTTGAAGCGTGTGCGGTAACCGGTGCCACACCGATCACACATGAACTCGAACTGAAACCCCTGACTGGTACTCAGGTCGCTATAATTGCGGGTAAATTCGATCTTCTCGTTCTCGCCCATCTGGATACCTCCATCTCATAATAATTCCCGGGGGAAGGCTATCCCCAAGGAAACCAATTGTATCATACATTTTTTCATTTTAGCTACTCGCAACGGACTATTTTTGCCGGTACCCAGCCACGCACGGAATTCAGCAGAAAAATCTCCGAATTTGGCGTGATATCGGCTACCTTGATGACCTCCTCAACGATGCGCCCGCTGGCAAGTAACTGCTCGCGGTAGGTACCCGCCAGCAGCCCGCAGTGCACCGGCGGGGTGAGCAGGCGGCCGTCGATGCGCACCACCACATTGGCAATAGTCGACTCAGTCAGCTCACCGGCGGGGTTCCACAGCAGCACGTCATCGGCATCGGGGCAGGCGGCTTTTGCCTGCTCATAGGGCACACGCCAGGTGGTTTTGTGGTAGAGCAGACGCTCATGCGGGTCTATCGGCGTGGGAGCCAGCGCCAGCCGCCAGCGACGCATGGGTGCGGGGGCGATAGCTTGCGCCTCCAGCGTGCAATTGCCTTCCGCATTAACCAGGCAGCGCACGCGGTGCTGTTGCGCGGGGAGTGTGGCAGCGTATGATAGCAGCAGCGCGGCGACAGTATCACGTTCCAGCGGGATGCCGAAGTAGCGGGCGGATTCGCCCAGGCGCTGCAGGTGGCGTTCGAGGAGGAAATAGCCGCTCTCCGGCTTCCACAGCAGCGTCTCCAGCAGCTGAAACGCCGGGCGGTGTGCGCTGAGCAGCAGCGCTTTCGTGTGGCATTCCTGATATTCTGCCGAGCAAGTGGAATCCCAGGTGACGCCGCTGCCGGTGCCGTATTCCACCCGGCTGGTACCGCGGTCGAGGTGCGCGGTGCGGATGGCGACGTTGAACTGCGCATCACCACCGGGGGCGATGAAGCCGATGCAGCCGGTGTAGGCCCCGCGCGGAGTGGTTTCAAGCTCGGTGATAATCTGGCTGGTGCGGATCTTCGGCGCGCCGGTGATGGAGGAGCAGGGGAAGAGCGCGCGGAATATCTCCGGCAGTGACGCAGTACAGCGCGCGGTGACGGTGCTGGTCAGTTGCCAGAGGGTGTAGTATTGCTCCGCAGTGAAGAGCTGCGGCACGGCCACCTGCCCCGGCGCGGCGATGCGCCCTAGGTCGTTACGCACCATGTCCACGATCATCAGGTTCTCCGCGCGCTCCTTCTCCGACGCTAGCAGTCGCGCGGCGTTTTGCTGGTCCTGCTGGTAACTGCACCCGCGTGCCATGGTGCCCTTCATCGGGCGGCAGGTGATTTTGTCGCCATGCCGGGTAAAAAACAGCTCCGGCGACGCCGAACAGAGCACGTGTGCGCCGAGATCGAGATAGGCACCGTAGCAGGGGCGCTGCGCCTGATACAGCGCGTGGAACAGCCCCCACGGGTCGCCGCTGAAATCCGCCGCCAACCGCCAGGTGTAGTTCACCTGATAGGTATCGCCCTGCGCGATATACTCTTTGATGCGCGCGAACGCCGCCCGGTACTGCGCAAGGGAAACCGACTCCTGCCAGGGCGAGGTGTGGAACTCCCGCGTGCACGGCAGTGTTATCGTATCAACAGTGCGGTAAATGGCAAACCAGAGCAGCGGCAGCGCCCCGGGGGTATGCGTCTGCAGCGCCGCATCAAACGCGGCGCTGGCCTCATAGGTGACGAAGCCCGCCGCATAATAGCCGTCCCGGGTATAGCACTCCACCCTCCCCAGCGCCGGCAGCGCCTCGCCGAGGGCAGTGGCCTGCACGATATCCACCAGATCAGTGAAAGAGCGCCACCCCGGCGCAGCGCCCAGTATGGCAGTGGCATCAAAAAAAAGCATCGTCGGCGGTCCCGGCATAGCAGTATCCTCCCATTGAATACAACTAACCCGAACGCCAACTGGCGAACTGACGGTGCAGCGGATCATATCCCTGCAGTGCGGGGGTTATCTGGGGGGATTATAGCATAAAATTGGGGGACTGTCCGCGCGCACCGCGCCCGCTTTTATCGTGATTTGTGCCTGCTATAGTTAGCCTCTTCTTCGTTTTCAGCCTCCGGTTGGGACTGTGCCCACCCGGACGTAACAAGCTGACCTTTTGGCTGGAGGGGGCCAGTCCCAACCGGGTACCGGGCACGAAAACAGGAGCAACTATGGAAGGCTGGGCTATATAGACCCTGTCCCAAAGTCCCCACTTTGGGACTCGTTTGGGGGTGGCGAGTTGTTTAATTTCGCCTTATTTTTAAGCTCGCCATCCCCAAAATGGCTTGCTTATGCCCATTTTACCAGTTTTTACCGCCGGATAGGCGTGCTTTATCGTCAGCGCAGATTTTTGGCGCTTTTTGTGTCTGATTTCTATTCTATTTTCCGTTTCCGACCCTCGGTTATTGCTTTCTGACTGCCGGAAGGCGGGCTAGCACCCATAGATTGTGCGATAGGATCGCCCAGGCTACCTCGGTTTCGTGATTCTCGTGCCCTTTTGTACTCAATCTGCCGTCTAAAAAGTTGTTTTTGATGATGGCGATGCGACCTTCGGTCTGGCTGCGGCGGCGTTGTAGCTCGCGGAAGACTGGATCGGCCAACCTTTCTGCCAGCT
>JBBRXO010000130.1:0-7332 GCA_038248345.1 Armatimonadota bacterium | reverse complement strand
TTCACCGCTGATGACTGGGTGGCGCTGCCCTTCGTTGTTTTGTTATTCCCCTTCGCGGGTTTGTTTCCCTTTTCTGTCCGATTGATGTGCTTTATCGGCTTGCTGATGGTGGCTGACGCGGGTTTTGGCTGCTGGCTGATGATATTGGCGAAGCCCTTTACCCCGGTGTTGCCCATGATGCGGATGCGTGGGAGCTGGTACGGGTCGGCCCCCGGCGTCACCGGCCCGCCGCTCTTCTTCCAGCCGTACTGGTAGCCCGCCGCACGCGTGGCGGTGATCACCGCGGCGTTGAAATCGCCTGCGGGGTAGGCGATGGCGGTGGTGATGCTCTTCAGGTGGGTGTCCAGCGCTGACTTTGATCCGGCAAGTTCTTTTTGCAGTTGCCCCGCGTTTATTTTGCTCAGATCCGGGTGGGTGACGGTGTGCGCCTGAAAGTCGACCAGCGGGCGCATGGCAGCGATGTTCTCCCAGCTCAGGTAGCCCGGCTTGCCGACATCACCGGTGATGATAAATACTGTGGCGGGCATATTGAACTTCTTCAGAATCGGGTACGCCCGGGTGAAGTTATCTGCGTAGCCATCGTCGAGGGTGATGGCAATTGCCTTCTTCGGCAAGGCGGTATGGTTGACGGCTGCCGCAGCGATATCACTCGCGCGCAGCACGGTGTAACCGTTATCTTGCAGATATTGCAGCTCTTTGGCGAACTCCGCCGGCGGCAATGCCAGTTGCCGCGCTAGCAAGTCCTTTTTTTTGCTCTCGGTCAGATCAGCGATGCGGTGGTACATCAGCGCCACAGCCGAGAAGTTAGTCGTAGTCGGGCCAGTGTACGTCGCGGGGAAAGCGTCCGCCACGGTAGCAGAAACATTGGTCGATGAACCAGTACGTTCCAGCGTGGATTCCACCGGCGTGCCCGTAAAGTTGCACCCCGCCAGCCCCAGCAATAACCCCAACACTACCATCTCTGCAAATAAGCGCATCAATACCGGCTCCATTCCCGGGATATTATAGCATGAGAGAGCGTGACATGGGCGTGACGTTTTTTTGTCTTAACCTTGATTCGCTTGATTAGAGGATTAGGGTGAAGGTATTTGCCTCTGCTATTGGATAGCGCATCATTGAATGTAGGAAAAACCATTACTTCCGAGGTTATCCAACAGTGATGACAAATGGTGCGGTAATAATCCTTTAATCAGGCGAATCATGGTTCTAATATTATGACAGAGATGGAGTAATATTCTTCTCATCCTTATATCATGTGAGTTAAAATGTCAGCAAATAACCTCATACAAGTAGGTGCTTTCAGAGCAAGTTATCAGGGAAATCCTTATAATCAAGAAAATCCGGGTTCAGACAATCACCCTCCAGCAGGAACCCAGCCCTCCCAACGCGAATAAACAGATATTATGGCTAAAACAAAAATTGTTTGCACTATGGGACCGGCTACCGAAGACCCGGCAGTGCTGAAAGATATGGTCACTGCTGGTATGCGCGTCGCGCGTATCAACTGCTCGCATGGCACCCCGGCAGAACATGCGGATACCGTGGCGCGCGTGCGTGCAGTCGCGAAGGAGACGGGAGTGCCGGTGGCGGTGCTCTACGACCTCTGCGGGCCGAAGATTCGTACCGGTACTATGGCAGCGGCGTTGCTCTTCAAGTCCGGCGATGAGTTCACCCTCACCTCGCGTGAGGAGCTGGGGCCGAACGAGGCACCCCTGGGATTCCGCGAGTTGCCACAGCATGTACACCCGGGCCAGCGTATCCTCATCGATGATGGCAGCCTGGAGGCAGAGGTGATGAGTGTAACTGCCACCGACATTATCTGCCGCGCGCTGAATGACGGACCGCTGGGCAGCCACAAGGGTATCAATCTGCCTGGCGCCACCCTGCCCATCCCGGCGGTGACCGAGAAGGATATCGAGGACCTGCGCTTCGGGTTACAGGTAGGCATCGACTGGGTGGCCATGTCCTTTGTGCGCAGCGCCGGGGATATCCTGCCGTTGAAAGCGATCATGGATGAGATGGGTATCCATCGCCCCATCATCGCGAAGATCGAGAAGCATGAGGCCATCGCCAATCTGGACGAGATCCTGGCGGCCTACGATGGCGTCATGGTGGCGCGCGGCGACCTGGGGGTGGAGGTTTCGCTGGAAGATATCCCGATGTTGCAAAAGGATATAATTCGCAAGGCGAACCACGCTGGCAAGCCGGTGATCACCGCCACGCAGATGCTCGACTCGATGATCCGCAACCCGCGCCCGACGCGTGCCGAAGTGACAGATGTCGCCAATGCCATCCTCGATGGCACCGACGCGGTGATGCTCTCCGGCGAGACCAGTGTGGGGAAATACCCGGTGGAGACGGTGCGCACCATGGCGGCCATCGCCAACAGTGCCGAGACGATGCTCCCCGATGAGCCGGTGCCCGCGCACATGGCTCCCGAGTACGAAACCCCCACCGGGGCGCTGGCTGCTGCGGCAGTTGATATCAGCCGACACCTGCAGGCAGCGGCCATCATCGCGGCAACCGTGTCCGGGAATACTGCGCGGCTGGTGAGTAAATCACGCCCGCATCAGCCCATCGTCGGGCTTACCGCTTCGCCCGATGTCTACGCACAGATGCATCTCTTCTGGGGTGTGACGCCGCTATTGGTAACAACCAGCGAGAACGATGACGACCTGTTGGACAAAGGCGTGCGTGCCGCCTGCCGCGCCGGTATCTGCAAAAATGATGACCTGGTAGTGATAGTCGCCATCAGCACGCAGCCCGTGGGAGTGGTAACCCGCACCAGCAACATCCTCCGCATCGCCAACGTGCGGCAGAAGGCGATACGGCAGGCGTAAATATGGTTCAACACAGAGTACAAAAAGGACACAGAGAAGACAAAAAACCGGCGCTCCACACAATCGTGAGAGCGCCGGTTATTTTCTGGTTAGTTTCTACTCATTACTTCGCGGCTGGTGCATCAGCTGGCGCCAATGTCTCTACCGTCACCTTCGTCATCTTGTCACCTACAGCAATCTTCTTGGAGACGTCCAGGCCTTCGATCACTTTGCCGAAGACGGCGTACTGTTTGTCCAGCTGTGCGATATCGACATTACAAATATAGAACTGGCAACTGGCGGAGTTAGGGTCTGCAGAACGCGCCATAGCCAGTGCGCCTTCCCAGTGGCGGAGTTTCGGGGAGATCTCCAATTTAATCTTATCGGGTGAATCACCGGAACCATTACCTTTCGGGTCGCCGCCCTGGATTAACTGGAAGCCAGCTCCGGTCTCTACCCGGTGGAAGGTCAAGCCGTCGTAGAATTTCTTCTCGATCAGCATGACGTAATTATTCACGGTATTAGGGGCGTCATTACCGTAGAGTTCTGCCACGATTTTCCCCTTGGCAGTGGTAATGGTCACTTTATGAGTGGCCACTGGCGGGGCGGTATCCACTGGCTTGGCAGCAGCGACGCTACCAACTGTTACGGGCTTTGCACCCGAAGGGGTGATGCCGGGTGAAGTATTATTATTATTTTTACAACCTGCAACTAGCGCCAATGCGGCAGCCAGTATTACGATAGCCAGTATGCTAAAATATCCTCTAGATCCCATTTTTCTTTACCTCCTACTTTTTTCCCCTTAGGGAACTGCTCTTATAATACGGCAAATGGGCATATTTCGGCAAGTACGCAGGCGGAGCATTTTGGTGAACGTGCAGTGCAGAAGACTTTGCCATGCGCAATTACATTCACATGGAAGGTCAGGTAATCCGCCTCCGGCACAATCCCCTCCAGTACCGCATGTGCGGCCTCGGCGCTGGTCTTCTCGGTGATCAGCCCCAGCCGCTTCGCCACGCGCCACACATGTGTGTCCACCGGCAACGCCGGCACCCCCAACGAAAAGAGCAACACGCAGGAGGCCGTCTTGCGCCCCACCCCATTGAATGACAGCAAATACTCAAGCGCATCCGCACGTGGCATATCGCGCAGGAAGTCCAATGTGATACTGCCCTGCTCCGCGCGGATGCGGTTCAGTGCCGCCAGAATGCGCGGGGCCTTCTGCCGCGATAGGCCGCACGGGCGAATTAACTCCTCTATGGCCTCCACCGGGGCATCGGCCACCGCCTCCCACGTGGGATAGGCCGCGCGCAACGCCTGGTAGCCGCGCCAGCTATTGATATCGGTAGTCGCCTGCGAGAGGAAAGTGAGTGCCAGCTCATCCACCGCCGGTATACTCGCGCACCCGTGCCCACGTGACGGACCGGTGGCATGGTACACCGCTTCCAGGCGGCTACGCACTTCGACCGCTAACTTTACCAAGGAATCCATGGGTAGAATATACCGGAAAAAGGTAGGGTACGTAAAATGTAGCGTGAATTCTGCCCGTGGTATGTATCTGCCGTGGATTATGGTAGGGGCACAAGGCTTGTGCCCACGTCGTAACCATTCCTTCAATTGGACATGTCTGACATATCCAGTATCGAGGGCACATGCCATGTGCCCCTACTACCGGCTAACCATGAAAGTATGTAGCTCTTTCTGGACTTAGCCACATCACATTAAAATTGAGTCAGTAATTTTCGGGCAACCCTCTTGGCATCAGTCGGCATCTTTGCTATACTACTAGCGGTTCGGGGAGAGTAGGACGGTGATCCGAGGGGGAATGGCATCCCTCTTGAAGTATTCCACAGAGTTCGTTATACTTAACTCCGGTTTGAGCGGAAGTAGCTCAGTGGTAGAGCACAACCTTGCCAAGGTTGGGGTCGCGGGTCCGAATCCCGTCTTCCGCTCCATATTATTCTGCACCGGTATTATTGAGAATGGCGATTTCCTCGTCGCAGACTTCCATTTTGGGGAGCGCGGCGGGGTTTTTTGTTGTTAAAGATGATGACGGAGGCATTGTTGGAGAAAAAAATGCAAGTTTCTGAAGAACATCTGCCCGGCAGTATCGTTGCCCTCACCGTTTCAGTAGAAACTGAAATGGTAGAGAAGCAAATTGAAGTTGCCTATCGCAAAAATGCGTCTAAAGTCACCGTTCCGGGCTTCCGCCCGGGCAAGGCCCCCCGTGCTCTTATTGCAGAACGGCTGAACCCGGAGATGCTGATGCGCGAAGCGGTGGATGATTTGATCGAGACCTCCTTCCAGCAGGCGCTGAAGGAAAATGAGCTAATCCCCATCGAACAGGCCAAACTCTCCGATCTCAAATTAGAAGATGATAAGAGTTTCAGTTATAAAGTCACCTTCACCGTCGAGCCGGGAGTAACCCTGGGTGAGTACAAAGGCGTGGAAGTCAGCATCACCTCCACTCGCGTGACCGATGAAATGATAGTGGAAGAGATTGAGGAAATCCTCACGCAGTCCACAAAATATGAAGATATTACCGACTCCGGCGTAATCACGGGTGACTATGTGACTATTGATTACACCATGAAGGTTAACGGCGAGGATTACCCAGAAGGTAATGTGGAAGGCTATCCCGTGGAGATCGGCACTGACACCCTTTTTGCCGAACTGAACGAAGGCTTGCTGGGCATTAAGGTCGGTGAGATAGTCACCATAAAGACCACCTACGCCGATGATTATAGCGACAAAGAGCTGGCGGGCAAGGAAGCCGAATTTGCTATCACTATCACCAATGTTAATCGCCGTGTGCGCCCGGAGATGAACGACGAATTGGCAATGCAGCTATCCAATGGCACCGTGCAAAATGCGGAAGAACTGCAGACCCGCATCCGTGAGCACCTGGAACGGCAGGCCAAAGAGAGCGATAGCGAGAGTATCCGCACCGAGCTGGTAACCAAAATCGTCGATGCTGCCGTGCTGGAAATCCCCGACGTGATGGTAGATGAAGAAGTAGATGCGTTAATGCACGAACTGCAGCATAGACTCTCGCATAATCGGTTTACTCTGGATGATTATGCCGATTACATGAAAACCACCACCGAGGCAATCCAGGAAGAACAGCACGAAATCGCCATTAAGGTGGTGCGTCGCTCGCTGGTATTGGCGAATATAGCTAAAAATGAGAACATCTTCGTCTCCGAGCAGGATATCGACATTGCTATCATGATGCAGTTGATGCAACAGGGAGTGGCCAGCGACGAGAAATCCCTGCGCAAAGAGATGAGAAAAGTTCGCAAGGATCTGAATAAAGACGGACGCATCCAGGAGATCGCTGGGAATATCCGCCAACAGAAGATCATCGGCTTCTTGCAGAAAAACGCTAAAATAACGGTTGATGGCGTATTGCAGGAGCAGGCAACTGAAAATAATGACATTGATGACATCAACGCCGATATTAATGCCTCCATGGTTAAACCGACAGAAGCGCTGGAAGCAGTGGAAACGGCAGCGACCGAAACCGAATAGTAACCAGCTAAAGCAATTTACAGGGCGGCCTTTGCGGGTCGCCTTGTTTTTTTCGGGCATCTGTGGGTACAATGCAAGAACATTAGGTTTAACCTCTTCACGACAAAAGGAGCTTTTTAATTATGTTAGTACCTATGGTAGTAGAACAAACACCACGCGGTGAGCGCGCTTTCGATATTTACTCCCGCCTGCTCAAAGAGCGGATCATCTTTCTCGGCAGCCCGGTGGACGACCACGTCGCCAGTCTGATCGTAGCACAGATGCTATTTCTGGAAAGTGAAGACCCGGAGAAGCCCATAACCCTTTATATAAACAGCCCCGGCGGCTCGGTCACCGCGGGCATGGCCATCTATGACACCATGCAGCTGATCAAGCCCGAGGTTAAAACCTTCTGCATCGGCCTGGCCGCCAGCATGGGCGCAGTATTGCTGGCCGGTGGGGCCAAAGGAAAGCGCTATGCGCTGCCCAATTGCCGCGTGCTCATCCACCAGCCGATGATCTATGGCATCGGCGGCCAGGCCACTGACATTGAGATTCACGCCCGCGAAATCCTGAAAACACGCGAAAGTCTGAATAAAATCATCGCCTACCACACCGGCCAACCACTGGATCGTGTAGCCGCCGATACCGAGCGTGACTACTGGATGTCCCCCGAAGAAGCCGAAGAATATGGCATCGTCGACGAAGTAATCAGAAAACGCGAAGAACCGAAACTCGGGTGATCGTCTGAACCCAGATTTATGGGATTTTAAGGATTTACTTGATAATCAGGGCGTTTACTTTTGAATTCACGTACTATTGGCGTGGAGTTATCAGGCAAATCCTTATAATCAAGCTAATCTGGGTTCAGACAGAAAATAAACAGCGGATCGTCTGAACCCAGATTTATGGGATTTTAGGATTTACTTGATAATCAGGGCGTTTACTTTTGAATTCACGTACTATTGGCGTGGAGTTATCAGGCAAATCCTTATAATCAAGC
>JBBRXO010000129.1:0-7390 GCA_038248345.1 Armatimonadota bacterium | reverse complement strand
GTTGTAACGGGTGCTACCAGCTATAACGTTAAACAAGCGATGACCAGCGGTGGGGTTGCTACAACCATTGCTACCGGAGTTACCGCCCCGGCATTCTCCGTCAACAACCTGACGAATGCCACTAACTACTTCTTCACCGTCACCGCTATCGTCGGCGGCATTGAGAGCGCAGATTCCAATGAAGTGAAGGTACAACCTATCGAAGTCACCACTCCAGTCAAGTTTGTCGGCTCGGCTTGGGATAACGGCAGATCCGGTAATTTCAATTTAATCTCTGCCAATCCAGCGATTGGATTGCCCGCCTGGTCTTCGATGCCTAAACTGCTCGCAGCCCCCACCGCCCTCTATGGAGTTGGGCGCAAAGGCTACATCGTCTACGGATATGGCGGTGCTGGTATTAACAACAGTAATATCCTCGCCCCGTTCAGCGTTTCGGCAGGCACCGGTTGGACTGACACATGGTACTTTTGCGATCCAGTGAAAATTGATGGCGTGCCGGGTGCTTTATATAATAGCGCATGGTCATACGGCCGCAACCTGACGACCGTAGGTAATACCGGAACGATTGATATATTAGTGAGTGATAGCAACAGGCATTGTCTCACTGTTTATATCTCCCGTCCTTTTGCCGATGCCCTAAATTACACTTTGAAGCTCACCCCCCAGGGGCAGCCAACGCCTGCCGCCATCCAGACGGTGAACGACCCCAGCGGGACTGAAGCAGAATCGGTATCCCAGTTCTACTTCACCGGAAATGTGACGCTCTCGGCCACATTGCTCAGTGGCTATGGCTTGTCTCTGAAAGCGCTTTGCTTTGATGATGTACCAATCACCACAGCGGTAGCTACGCCCACCATCAGCTTGCCGGCCGGAACCTATACCGGGCCACAGACGGTAACGCTGGGCACTGCTACCTCGGGAGCGACAATCCGCTATACCACCGATGGCAGCACCCCCAGTGAGACCAATGGCGCCATCGGTACCACCACGACGATCAGCAATAGCTGCACCCTGAAAGTCATTGCTTATAAGAGCGGGATGATCGATAGCAGTATCGCGAGCGCAACCTATTTCATCAACGGCGGGCTCACCAACTTCTTCACCGCCGCGTATACAGGTACGCGCAATACCCATTCCGGGACTGTAGGCTGTAAAATCACCCCTACGCAAAACATCACAATAACAGCACTGGGGCGTAGCGTCTCTGGCACGATGACGCAAAATCACACGATCAGCATCTGGCGGGAGTCTGATCAAATACAAATTGCCAGCGTCACGGTCACTCCAGGTTCATCAACCGACGGTCTGGGCTACAAGTATGCAACGTTAGGGACGAGCGTTACACTCGTCAGCGGTACGCCGTATCGGATTGTCTCAGATGAAACCTATGGCGGGGACGCCTGGATGGATTTAGCGCTTGCCCCCAGCCACTATGCCACCGCTACGATCGGCGGGGCGGTATGGGGCTATACTGGCGTTTATCCTGATAACATCCCGTTTTTACTAACGGATTTGACCTATGTCTCCCCAACTTTCTACGCCAGTGCCTGTGATCCTACCTTCTCCCCGGTGGCGGGTTCATATGGAACCGCACAAACGGTGACCATCAGCTCGGCAACGGCCGGATCCACCATCCGTTACACCACCGATGGCACCACACCAACGTCAACTACGGGCACGCTTTACACGGTGCCAGTGGCAATTACTGGCACCTGCATCCTGAAAGCCATCGCTTACAAAACCGGCTTGGGTAACAGTAGCGTGACCAGCGGCGGATACCAATACTTCATTGGCAACAATGCAGTAGGCTCTGCAAATCGCACGTTCACAGCGGGCCGCATGTACTCCGCCCGCTTCCTGGCGCCAGCCAATATGACCGTGTCGGCTTTATTGGTCAACATCGGGATCAGCCCGGCCGGCAAGAAAATTAAGTGCGCAATTTACAGCGATGTCTCCAGTGCACCGGGCGCATTGCTTAAAGGCACAAATGAGCTGGTCAGTCCAGGCACCGGGTGGAAGTCCTTCACCCTCACCTCTGGGCAAGCGCTCACTGCTGGTACTTATTACTGGCTGACCATGTGGGCCGATGGCGCTTTCGCTGTTAAAGGCGATACCACCGGCGGCACCTACAAATGGAAAGCCCAGACCTACGGCACCTGGCCGGCAACCTTCGGCACCGCCGGTGGTTCCGGTACCATCAAGTACAGCATCTACGCACAATAAATAGCTAGCGTAGCAGGCAAACGCTCCGCCCCTCCTCGGTTTTAACCAAGGAGGGGCGGTTTTTTACCTCTGCGGCATTCTGTGAAAAATATTCTCTGGTTTTTGCAGGGGTCTGGTTAATTATCTCGAAAGGTAGTATCTTAACCAGATGGGAACGAAAAACTTTGAACACTATCGCGGGAGAAACCATGCAAAATATTGATGCCAGTCAGCTGACCGACGCAACGGATCGGGTTGTGGCTTTACAGGTGCGGGCACTGGAACATATGCACCGCCACAGCGGAGGATTTTCCAACCATGAGCTTGCTCTGCTCGCCTCCCGCTCCTGGCGCAACAGCACACCGACATGCCAGCATATGTTGCGGCGCGGCATGATGGCAGGCGATATCCTGCGTGGTCTGACCCCGATTATTGATGAGCATGAGTTAGTGGTGGGCAAATATGCTTATCCACCCCTGACTGACGAGGAAAAACCGGAGCTTGAAATATGGAATAATGCGGCCCAGCCCCCCGGGCAAAAGGCCCACATGGCGATTGATTACTCACGCGTGTTGACCGATGGAGTGCAGGGGGTGCGGGCCATCATCACACGATTCCGCACCCGCCTTGACCTCTCCCGCCCCGAGGAACTGGAACATGATTTTTTCTATCGCGGTTGTGCGGCCGCGCTCGACGGAATGGTGGCACTGGCGGGCAAATATGCTGACCTCGCCGAACAGCAGGCTGCACGCGCGGCAGACCCCCAACGGCAGGCGGAGTTACACGAAATAGCGCGCATCTGCCGAAAAGTCCCGGAATTCCCTGCCGAGACCTTCGCCGAAGCTGTACAGGCGATGCACTTCGCCACCTTCTGCATGTGCGCGGGCAACCAGATGCTGCTGTTTCAACTGGGTAGACCGGATCAATACCTATGGTATTTTTATCAACGAGATATCGCCGCCGGACGAATCACCCCGGAGAGTGCGCAGGAATTGATTGATTGTGTGGCGATTCTGCTGAATGAATATACCCCGCGCGGGCTGGCAGTCGGTTGGCTGGTGTGCGGGCGTGACGAATATGGGCGCGACTGCACCAATGAGCTGAGCTACATGTTCACTCAGGCGGTAGGGCATGTCCGTATGGCGTATCCCGCCTGCGGTATCTGCTGGCATGTTGATATGCCCCCGGCGATACTGCAGCTAGCCGGGCGTCTGCTGGCGCGCGGGTACAGCCACCCGGCCATTTTTAATGACGAGGTAATAACCCGCGGCCTGCTGCGCCTGGGGCTGTCGCATCGCGATGCCTGCCAGTATATTCATAGCGCCTGCGTAGAGATCACCCCGATCGCCCTCAGCAACGTCTACGTCGCCAGCCCCTACATTAATCTGGTGCAGTGCCTGCACGACTTGCTGGGCATCCCGGCCGCCGATGGCAGTGGCGGCGGCGACCTTCCCGAGATAAACACCTTTGAGGAGCTGCTGGGCGGATTCCGCCACATATTGGAAGAGAAGATCGCCGCGGGAGTGCGCGGGGAAAACCGCAATATGATGATCCGTTCCTCTGACGGCGGCTTCCCATTACTGTCATGCTTTGTGCATGATTGTCTGCTCCGGGGGCGCGATATTGACCAGGGGGGGGCACGGGTGAACTGGATCGAGCCTTCCTTTGTGGGGCTGGCCAATCTGCTGGATTCCCTGGCTGCTATCCGCCAATTTGTTTACACGGAACGAGAATTCACGCTGGCCCACTTACGCGACGCCCTGCTGGCCAATTATATCGGCTATGACGAGGTGAAAATAGCGGTGGGACGTGCTCCCAAATACGGGAATGACGACGACCGCGTCGATGCGCTCGCCCAGGTGATAATCGATATGATTATACACTCCTGCGAAGGGCAGCGGAGTTATTGGGGCGATGCGATCGTGCCGGGGCTTTTCTGCTGGATAATGCACTACGTCCTGGGGTTGGAGACATCCGCCTCCGCCGATGGCCGTACCAGCAAGTTTCCGTTAGCTGATGGCTCCGGCCCAGCGCAGGGGCGCGAACGGCACGGCCCGACAGCATCGGTGCTCTCTGCCACTAAATGGGATCACACCCCCATGATCGGCGGTATCGCCGTCAATATGCGCTTCGCCCCCATGCCGAATATCGACAGCCTGGTGCCACCGATGTGCCAGGTACTGGAGACCTTCATGCGGCTAGGCGGCTTCGAGGCCCAGGTAAACGTCGTCTCTGCCGAGACCCTGCGTGCCGCCCAGGCGCACCCGGAACACCACTGTGACCTCGTCGTGCGCATAGCCGGCTACAGCGATTACTTCGTCAGCCTGACCCCCGAGTTACAAGCCGAAGTGATCTCCCGCTCGGAGCTGGATCTATAAGGCAGGTTGTAGGTTATGAGGTTGTCGGATGTCGTCCCGCCTACCCCTGCGCCCGCGGGATTTTGCTCGGACAATTTAGCCTGTTCGCCAGCATGGATTATCTGGCAAAGACGGGGAAAGTCGGCCTGGCATATCCCATTTTTATTGGGGTCTGCGTCTTTGGCTTCACGGCGCATAGTCATCTCCGATTGCGGGAACGTCTGGGTGTGATGGATAGGCTGGCGTTATTGCTAGTGGTGACCGGACTCGTGCTTATGCAGTTATAGTAGTATAGTAGGTATGAAGGAATCAGTAATGAAGTGAGCTTCATTATTTGGGAATGAAAATATGATGTTATATCTATGGCGTTAGCCTTGGTCTACCTAACCCTCCAGCCCCTTCCCGGCGCGGGAAGGGGCTGGAGGGTTAGGTAAAACCAATGGGGAAAAGCGTCCACAAAATCAAGTTTCGAAGGAGAATATGTTGGCGGAATTAGAAAAACTCAAGGTCGGTATTGTCGGCGCCGTGGGACGTGGTGGCTCGTTTCGCGAGGCTTTTTTGGCCAATGGCGCAACGATTCATGCGGTGTGCGACACGAACACTGAGCGGTTGGACGATTGTCGGCAAGAGCTTGGTGCATGCGAACAGTATACGGATTATGGCGAGATGCTGGAACGCGCCGAATTGGATGCAGTCGTCATCGGCACTCCTATGCCGTTACATGTGCCGCAATCTTTGATGGCGTTGGAGCGCAATTTGCACGTGCTGTGTGAAGTGCCGGCGGGAATCTCTATCGAGGAGTGCCGCCAACTGGTGTTGGCCTGTGAGCAATCGAAGGCGATCTTCATGATGGCGGAAAATTACACTTATCTCAAGCACAATGTGCTAATTCGCGAATTGGTGCGTCAGGGGCTCTTCGGCGAGGTCTATTATGCCGAGGGGGAATATGTGCACGAGCTCAAGGAAAACAATGAAACCACCCCATGGCGACGCACGTGGCAGACCGGCATTGAAGGGGTGACCTACGGGACGCACAGCCTGGGGCCGATTTTACAGTGGATGCCTGGCGACCGGGTGGTGCGCGTTTGCTGCGAGGGCAGCGGACATCATTATACCGACCCACGCGGGGACGCCTACCAGCAGGACAGTCAGGTGATGCTGTGTAAAACCGCCAAGGGTGCGCTAATTAAGATCCGCGTCGATATGCTCTCTGACCGTCCACATGCCATGACGAATTATCAATTGCAGGGCACGCATGGCGCCTACGAATCACATCGCGGCGGGCCGGGTGATCAACATAAAATCTGGTGCCGCGCGTTAAGCAATGAAGTGCGCTGGTGTGACCTGGATGCATTGGCCACCATTGATCAACTGGCGGCGAAATATTTGCCCGACGCTTGGCGCAATCCGCCACCGGCAGCCTTGCGTGCCGGGCATGGAGGAGGGGATTACTTTGAAGTGGCGGATTTTCTCCAGGCCATCACCGGCAACGCCCCCAGTCCTATCGGTATACACGAAGCGATGGATATGACACTGCCGGGGCTTGTTTCGCAGCAATCCATGCAGCAAGGCGGCGCGTGGCTACCGGTACCGAACTCACGCGATTGGCGCGTCGGTGCGCCAGAAGGGCAATTGCGCATGCGGTGGCCCGCGTCATTGCTAGCATCGCTCTTACCCGTCAATCTGCCGGACGGGTATCAACTGCGCTGTTACGTATCAACGGATGAAGCCGACTATATCACGTTAATGGATAAGGCCGGTTTTACCGGGTGGACCTCGACAGGTATCGAGGATATGCAACGCGTCTTACTGCCCGGTGGATTTTTCCTTATCGAACATACCGCATCTGGTACGCTGGTGGCGACGGCGATGGCGACGCATAAACCGATTCAGGGGTATCCAAATGGCGCCGAATTGGGATGGGTTGCCGCTGATCCGGCCCATGCCGGCAAAGGTCTGGGCTTCGCCGTTTGCGCCGCGGTCATCAACCGCTTCCAGCGCGCCGGGTATCGTGATATCTACCTGTGGACCGATGATGCGCGTCTACCCGCATTGAAAACCTATTTAAAGATGGGCTTCGTGTCGGATATCTACCGGACATCACACGAAGCGCGGTGGCACGACGTCATGGAAAAGTTGGGAGGGTAAGCATTATCGGATAATCACGAGCTGACTTCTTCGCCAAACTATGCATTGCCTACAAATAAGCGCGCGAAACCAGCTACTGGCTGCGCCTGTTGAAAAGACACTGGATATTTAACCGAAGCCGAATTTAACAGTATCCACGCAGACGTTTCGCCTGCCCTATTTTCCTACTTCCTACTTCCGACTTCCTATGCTACACTATGGTCGAATTCCTTCACATCGTATAGGTGTGTTAATGAGGAGAATTGATGGATACACAAAAGTGGAAAATTACTGAACATGATATGGCTATTTTGCGCCCGCTGGCGGCACGGTTCGCCGAGGCGGCGGCTAGTGAGCGCAACCAGGAGGTTATTCGTCGCTGGTATCAGTACGATGAGATGATCGCCGGGCGTCCGTTGCTTCAGACTGAAACCGACGGCGGGATTCAAATGGTACTCCCAGATTTTCAATTGCACTGCCAGGAAGAGTGGGCGCGCAATCAGGAATCGACCTTTATAGACCAGCTCATGCACTTTGAGGTGATTGGCGATGATCGCCCGCTGGAACCATATGCCACCATCTCATGGAATATCTCGATGTCCGGTTATGGCGTGGAAACGCACAATACTCGCCCGGAGGTGAATGCAGACGGCAAACTGGGCGCATATCATATTGACCCGCCATTGAAAGATATTGTTAAGGAC
>JBBRXO010000128.1:0-7476 GCA_038248345.1 Armatimonadota bacterium | reverse complement strand
CGAAGGCACCCATAGTTTGATCTGGGTTGATCTGAACGGGAAAAAGCTTGGCGGTGTCGTCTGGGTCAACAACGGCCTCTGGGCCGGTGCGCCATTCCTGGCCCGCGATGCTGGCGCGGAAGCCGCGCCGGGTAACCCGGTCTACGTGGCCTCCTGTCCTGATACGGAGTTACTGCTGACCTACCGCACCGCTAATGGGGTAGAGAAGTCGGTCGTCAAATACAAGTTTGATAAAAAAGAATCCGCAGCAGTCTCTGGTTTGGCTGTGCGTGATGGTATAATTGTCGCCAGCTTGCCCAAGCTGAAACAGCTGCTATTTGTCGACGTAAACAAGGGAACCGTGCTGGGCATGACGACGGTCGACGATCCGCGCGGGTTGGCTTTCGATGATAAAGGGCAACTGCTGATCCTCGACGGGAAACGTCTACTGCGCGTGGCTATGCCAGCTGATCTTTCAGCCCCTTTCCCCGCTCCCCAGGTAGTGATCAGCAAGGGACTGGAGGATCCGCAAAATATCGCCTTTGACAGCAAAGGCAACATCTACATCTCTGACCGCGGCGCCAGCCATCAGGTGAAAGTCTTCAGCGCTGACGGTACCGCTCTTCGCGAAATCGGTAATGCGGGTATTCCGAAGGCGGGCAAGTACGATCAATTACATATGAATAACCCCAATGGCATTACCATAGATAGTAATGACCACATATGGGTAGCGGAGACAGATCCGCAGCCGAAGCGCGTCAGCGTCTGGACCCTCGATGGCAAACTGGTAAATGCCTTCTACGGCCCGGCAGAGTACGGTGACGGCGGTTTCCTCGATTCCAATGACAAGAACCGCTTCTATTATGGCGACATGGCTTTCAAACTCGATTGGGAGAAGGGGACGAGTAAAGTAGATTCGATCATCTTCCGTCCCCAGCCAGACGAACTAGATCGCCCCGATGCAATGTTTACCAGTGGATATCCAGATACAGCGCTGTACCGGAAGGGGCAACGCTACTACACGAACTGTTACAGCAGCAGTCCATTTGCTGGCACCGGTATCGCCATGCTGTGGAAAGAAAAAAATGGCATTGCCATTCCGGTAGCCGCCATCGGAAACGCCAATAGCTGGTCTATTTTCAAAGACGATGCCTTCAAAACGAAATGGCCAGCCGGCATTAATCTGAAGGGCGATTACTGGCAAAACCAGGCTATGTTTGTCTGGTCGGATACCAATGCCGATGGCAAAATGCAGCCAGAAGAGGTTACCTTCCAGAAGAAATCAACCGGGGGCGTCACCGTTATGGGTGACCTCTCCTTCGTTATTTCACGCGTCGACGGTGTAACCATGCAGTTTTCACCAGTCACTATCGACAATAACGGTGTCCCCATTTATGATCTGAATGCCGGTAAGGAACTGGCGAAAGAAGTACAGGGCCCGGCCAGCTCCGGCGGCGACCAGGCACTCACCCATCCAAATGGTTGGACAGTAATGTCCGTCGCACCTAAGCCGTTTTCTGTCTACTCGCTCGCCGGCGTCAAAGATGGCAAGCCTATGTGGTCCTACCCGAATCTTTGGCCGGGTCTACATGCTTCCCATGAGGCCCCAGCACCGCATTTTGCGGGTGAGATCATCGGCACTACGCGTCTGCTGGGTGGATTCATTACCCCGAAAGTGGGTGATGCTGGCCCCATATGGACGATCAATAGCAACATGGGTAACAGCTATATGTTCACTACTGATGGCTTGTTTGTAGCTCAGCTTCTCCAGGATTCCCGGCAGGGGAAGCCCTGGTCAATGGGGATAGCAATCCGCAATATGTTGCTGAATGAGGTAACCCCTAGTGATGAAGATTTCTGGCCCTCCATTACCCAGGTAAGCAATGGCAAAGTCTACATGCAGAACCGCGGCGTCCTGATAAACATAGACGGGTTGGATACCATCAGCCGCTTCCCCAATATGCCACTGACGGTAACCGTGGAAGACTTGAAGAAAGCACAGGATTATGTGCTGGAGCAGGAAGTGACACGCCAGCAGAATGCTGGCAAGACCGCAATGCAAGTAGCGATTACCCAGGCTCCCATCACCGTTGATGGGAAGCTTGATGAATGGAAAGATGCCGATTGGGCCAGTATCGACAAGCGCGGTGTGGGAGCGAACTTCAACAGTAATAGCAAACCCTATGACGTCAAAGGCGCAGTGGCAATTAATGGCGATAAGCTCTATGCCGCCTTTGGCACCGGGGATGCTAACTTGTTCAACAACACCGGTGAGACATTGAATCTCCTGTTTAAGACGGGCGGTGCGCTGGACTTGATGATAGGCACCGATCCGAAAGCGAACAAGACACGTACCGCGCCGGTAGCTGGCGACGTGCGTATCCTGATAACAATGGTCAAAAACAAACCAGTTGCGATGATTTACCGCGCGGTAGTGCCGGGCACCGTTACCCCGGTACCGTTCTCCTCACCGTGGCGCACCATCACCCTTGATCAGGTGGAAAACATCAGCGATCAGGTGCAACTGGCGGGAACCAAGGATGGCAACTATGAGATTTCGATCCCATTGTCAGTACTGAAATTAACCGCAACGGATGGCATGAGCATCAAGGGCGACATCGGCATCCTGCGCGGCGATGGAATAAAGACCGTACAACGTGTTTATTGGTCAAATAAGGCCACGAACATCACCGCAGATGTACCGAGTGAGGCGATGTTGACGCCGCAACTGTGGGGAACTTGGCGTTTCGCTAACACCCCATAGAGACGATACCAGCGAGTAGAGTTAAAAAGGAGTACCGTCCAGGGCGGTACTCCTTTTTATTTGTGTTCTCCGTGCCTTCTGTCTTTATATTTATTCTCTCTCTTCGTGCCTTCGTGGCTAAATCCCCCTAGTTTCGCCTCCCCTGCAACGGGGCTGGGATGCGGCCACCGCGGGTGCCCGAAGACGCGGTGCCCGCGGGGTGATCAGCGTGTCACGGCAGGCTGGTTGGGTGTTTGGCTCTTCGCGTGCAGCCGGCGCAGCCATTTTTCGATTTCGACGATGATGTGAATGGCGATAGCAATGGCGGCAATTTCCAGCCAGGCGATCAGTGGAATTGGCCGGGTGTTGAAGAGTTTGTTCATAAATGGCAGGTAGACGAACGCCAACTGCAGCAGGATCATCATCCCCGCGCCGAAGATTGCCCACGGGTTGGAGAAGAATCCGACAGAGAGGATGGAGCGGGTAAGTGACCGGGTGTTGAACAGGTAGGTCAGTTCTACCATCACCACGACGCTGGAGGCAATTGTCTGCGCTACCAGTTTTTCAGTGTCATCGTTTTCTATTTTCCACATAAACAATGCGTAGGCACCGATGACCATGAGCACGCTGACGTAGGCCGTGCGCCAGAGTAGGATGGGGGTAAGCAGGGGCTCTTTCGGGTCGCGGGGCAACTGCTGCATTAGTCCTTTTTCTTTCGGCTCGAAAGCGAGCATCATGCCCAGCGCGACAGCGGTGGTCAGGTTGATCCAGAGTATCTGCACTGGCTGGATGGGGATGACGGGCAGAGCGAGTAGAATCGCCGTCAGGACGAGCATGCCCTCGCCGGCACTCGTGGGCAGCGTCCAGGTAATAAATTTGCGCAGGTTCTCGTACACCCCACGCCCTTCTTCAACGGCCGCCTCGATGGAGGCGAAATTGTCGTCGGTAAGGATCATGTCTGCGGCGTCTTTCGAGACCTCGGTGCCGGTGATGCCCATGGCTACGCCGATATCCGCCTGCCGCAGTGCGGGGGCGTCGTTGACGCCGTCACCGGTCATCGCGACCACGTAGTCGTGCGCCTGTAGCGCCCGCACCAGTCGGAGCTTGTGCTCGGGGGCAACGCGGGCGAAGACGTGCGTATTTTCGACGATGGCGGACAGCTCTTCATCCGAGATCGACGTCAGTTCGTTCCCGGTCAGCACGGAGCCTTCATCGCCGATGATGCCGATCTTCCGGGCGATGGTGCGCGCGGTCAGCGCGTGGTCTCCGGTGATCATCTTCACGATGATGCCGGCGTGCTGGCAGGCGCGCACGGCGGCGATGGCCTCGGGCCGCGGGGGATCGATCATCCCCTGAAACCCGAGGAATGTCATGCCTCCGTTCAGGTTGTCCTGGTGTAGGGCGAGCTGTTCAGCCGTGGCCGGTTTCCTGGCGAAGGTGAGCACGCGTAGGCCTTCTGCGGCCAGCATGTCGGCCAGTTCGGTCAGTGTTTCCCGGTCGATTGGTACCGTTGCACCTTCCTCAGTGAGCGCCGTATCACAGAGCGCCAGCACTCTTTCCACCGCGCCCTTCATATAGATCATCGTGCCGCCTTCGGGGAGGCGGTGGAGCGTCGCCATATACTGGCGTTCAGATTCGAAGGGAATGGTATCCAGCGTCGGGTACTCAGCGCACACGCGCGTCGGTTCGAAGCCCCCTTTTGTTGCGGAGGTCAGCAGCGCCCCTTCGGTGGGATCGCCCTCGACTAGCCAGATGCCGTCATTATGCACCAGCCGCGAGTTGTTGCAGAGTACGCCGCAGTGGATACACTGCTGTAGTGCGCCAGAATTTTCCACGACAACGGGGATGGCATCGCCGGGCGCGACCTGTGCGGGGGCATCGGAGGGGTAAAAGCCGCCATCCCGGTTCGTGCCGTGCTGGGCGGTGTTTTCTATCGTGGCAGTAGTCGCTTCGCGGAGGAGCTCGCCCTTTGGCTGATAGCCGACGCCGGTGACGCGATAACGTGCTTTCGCGGTGATGATGCGGGCCACGGTCATTTCATTTTTGGTTAGCGTGCCTGTTTTGTCCGAACAAATAACGGCGGTACTGCCCAGGGTTTCCACCGCGGGCAATTTGCGGATGATGGCGTTGCGCTTCGCCATGCGGGATACACCTATGGCGAGAATAATGGTCACCGCCGCCGGTAGCCCCTCCGGGATAGCGGCCACCGCCAGCGCCACCGCGGAGATGAACGTGTTCCCGAAGATCTCGGTGATCGCGGGTTCGCCGGAGAATAGCCCGGCCACGTAGGCGGGAAGGCTGTAGCCCCCGCGCCACATCCCGAGCGCGAAGGTGAAGGCGGCCACGCCGATGATGATCCAGGACAGCAAGATGCTGAAGCGGCTCAGCCGGCGAGTGAGTGGCGTAGCGATCTCCGTCACGCTCTCCAGCAGGTGCGAGATGCGGCCTAGTTCCGTCCGGTTGCCCGTCGCCACCACGATGCCGGTGGTCTGTCCGTAGGTAACCAACGTACCCGAATAGGCCATATTTTTCCGGTCGGCCAACGACATGTCTTCGGCGAGCGTCTCACGTTCTTTGTTCACCGACAGCGATTCCCCGGTAAGCATTGATTCGTTGATCTGCAGGTCGCGAAGGTGAAGCAGGCGCAGGTCGGCAGGCACGCGGTCGCCGGATTGCAGCTGCACAACATCACCGGGAACGAGATGGGCCGCATCTATCCGGCGCGGATGGCCGTCGCGCACCACATTCGCGTCCAGACTGACCAGTTTGTTCAAGGCCTCGATCGCCGCTTTCGCTCGTGATTCCTGGACAAAGCCGACTATGGCATTGACCAGCACCACTCCGAAGATCACCGATGCATCGACTAGGTGTCCGGGCATGAGCATGGTAATGGTGCCCGCCACCAGCAGCACATAGACCAGCGGATTGCAGAACTGTAACATAAACCGCTTCACTGGGCTGATGCCGCGTTGGCCGGTAATACTGTTGGGTCCCACCTCTTGCAAGCGCTTCTCGGCCTCTGCACTGGTCAATCCTTGCTGTCCGTCGCTCTCAAAGACGCCAATAATCTCGTTTCCCTCATGCGCATGCCAGGCTTGTATCTCTCTCCAGCTCATTATATCGATCCTCCCCCTATTCGTCCTGGCTCGTCTCCGGGATCCGCGCGGCTGTCCATTCATGACGTGCCGCAAGCAGCCAATTCACTTGTCACCAAGGGTATCCTACTTCACGCTGTACGGCTAAATACGCATGCCCGCCGGGATTACCACGTTCCGTGGGATAATAACAATACCATCGCGGACATCGTAACAGTTTTGTGTCTTCGTCTGGCAAACCGGTATGAGCAGTAATCACCACGCTATTGCCTACCGTGCCCGTTCACTCAATGGTACATGGCAGGAGCCTGGCGATCTCATGAAGGCGAACCATGCCCACATACACACCCTCGTTCAACACTGGCAGGCTGGAATGATTCTTTTTCATCATGATTACTATGACATCACGAATGTTATCTTGCGGGGAAACGGGTGGGTATTCGCGACTGATCAGATCACTGACCTTTTCTGCTAGTAGCGCACGTATATCTGGATACACGCCGTCTTCCACCATGGGAAAAAAGCGGCGTAGCAGATCGTGAAGCGTCACTACGCCACAAAAGAGGCCTGCACTATCTATGACTGGATACCAATCCGGTGATGCGTGCACAATAACCTGAACCGCATCGCAGATACAGGCGTCCGCAGGAATGCAGAGCGCATCGTCCCGCATGACCTCACTCACTTGAACCTGTTCAAATCGGATCATTTGTTACTGCCTTTCACAACTCCTATCACATACCTTGTCCCCAAGTCCCCACTTTGGGGATTGTTTCGGGTGGCGAGTTGATTGATTTTGCCGTATTTATTCGGTAAACACCATCTTAATGACGCTCAGCACATTCATAGTAATGCCCTATAATCCACCTGTCAATAGCATTACACCAACAATTGTTCTAGCTTTGACATGCCCAAATACGAATGATTAGTTCCGCATCCCCTGCAATGGGGCTGGGATGCGGCCACCGCGGGCGATGAAGGCGCTACTGTCCAGTTTGCTCACCGGCATCACCGGGGCGCGGCCCAGCAGGCCGCCGAACTCTACCATATCGCCCACCACTTTGCCGGGGACGGGGATGATGCGCACGGCGGTAGTTTTGCTGTTGATGACGCCGATGGCCATTACATCGGCGATGATGCCGCTGATGGCGCTGGCCGGGGTGTCGCCGGGGATGGCGATCATATCCAGCCCCACGCTACACACCGCCGTCATTGCCTCCAGCTTTTCGATGGTGAGCACGCCCTCCTGCGCCGCCTGGATCATCCCCGCGTCCTCGCTGACCGGGATGAAGGCCCCGCTGAGGCCGCCCACATAGCTGGTGGCCATGGCCCCGCCTTTTTTTACCGCGTCATTGAGTAGCGCCAGTGCCGCGGTGCTGCCCGCCGCTCCGCAACGCTCCAGCCCCATCTCCTCCAATATATGCGCCACGCTGTCGCCAATGGCCGGCGTGGGCGCCAGCGAGAGGTCGACGATGCCGAAGGGCACGCCGAGGCGCCGCGCCGCCTCGTGCGCCACCAGTTGCCCCATGCGCGTCACCTTGAAGGCGGTGCGCTTGATCGTTTCCGAGACCACCTCAAAATCCGCGCCGCGCACGCCCTCCAGCGCGCACTTCACCACGCCCGGGCCGCTCACCCCCACGTTGATGACGCACTCCGGCT
>JBBRXO010000127.1:0-7498 GCA_038248345.1 Armatimonadota bacterium | reverse complement strand
GTTGCCACAGCCGGGTTGCTGTACTCGGCAGTGCGCTCGCCGAAACGCGCCGCCAGCTCCGCGTCCACCGCGGCGCCGGTGACGTATGGCGTGGTATAATAGACCTGCCGCCCGAGGCAACGAAAGGTGATGGCGCGGCCTCCGGGGGAGACTACCCGCACGGTGATACCGGTGTCCGATTGCCGATAAAGCGCCACCTGCTCGGTGGGGGCGAGTGCCGTCACCACCTCCAGCCGGATATCCTCATACAGCGCGCCAGCGGGGCGGAAGGGCACCTCTACCATGATGGCCCCGTCGTAGTCGCTGGCGGTCACCTCCTCCCACAGCGTCTCCTCGCCCACCTGCCGCACCGGGTCGCCCAGCCTGCCGGTAACCAACACGCGCGTGGCCGCGGGTTTGCCAGCCGTCTCACGCGCCCACAGCAGCGTGTTGCCGTCGGATATCTCCCAGTCCGGGGTGATCGGGACACCCAGCGGTGCGCTACGCAAATTCCCCGTCGCATCGAAGAAGATGCGCCTCCCCGCCGCCTGCAGCACCAGCATCCCGGCGTCATAGAGCGTCTCCTCTACAAACTGCAGTTGCGGGATAGTATAGTCGGTGGCGGCCAGCGAGATTTCGCCCGCCTCCAACCCGCCGAAGCTGGTGAACAGGTCACGCACGATATCGTTAGCCTGCTGCCCGACGTACAACGGGCTGGTTAGTTGCTGGCGCAGGAAACGCCCGGCGCGGTCGAGCAGACGCACGTCAAGCACCTCTCCCTCCAGCCGACGGTAGCGCGCGGTGGCCTCCTCGACTTCGCCGGTGAAGACGGTGACTACCGCCATCCCCCCCGCCGTACGCAACCCCAACTGCACCCGTACCCGCGTCCCCGGCGCCAGCCAGTCGCCGCGCAGGCCACCGGGGCGATACCGCGCCTCCGGGCTGGCAAAGCTCAGCGTAGCCTGCCCGGCCGCGTGCTCACTCACGCGCTCCAGCTCCCAACTGATGAGGTCATCGCTCAACTCATGCTCCACGCCCCCCGGAGAACAGAACACCCGCGCCACCGGCCGCCGGACAGCCGCCGCCATCGCGGTTATATATGATGGTGATAATGTGATTGGCATATCTATCCCCTTTAATAGAACATCTCATTTTCCACTGGGACTGAAGTCCCGGCTGCGTGGCGCTACGCGCCGGTCGTCCGCCTTCGCGGACTTGTCTCTCCGAATGATAGCGCCCTTAAGGGTGCTTGATCATATAGGCACGTGCTTTAGCGCGTGGTGATCATACTCCGTTCGTCCTCTTTGAACATTGAACAAATGACTAGTGACTCGCCCCATGCACCTTCATCCGCATCGTCACACCAATATAGGTGCCACCTTTGTAGGGTCGGCCGGTGAGGGCGGTGATCTCTACCTGGTACTGGTAGCCGTCGCCGGGCGACCAGACGTGCAGCGCGCCGCCGCCGTCCTGCAGGTATTTTGTCTGCAGCGCGACATATTGTGCGGCGTCCAGTTGCTCCCACTCCTCGCGTACCTCGGTATCGCCCCACACGGGAGGCCAGCAGAGGCTGACGTTGCCGGTGTAAGTTGGCACATCCACGCGTGAAAACGCCGGCTGCACCCCACTAAAACTGCCCGCCGTGGGATTTAACGCATATTCATAATCGTCTAACTTGTGATTCATCGGATTCTCCTTTTAAGTTCCAAATTCCAGATTCCATGTTCCAAGGATAACCCAATGACTATGACGCAATAAGTTCATATTTGGAACTTGGAACTTGCAACTTGGAACCAATTTAACTTTGCCCATACCGCCCGTCATCGAAGGCTATCCGGGCGCGGACTTTGTCGGCCAGGCGGGCGGCTACCGTGTCCAGCGTGCGCTCGTCCAGCGTCTGCGTGGTGATCTGGATCGCGCCTGGTGCGAGGGTGACGCTCGTCCCCGCCGGGCGGGTGATGGCGGGGTGGGCGTATTTCACCGTACTCTGCCGCCCGTCGCCGTTGGCCAGCCCGATCAGCTCGCCCAGCGATCCGGCGGCCCCGGCATAGCCCGCGCCGCCGGTCATGCCGTCCAGCACCCGCGCCGCCTCGCGCGTCATCTCGTTCAGCGCCGCCCCCCATTCCGCCCGCAACCGCGCTGCGCTCTCGTGTATCCCCCGCGCCAGCGCCTCCACTTCCCCCCGCGCCGCGCGCAGTTCATTCTGTGTCTCATCTGTCATGGTTGTACCTCCCGGACTTCTCACCACTCCCTGAAGGAGGTGGCTAACAACTGCAAGCACACTAAAGCGCGCTGAAAATATTTACACCAGCACAATCCCGGCGCTCTCCAGCCCGCTCTCCTGCACCGGCACGCGTTCCAGCATCACCAGCGCTAACGCCAGCGTCACCGGCAACGCCAGAATCTCCCCCGGCCCCCACCCGTAGCGCCGCGCCAGCCGATCCACCAGCATCACCGTGAGGCCGCACGGCAACGGCAACTGCTCCAAGCTCTCCAGCGTGGAGTCGGTAAGGTCGGCGATGGTAGTGTTCATTGGTGTGCTCCTTCGATAATAGTTTCAAGTTCCAAGGCTGATTCAGAGTGTTCTGATCCTCCAGCCTATCGCCCAGCCGTAAACGACAGGGCTAGTGGGCCTTCAGGGCTGGGCTATGGAATGACGGCTTGTCACCAAAACCGATACTCCTGACTTTTCCCCACCCTCTCTGTGCCTCTGTGTTAAAAATTTTCCTCTCTCTTCGTGCCTTCGTGTCTTCGTGGTTTAATATGGTTCCGTCCCCACTTCAACACTCCGCCACCCGCAGAATCCGCTCCCCTACCGGCAATTTCAGCTCGGGCAACAACAGCATGGTGAGGGTTAATCGCTGCGGTTTGTCGCGCGCCAGCAGCAATGGCTCGGTGCTGGCGGGGACGGCACGGTAGGCATAGAAGTCGCGTAGTTTGCCGTTGACGCCCGGCCCCTGCACCAGCAGCGAATGCTCCGTTGCGGCGGCTCCGCCGAGGCCCAGCGTGCGCCCGGCCGTGCTGGCGTTGATCTCCCCACCGCCGAAGACGGCACGCAGGTTCTCCAGGCTTACCTCGGCCAGCGCCAGCGTCAGTCGCCAGCGCTCGCGCCGGGTGAAGACCGCCACCGGGTTCAGCTCCTGCTCCACTTCGGCCTCGTACAGCGTTACCTCGTGCGCCAGCTTCACCGGGCCATCCAGGTAGCCGACGGGGCGCCCATCAAGGAACACCGCCCGTGCGCCGCCCATCAGCAGGTTGCCGGAGTCGTGCGCCGCCGGAGCGGCCAACAGGTAACAGGCCAGCAGCAAAGTGGCCTCGTCGTCATCGGTGAGGTGCTTCACCGTCACATCCACCGGCCCCGAGCGGGTGCTTGCTGGCACGGTAAACTGCGCCGCAGTAGCCGTCAACGCAGTCACCGCAGTATTCTCACCGCCGATGATCACCACATAATCATCCCCCGCATCAGCGATGAAACCGGTGCCGTACACCGTCACCACCGTACCCGGCAGCGCGCTGATGGGGGTTATCCCTGATATTGTTATCATGATTCGCTCCTTTTACTGAATTAGTTCCAATATAACCCGACCTGGGGCAACGCCCTAGGTCGGGATCAAAAACCTGATGCTAAAGATTGACGAACACTCATCCGCACCTCCACCTCGGCCAGCGCCGCGGGCAGTTCGCCCTCCGGGGTGCTGCGGCCACACAGTTGCGCCGGGCGCAGCGATAACGCCAGGTAGCACCACCAGCCATCGGACAGCGCGAAGTTTTCGCGCTGGTGCAGCCGCTCGCGCAGGCTTTCCGCCAGCTCCAGTGCCTCTTCACTCGTCTCCGCACGTACTACGCAGCGGAAGATCGGATGTACCACCGGCAGGTAGACATCCGCGTCTTCTCCGCCCACCTGCGTCACCGCCACCAGCGCCGCCGGGCTGGCGGGGCGCTCCCCTAGGAACAAATCCACCCCCAGCGTCCCCACCTCCGCCGCCTCCAGCCACTCCCCAAAAGCCTGTAGCATTGTCATCTCACCGCACCTCCGAAACCTAACCCCCATCATAAATACCGGGGCATATCAACTAATTTAGATAGCGCGCTTCAGCGTGCTTGCCGCTGTTAGCCACCTCCTTCAGGGGGTGGTTAAGTGTTCTACCCCACCTCCGCTCGTCGTCCGATCAGCGCGCCGACGATGTCGACTAGGTCGCTCACGCCGGTCACCGTCAGGTAATCGCCATCGTAGAGGAAGGCGTCGCCAGGGGAGACATCCTCGTCGGGGGCCAGCCACACTTCACCGCTGTTACCGCTCTCCACGGCATCTTTCATCATGGTAGCGAGGCGACGGCGGCGCACGCGGCAATACACCTCGCGCCCGGCATCGCGCACCTCCTCGCCGAAGGCATTCACCCCGGTGCGCCGATACAACATGGCGCGCTCCGTCAGGTAGCTTAGAATCTGGCTCATTGGACATCCCTCCAAAGTAATCACCGCGAAGCGGTGATTACTAACACCACCCCCTAAAGGAGGTGGCTAACAACGGCAAGCACGCTGAAGCGCGCTATCTGATGAAAAGTAGCTCCCTTCAGGGTGCTTGATCTTACATGTAGGCCATAGCCAGGATGGCGACGGTCTATAGCCATGTGCTTTAGCGCGTGGCTAGTTGTCAAACCAACCGCCCCCCCAGCCGCACCCACCCCGTCAGCAACGCGCGGGCGGGTGGGGAGAGCAGGGCGTCCACGCCGGCGGGGGCGTAATCTTCGCGCACGGTGTCTACTTGCGCCCTGGTTACCCCGGCGTCGCGTAGCAGGCGACGACGCGTCACGGCGGGTTGCAGCCAGGCTAGCGCTTCCTCGCACTGTGCGGCACAGATGGTCGGCGGTATCACCCCCGCCATGACGCCCGCAGCGCCCCGGCGCGGCCAGCAGAGTGGCTGAGTCGCGCTCATCTTCTCGCCATGCCAGCGCAGCCGCTCCAGCTCGCGCATCGCCATCAGCAACGCACACTCGCGCGCATTAGTGTCCGCCGTCGTCCACGCCTCCGTGCCCAGCCGATCAGCAAAATACGCTCCCGCCTCCGCCAGTGACACATAGCTGTGCGCCAATCTGTCCTCCATCATGCTGCACCTCCCCTACCAACAAAAAAAAGGCGGATCCATGCGCAATGCATGAATCCGCCTGGAGTCTGTACTCCTCAACGGCCCGGGTCACCCCGGCGTCTATTTATTTATGGATTGAATATAGCACACATGTGTTTGCTCGTCAAGGGGTTTTTATAACCACGAAGGAGGGAAGGCACGAAGGGAAGTAGGCTATTGGAGAATATCAGCCACTTCGTGGCAAACCACCCCCCTTAAAACGAGGTATGGGATACATGACCACTCGAATGTATGGTTATAAGGTGGGCACAAGCCTTGTGCCCCTACAATTGGGTTGAAGGCGAAGCTCACATTAGAGCGATCAGAGACTTAAAACTCTGAACAGTAACCAATTCATATCCAAATCAGGTGAAAATTATCAGGGAAATCCTTTAAATCCCATAAATCCGGGTTCAGACAGTATAATCTTCTTGCATCCGCTCCACCAGATCCTCATCGCGCTCCACCCTTCGCAGTAGCTCCACCACCTCTTCCCATTTATGCAGCGACATCACCTCGTCGCGGAAGTGGGCGGCGTTGGGGAAGCCGCGCAGGTACCAGCAGATGTGTTTGCGCATCTCGTTCACACCTACGCGGTGGCCTTTGTCGGCGATGAGCAGTTCGCCGTGCTCGATGGCCATATTCACGCGCTGCGAGAGCGTCGGCTCGGGGAGGTACTCGCCGGTGGCCAGCTCGTGGGCGATGCGCTCGAATATCCACGGGTTGCCTTGGGCGGCGCGGCCAATCATCACGCCATCGCAGCCGGTTTCGTCATACATGCGCTGCGCGTCGGCGGCGGTGCGCACGTCGCCATTGCCGATCACGGTAATCCCCACTTGCTCTTTTACCTGGCGGATCACGCTCCAGTCCGCCGTGCCCACGTTGTAGTGTACGCGGCCACTGCGCGGGTGTACTGTCACCCCCACCAGCCCTTCCTCCTCGGCCACGCGGCAGACATCCAGCGCGCTGGGGCCGTCGGGATTCCAGAAGCTGCGCATCTTCACCGTCACTGGCAGGTGGGTGGCGCCACGCACCGCTTTCATCGCCGCGCGCACCAGTTCGATGTCGCGCATCATCGCAGCGCCCGCGCCCAGCCGCGTCACCTTGGGCACCGCGCAACCCATATTTATATCGATGATATCTGGCCCGTAGGGAGTGATCATCTCCGCAGCGTAGGCCAAATTCTCCGGCAACCCGCCGAAAACCTGCACAGTGACCGGATGCTCGCCGGGGTCAATGCGCACCATCTTCTCGGTACGCCAGTTGCTGTACACCAGCGCGTTGCTGCTGACGAACTCCGACACCACCAGCCCCGCCCCATGCCGCCGGCAGAGGATGCGAAAACTGCGATTAGTCACCCCCGCCATCGGGGCCAACACCAACGCCGGCGCAAAAGTCACCGGGCCGATTGTACATGTTTTGGGGAATGTGGTCATGCTGCTCTTTCACCCAGCGGCCAGCCCCCGTGCGCGTTGATCACCCCGTCGATCTTGCTCATCAGCGTTATCGTCTCCGCCAGCGCGGCAACTATTTGCTGGTAATGCATCAGATCATCGTAAATTAAGACGCGCCCTTTGCGATCTTTCAGCCACTTCTCGCACACCTGGTAGCCGCCGATGCGGAACTGCCAGACTTCCTCGGGCACTCCGGTGATGTACTGGGTATCGTTGATCCACACGCGCCCCGCTTCGCCGTGCTCCGGCGCGGTGTAGCGCACTTTTTCTACCATGCCACTACCGGTGATGGGAAAGCCGGTCTTTGGCTCCAATTTAACCCGCTGCAGATGAATATCCACCAGCCGCGCACCCAGCGAACAGAGTTCGCGAAACAGCGCAACGTCACCAGTGAGTGGCAAGCGCGGAAAGTCCATCTTCAGGAACGCCGCGTAGCGCGAGCGGTACTCCGGCGCATGGAAGATCGCGTACATATAATGAAAAGCGTCCTCCGGCCCCCAGGTGTTAGCCAGATCGCCCACCCCATCTGGCACATAAGCCAACCCCGTCTTTGCCGAGAGCGCCTCGATGAAGGCGGGGGCCAGGTTAGCACGGCGACCGGTGATATATTCCGCTTGTGTCTCCGCTACAATACCATCAAGGAGCACCTGCTTCTTAGTTGTGGAATTTGGGTAGAGATAAAGCGGAAAAAGAGTCGAGCCGTCTTTAATTTCAACCCCGATAGCAGGCACGGGAATATCTGAAGCAAGCACATGTTGCCAGCTTGTCATTTTTGTCTGCCGAACGAGATTAATGCTTACATTCTTCCTGTCCACCACATTATCAACGATCTCTTTCCTGGTCCTATCCACTGCACTTGGGTGATAGAAGCAATATCTGTAATCAAAGGGGCGATACAGGACTTTGGTGACATAGTCACTGATCTCAATATCCGCCACCC